>MHBU01000013.1:0-19283 GCA_001803395.1 Methylotenera sp. RIFCSPLOWO2_02_FULL_45_14 | reverse complement strand
CCAAACAAGCCAGTACTGGCTGTGTTGAACTTACCGCAATAGCATCATGCCAATGAGCAAAGCGATTATCAGCCTGCAATGTCACCTGACCAAGACCGCCCATGCAAATTTCAGCAATAATTCGCCCCGCTTCAGCACATCCAACATGCGCAATACCAGCGTCAACAATCGTACAGCCAGCTTCATGCTGCGATACCCCCAATTGCAAAGCTTTACTATTTTTCAGAAGCTTTTTTACCAATGGCTCACTCAACTGATTAACACTTAGGTGCGCTTTTAGTGATGGTGATGTTTGCACGTTTATACCTCTTCAACTATTGTTAACTTTTTTGTTATGGGAGCTTGTATTTATTTTCAACAAATTCTGCACTACATCAACTCTTGCATACAGCAATTGTTTGGCCGCCTCTGCGCCGTCATCATATGCGGTGACGGTACAGATAGGATTGCCTGCCAGTATTTTTTTTGTTTCAGATAAATTAAAAGGTGTATCCATTACCCAGCTAGGCCACTCAGTGGATGGCACAATTTCTATATCAAATGTTGCATACACAATGGCATGCGCCCTAGATTGCTGAGCTTGAGATTGCTGAGTCCTAGATTGCTGGGCGTGGCAATTATCTCCTAAATTTTCTTGACTTAAGCTAGCCCGATTCGAACAAACTTGCACATGCCTATCTATTAAATTTGTTGCTGTATGATCGTACAAATCCACCGTTGCACTTAATCTAGGATTTACCTCTAACACATAAACCTTATCATCTTGCACTATGGCATCCAGGCTATTTAAACCTAACAAACCAAACCTTACCGTGAGTTTTTCAGCAGCCTCAATCAGTTGCTGCTGAACGCTGTTAGACAGCGCAACCTGACTAACTGCTCCGCCGTAACGAAAAGGCATTGCATCACACGGGCTTGACCACTGCTCGTTAAAGCCGACCACCTCAATTTTGTACCCATCTGCAAGAAACAGTAATGAAACTGATTGCCCACTTAGCTGTTGCTGATAATACTCATTCTCCAACAACTTAGCATCATTAACACTTGCCAATCTAATATGAGCACCTCCGCTACCAGCAGCAAATTTCTTCAAATAAACAGCAGACCTGTTTTTTTCATCATTATCTGGCAGAACATCAAAAACGGCAGGGTGTGCGATATTTAATTGCCGAAGGGCACTAAAAAATTGCGTTGCATGCTTTATTGCTCTCACCGTGTTTGCTGTATTTCCAAGTAAAAGAACAGCATCCGCTATTTTTTGCAGCAAGCCTGGCTGCGCTTCAAAACCGCTGCCATAAATACAGCCTACAAATTGGCTTAAATCTAGCTGCGTGATTACCTTTAATAATTCATCCGCATTAAAACCTTGCTCATCAAAACTCACCACATAGTTTTTTTTTGCCGACTCTATTGTTTGCTTATCTGCAAAAGCATCAATCGCAATCACGGCATAACCACTCTTTACAGCAGCAACAACAAAGGGGCGCGCAGATAGCGCGATAATTAAGATTGATTTTTTAATAGCTCACGCGCCAACTTAAATGCTGCAATAAATTCGGAATATTTTGGCTTTTCAAATGGTTGCGCTGCCGTTAGCATTTGCTTTAACAATTGATGTTGCGTGGTGTATTTAAGTTGACCTATCGCCAAGGCACCAATCCCATAAGCTTGCGTATCTGCAATTAAAACGCCATCATCGTTAACCGTAACCCCTTGCACACCTAATGGCGATACTGCATTAACATCTGCCACAATCTTCAACTGTTTTGCAATTTTCAAATGCTCAGCACTCAACACCTGTACCCCTGCAGCGGCGGCACAAATTGCAATCTCAGCTTGCGCTAACACCTTTTGCTTGGCAGCCTCCGTGGTGCCATCTACCACTTGCAAGTTGATTTTATATTGCTCATTCCACACCGCTGCTTTTTGTTGGGCCTCAGCAATTGAGTGGTGCGCAACCAACTGCACCACCGCACCTTGTTGAGCCGCAATAATGGCTGAACAACTACCAACTGGTCCAGTTGCTCCAAATACGCTAATCACTTGGCTTTTTAAGTCTGCGTCAAATTGCGCTTTAAGGTGAAATTCAACCTTGGCAATCATTGCTGCAGCGGTGGTAAATGCACCAGATGGGTCAGCAAACACAGAACAGGCAAAAGGCGCAAACATCGCTTTTTTAGCCGCATCCAGCATTTGCATGGCAAGATTGATATCACGCCCACCAATAAATATACCCTCACGTTTTACACCTGATAATCCACGCGAAAAGATAGCATCCTGTGTCAAACCAGTGATCTCAGATAGCGTCACATTGGTGTAAGGCATAATTTTATCGAACCCTGCGTCATAGGCCATATTGACATCAAATGGGCTGGCGTTTTTGGCAGTAGTGAGCAAATGTAGAATGCTGGTTTTTTCCATAGCTAGCTTTCCTTGATGTGCATTTTTCAAAAATAAATTTAATAGGTCTTAGTTTTAATAGGTCTTAGTTTTAATAGGTCTTAGTTAATGTTTCTGGTGAGTCAAAGCTACCGATGACGAGCCTATCAATTTTGCACCATGATTGCACGCGCTGCAGATCATCCAATTTAACGCCTGGTCAGCAAACTTTGCTTTCAATTGCTGCATGTGTTTTTCAGCTTCATGCGCATTCTCAAAAACCGCAAAACCAGTCGGCCCCCAAGAACTTTGTCCAAAACAAGCCGCGCCTACGGTCTCTAGATGCTGCAACACTTCCCCCACCAACTTGCTGGCATAGCGCCCACCTTGCACAGGTGCAAAATAATCACCAACATGGGTTTGTAATGTTTGTATGCTGTGCCCAAAAGCGGTTAAATCGCGCTCAATCAAAGCAGGCATGGCTTGCATCAGTACATGCCTGCATAAGTGTGCGGCAAGATTTTCGGAGAAAACCGGCAATTGCGTAAACGCTATTTTCTCCTGCTCCCCATGTATGCCAGGTTGGGTTGCATCAAAAATCAGTAAAATACGCCAATCCTCGGGGAAGTTATAACGCGCCAATAACGGAGGAGGCGTTAACATCACATTATCAGCAGATGAAATACGTCCGCCATCAATCAACAACCCGCCATAGTCGAATGCACCAATCCCAATGCCAGAGCGGCCACCCCTACCCGTCAGTTTAGCTATTTCTGTTGTAGTTAAATTAAGTCCATATAATTGACTCAACGCGGTCCCTATCGCCAAAGCTAATTGCGTACCCGAACCCAAACCGGCGTGCTCAGGTATATGTTGCATAATATTCAATTCAAAAGAATCGTTAAGATGCAATCTAGCAAGCAACTGTTGCGTAATGGATATTGCTTTTGAAATGACCGCTGCTGGCACGGTAGCATCGCTCACAACACTTAAGGCATCAGCCGCACTGGCTTTTATCACCAGCTTAGGTGCTTCCAAACTTAAACCTATACTGCCAAATTTACGCCCCAAACCACCATGCAAATCAAAAAAACCCATGTGTAAACGCGCACTGGATTGCACTGTGATATTAGTAAAATTCATCAATTTATTTTGCGCAAAATTCACTTAGTGAGTTTTTATTTAGTAAGTTTTTATTGTAAGAGTAGCGCATTTTTTTACTGTTTGTTTTTTTTGGATAATTTTTTATTATTCTCGGCATTTTAGCTGACGGCTGTCAATTTTGGTACATTTTATATCTGAGTAACTTTAAGCACTTCTATATCTGAGCTGGCACAAAGTTTTTATGCAATGTATAGATTTTTAGGTGACAACACCCGTATTATTAGGCAAAATGAGGCCTTACGAAGAATAATCTAAAACATTCAACCATCCCTTTCATAATCATTGTGCATCTATTTATTGCACAATAGTCTTTGAAAGGTGGACTAAAAATAATTTAGAAATTTAATCACTTGTTTGAACATCTAAGGAACTATCATGTCAGCCCACGTTATTCCATTTGAAAATTTACGCAACGTAGATGTCCCTTCAGTCGGCGGTAAAAATGCCTCGCTAGGCGAAATGATTTCTCAGTTATCTGCAAAAGGCGTGCGTGTTCCCACTGGCTTTGCAACTACCGCCGATGCCTACCGTGAATTTTTAGCGCAAAGCGGCTTAGACGCCAAAATCAACGCTGAACTTGATAAATTAAATGTAGATGACACGCAGGCCCTAGCTATCTGCGGCAAAAAAGTACGTGAATGGATTATGGAAGCACCATTTCCAGCCGCACTAGATCAAGCAATCAAAGAAAATTACGAAATCCTTACCGCAAAATCTGGCAATGGCGCAACCTTTGCCGTGCGTTCATCAGCCACGGCCGAAGACTTACCAGATGCTTCGTTTGCCGGACAACAAGAATCATTCTTGAACATTCAAGGTTTAGATAACATTCTGCATGCCATTAAAGAAGTATTTGCTTCTTTATACAATGACCGCGCGATTTCATACCGCGTTCACAAAGGCTTTGTACATGCTGATGTAGCCCTTTCAGCTGGTGTACAACAAATGGTACGCAGTGATATTGGCTGTGCTGGCGTAATGTTCACCATCGATACCGAATCTGGCTTTAAGGATGTAGTGTTTATTACCTCATCTTACGGTTTGGGTGAAACTGTAGTACAAGGTGCGGTAAACCCTGATGAATTCTATGTGCACAAACCAACCCTGGCGCAAGGCAAGCCTTCTATCGTACGCCGTACCATGGGTTCCAAGCTCATTAAAATGGTGTTCTCTGATGGAACTCGCGCAGGTAAAAGTACACATACTATCGATGTGGATCCAGCAGACAGCGACCGCTATTCGCTTTCAAATGAAGATGTTTTAGAGTTGGCGCGTTACGCCATGACCATTGAAACGCACTACGGCTGTCCAATGGATATTGAATGGGGCAAAAATGGTGTGGATAACAAACTCTACATTCTGCAAGCGCGTCCTGAAACCGTAAAATCACAAGAATCTGCAACCAACGTTACAGAAACCTTTAAGCTTATCAAACATAGCGAAAAACCATTGGTCGTTGGCCGCGCCGTGACTCAAAAAGTGGGTGTTGGTCCTGTACGTATCGTATTAGACCCAGCAGACATGCACTTGGTACAACCTGGTGATGTATTGGTAGCCGACATGACGGACCCTAACTGGGAACCCGTAATGAAACGTGCAAGCGCATTAGTAACTAATCGTGGCGGTCGCACCTGCCATGCGGCCATTATTGCGCGCGAATTAGGTATTCCAGCGATTGTTGGTTCGGTTAATGCAACGGATATATTACGTGAAGGTGAAATTGTTACCGTATCCTGCGCTGAAGGTGAATCAGGCTTTGTTTACCATGGCGCAATTGAGTACGAAGTCAGCAGCAGCTTGGCTGCTGAACTCACTGCAGCACCATGCAAAATCATGATGAACGTAGGCAACCCTGACATGGCATTCGGTTTTGCTAAAACACCCAATGACGGCGTAGGCTTGGCACGTTTAGAGTTCGTGATTAATAACATGGTCGGCATCCACCCCAAAGCCATTTTGAACGTGGATGCAATGCCGTCCGCTATCCAAACTACAATTAAAAACCGTGCACGCGGCTATGCTTCACCCAAACAATTCTACATTGATAAAGTCGCTGAAGGCGTTGCTACCATTGCCGCAGCGTTTTATCCGAAACCAGTGATTGTACGTACTTCTGACTTTAAATCTAACGAGTACAAAAAACTGGTCGGTGGTGAGATTTATGAGCCGGATGAAGAAAACCCAATGATTGGTTTCCGCGGGGCAGCGCGTTACATGGCACCAGACTTTAAAGAGTGCTTTGCCATGGAATGTACCGCCATGAAAAAAGTTCGTGATGAAATGGGCTTAACCAACGTAGAGTTAATGATTCCATTTGTACGTACTTTGGACGAAGCTAAAGCCGTGACTGACATTATGGCCGAAAATGGTCTTAAACGTGGTGAAAATGGCTTACGCTTAATTATGATGTGTGAGATTCCTTCTAACGCACTGTTGGCTGAGCAATTCTTACATTACTTTGATGGCTTCTCAATTGGCTCGAACGACCTGACTCAGCTCACATTAGGTATGGATCGTGACTCTGGAATTTTGGCAGATGGCTTTGATGAGCGAAATGACGCTGTTAAGGTGTTGCTAAGAATGGCCATTAGCACCTGTAACCGCTTAGGCAAATATGTGGGTATTTGTGGTCAGGGTCCATCTGATCACCCTGACTTTGCCGAATGGTTAGTGGCTGAAGGCATTAAATCCATCTCTCTCAACCCGGATACCGTAGTGAAAACATGGCAAAGATTGACTAAAAAATAATTACCAGTCAATACATGGCCAACCGACAATGGATAATTCACTATGATAAACCGCACCGTATTTTTCATTTCTGACGGTACTGGCATTACAGCAGGCGCTTTAGGAAAGTTGCTGGAGCACTTTCCCAGTACTCACTTTACCCAAGTGCGCCTGCCATTTACCGACACGTTAGATAAAATCAAACTAGCGCAAGATGCCATTTTGCATGCCACCGAAGAAGATGGTGGCCGACCTGTAGTGATTATGACGCTCGGCAACATTGAGTTACGAAGCACCTTAAAACAATCTAACGCCTATTTTATAGATTTATTTAACACCTTTATCGACCCGCTAAGCCTGGAACTCGACCAAAAACCGTTAAGAGGTGCAGGCATTGCGCATAGCATTATGGGTAGTAAATATAACGATCGTATGGAAGCCGTTAACTATACATTGAACCATGATGACGGCATGACAAACACTGGTTTAGAAGCGGCTGAAGTTATTTTAGTCGGGGTATCACGTTGCGGAAAAACCCCGACTAGTGTTTATCTTGCAATGCAGTTCGGTGTTAAAGCTGCCAATTACCCATTGATTCCAGAGGATTTTGAACGCGGCACACTCCCTGCAATTCTGCACAAATACTTGGATAAAATTTTCGGTTTAACCATCAAACCTGAACGTTTGCATGCTGTGCGTAATGAACGTAGAGCTGGCAGTTTTTACGCCTCTTTAGATAACTGCCGTAAAGAAATCGCTACGGCAGAAGAGCTGATGCGTGACGCAGGCATTACCTGGGCCGACTCTACCAGCCGATCAGTTGAAGAGCTTTCTGCCATTATTTTAGAAAAAATTAGGTATCCAGCTAAGTAGTTAATAACAAGACGTTGTTACAAAAACAAGGCACCTCATATGCCTTGTTTACTTTTGCGATACTACTTCAAACTTGACTTAATTTTACTCACAATTTCCGCTGCATCAGGTTTCACATCACTACTAAACGCATAAACATCGTTGCCACCCGGCAACACAACATACTTAAAGAAATTCCAACTAGGTGACTGCCCTGTTTTAGCACTGAGTTGCTTATAGAATGCGTTGGCATTTACGCCAGTGACGACGCTTTTTGTCATCATCGGAAACTTAACTGCATAGGTTAATTTACAAAAATCACCAATCTGCTTATCGTTGCTCAACTCTTGCCTAAAGTCGTTGGACGGAAAACCAATAACCAGCAGACCTTTATCTTTGTATTTTTTATATAAGCCTTCTAGTGCTTCAAATTGTGGCGTAAAGCCACATTTACTTGCAGTATTCACCACCAAGATTGGTTTGTCTTGATAGTCACAAAGATTGATTGTTTCGCCCTGTAAGGTTGAAAATTGATGGTTATAAAGCTCTGAACATGCTGCATTACCCATATTAGACACCGATAACAAAATAATTAAAAAAATTAGCTTTTGACTTAACTTTGATGCACTCTGAAACAATCTCATATCCGCTTACCTTTATTTTTTTTACATATGACTGTGGGCTACACATACGCAATTAAATTCCTCTAAAAATAAAATCTAATGTTTTAAATACTGTATAAAAGCAACCCCTATAGCCGCCATTAACAAGGCGCCAAACACATGGCTACAAGCATGCACCGTGGCCAAAAAATACTCATGCTTGTGTAACAAAGATAAACTTTCACCCGTAAAAGCGGAGAAAGTGGTGAGGCCACCTAAAAAACCTGTTGTCACAAATAAACGTAAGCTGGGGTTATCTAAACTGCCTAAACCAATCAATCCCATCGCCACACCCATCATAAAGCCACCACTTAAGTTAGCGAGAAGTGTACCTAAAGGTAGGCTAGGCATTATCGCGTTAAAAGCAATACCGACTCCCCATCTACACCAAGCTCCTAAGGCTGCACCCATTCCTACCGCTAAAGTATTCGTAAAATTTATAGCAAAATTCATCTTGTTAAGCCCGTATTATCATATTCATATAGTAAAATTAACCTTGGGAGGCTGTCTCCCTTAGTAAGATTATCATGGTGTGCCAAAAATCAGTGCCAATAATCTGTTGGGCACGCACCACAGAACTTTAGCGAGAATATCATGCCAATGAAAGTATTATTTGTCAGCTCTGAGGTTTTCCCTCTTATTAAAACTGGCGGATTAGCTGATGTAAGTGGCTCGCTGCCTACCGCATTACAAGGTTTAGGGGTGGATATTCGCATACTCATGCCTGGCTATACCGCTGTAATCAATCAACTCAAAGATCTACAACTTATCGCCACCGTGCATCAATTACCGCACATTGGCACTGCAGAGCTTTTACTTGGTACCATTGAACATACCCAAGTAAAAGTCATGGTGATCAAAGCCAAGAGTCTCTATGAACGCGAAGGCGGTCCGTATGCTGATACAAATGGGCAAGAATGGCAAGATAACCCTATACGTTTTGGCGTGCTATCTAAAGTGGCGGCTATTTTAGCGAGCGACCATTCGCCAATATCTGATTGGCAACCTGGCATCGTGCATTGCAATGACTGGCAAACTGGTTTAGCGCCTGCATACATGAAGCTAGTAGATCAAAGTAAAGCTAAATCAATCATCAGCTTGCATAACATGGCTTTTCAAGGCAGTTATCCGCCACATTGGGTGACCACACTTGGACTGCCAAGCGCGGGTTTCAGCATTGAAGGCTATGAGTATCATGGTCAGCTATCATTCCTTAAAGCGGGCATTTTTTATGCTGATGCAATTTCTACAGTCAGCCCGCGCTATGCAAAAGAAATCCAAACCGCTGCTTTTGGTTTTGGCTTAGAAGGCCTGTTAACCAAACGTGGTGATGAAATTAAAGGCATTTTAAACGGCATTGAAACCGAAGAGTGGAACCCTGAAACAGATCAACATCTAATCAAAAACTACAGCAGCACTAAACTTGCAGGTAAAAAACAGGTTAAAAAAGCCTTACAAGAAAAATTAGGGCTCAATATTGATGCAAACGCACCATTACTGGGCGTTGTCAGTCGGCTAACCTATCAAAAAGGCTTGGATATGCTGCTGCCGCACTTGCAAAAATTGATAGATAGCGGCTGTCAATTTGCGCTACTTGGAGGTGGCGAAAGTGCATTAGAGACAGCTTTTCAGAGTTTAGCCGCTGCCAACCCCGGGCGCATCAGCGTCACCATCGGCTATAACGAGCCGCTCTCACATCAAATCATGGCTGGGTGCGACATGTTTATCATGCCATCACGCTTTGAACCGTGTGGGCTCAACCAGCTCTACGGCCTAGCTTATGGTACGCCACCTATTGTAAACGCTACTGGCGGACTGGCGGATTCAGTAGTTGATAGCAATATTGCGCACATCGAAAATAAAACCGCCAATGGCTTTGTGATGGTAGAAGCCAGCGCAGAAGGCTTAATGGCCTGTATTATGCGTGCTTTAGACATGTTTCATCATGCTAAAAAAACTTGGCGACAAATTCAAAAAAATGGCATGTCACAAAATTTAAGCTGGGACAACAGCGCCAAAGAATATTTGGCTTTATATCAAAAGCTAGTCTCTTAATTTGAAATATCCACTTCAGAAAGGGAATCCGAAATCTGGCACAGTTAATGCTTATATAACTTCAGCATTATGCTTCTCCAAAGCAGCTTTCTCCCCTTAGGGCGTCAAGTTTAAGACGCCCTCTTTTTTGGCTAACGCCCTAAAGTCACTTAACAATAAAATGTTCGCGGTAATACTTAAGTTCATCAATAGATTCGTGGATATCAGCCAGCGCTTCATGACGACTCGCCTTTTTAAAACCTGAATAAATTTCAGGCTTCCAGCGCCGCGCCAATTCTTTAAACACGCTAACATCCAAGTTACGGTAATGAAAATAGCTTTCCAAATCAGGCATGTAACGTGCCATAAAGCGGCGGTCTTGACAGATTGAGTTGCCACACATGGGCGATTTTCCTGCGGGGACGAATTGTTTTAAAAATTCTATCATTTGCAACGTGGCATCGGCTTCATTCAGGGTAGAGGCTTTTACTTTTTCGATCAGGCCAGAACGACCATGTGCACCTTTGTTCCATGCATCCATGCCATCTAAAACTGCATCGCTTTGATGCACCACAAAAGCAGGAGACTCTCCCAATATGTTTAATTCAGCATCAGTCACTACTGCTGCCAGTTCCAAAATACGGTCAGAATCTGGTAGCAAACCACTCATTTCCATATCCAGCCAAATTAAATTATTCTGATTCGTAGTGTTGTCTGAGGCAGCCATCATGATTTCCATTAAAATAAACATTATTAAGCAAACATCGTGAACCATCTTATTAAAAATGCTTCACAATACGTATATTAACTTAATTCATAAGCAACTAGACCAATGGCTTTTACACTCACCACTACTTTTGTCACTTTGTTGATCACCACTACGTTCATTCGCATTTGGCTCGGGCTGCGTCATGTGGCACACGTGCAAAATCATCGAGGCCAAGTGCCGACTGCATTTAATGGCAATATATCATTAGAGGCGCATCAAAAAGCTGCAGATTACACTAGTGATAAAACCAAATTAGTGATCATTGAAGCCTCTGCGCAAGCCTTGTTACTCGCCCTACTTACCCTAGGTGGCGGCTTACAGTGGATTGACGATATTTGGCGCAATGTTTTACCTAATCATGAAATCATGCGTGGCGCATTGGTGATTTGTAGCGCGATGGTCGTGAGCGGCTTGATAGACTTGCCATTTGAATACTACAAAACTTTTGTTGTAGATGAACAATTTGGCTTCAATAAAATGACGCGCTCAATGTTCTTTAGCGACCTTGTTAAACAAAGCCTTGTAGGGATTGCCTTAGGTGCGCCTATCTTATTTGCTGCGTTA
Source organism: Methylotenera sp. RIFCSPLOWO2_02_FULL_45_14 (assembly GCA_001803395.1). Taxonomy (GTDB): domain Bacteria; phylum Pseudomonadota; class Gammaproteobacteria; order Burkholderiales; family Methylophilaceae; genus Methylotenera. The sequence goes on along the minus strand of MHBU01000013.1, from coordinate 8,132 downwards.
TGGTTAATGCAAGGTGCGGGGCAATACTGGTGGCTATATTTGTGGCTGGTGTGGAGTGTATTTAATCTCGTTATGTTGGCTGTATATCCGACATTTATCGCACCCTTGTTTAATAAATTTTCACCGTTGCAAGATGAAGCGTTAAAACTTCGCATTGAAGCATTGCTGACTAAATGCGGGTTTAAATCGCAAGGGCTTTTTGTCATGGATGGTTCATCACGTAGCAGCCATGGCAATGCCTACTTCACTGGCTTTGGTTCATCCAAGCGCGTGGTGTTTTTTGATACGCTACTCGATAGACTAAATGCAGATGAGATTGAAGCCGTGCTTGCGCATGAACTTGGCCACTTTAAACATCACCATGTCATCAAACGTATTGCCCTACTGTTTTTCGTAAGCTTTGTAGGCTTGGCGTTACTCGGTTGGCTCATCAATCAACCTTGGTTTTATTCTGGCCTTGGCGTCACTCAAATAAGCAATTACATGGCGCTCATCTTATTTTTATTGGTGTCACCGGTATTTTTGTTTTTGCTGCGTCCAATCATGGCCAGTTATTCGCGCAAAAATGAATTTGAAGCCGATGATTACGCTGCCAAACATGCCAATGCAAAACACTTGGTAGAAGCCTTGGTAAAATTGTATCGAGATAATGCCTCAACTTTAACGCCAGATCCTTTGCATTCCGCTTTTTATGATTCTCACCCGCCTGCAAGTATTAGAATTTCTAAACTGGCAGCGTATACTGCCGTATGATTCACGATTAAGCTTGCTTGAATCTTTAAGGTGCGATAAAGGTACTATATATGAAATCATTTTTGATGATCGGGTTATTGCTATTAACCAGCTATGCCTTAGCGGAGCCTTTTAAAAGTGCTGACGCACAATCTGGTAAAGCGTTGGTGGACAAACACTGCATCAACTGTCATGCATCAAGCTATGGTGGCGATGGCTCTGAAATTTACAAACGTGAATTTCGTAAGGTAAAAACTTCTAAAGACTTAATTGCACAGGTACGCAACTGTAATACCATGCTGGGCTTAAAGTGGTTTGAAGATGAAGAACTCAATGTCGCTAAATATCTCAACCTTACCTACTATCAATTTACGGAATAATTTGTCCACTCAAGAACCCGCCAACACAGTTACAAAAACAAACTTGCAAGGTACAGTCGTCTCCTCATACGGCAAGCGCTTCCAAGTTGAATTAACTGAAACTAAACAACGGATTAGCTGCGTTACCCGCGGCAAAAAAACTGACATCGCCTGCGGCGACGTTGTCACGATTCAACTCACAGATAAACATGAAGGTGTGATTGAATCTACATTACCGCGCAAAACATTGCTTTACCGCAGCAATGCATTTAAAAGCAAAATGCTCGCAGCCAATGTAACGCAAATCATTATTGTGTTAGCCACTCAACCCAGTTTTTATGAAGCGCTGCTTAACCGTTGTTTGATAGCGGCCGAAGCGGCGGGCATCAAGGCGTTGATTGTATTAAACAAATGCGATTTGGCTGATAATGATAGTGCAAAGCAAAAACTCAGCCTTTACACTTCACTTGGCTACCAAGTGTTATCGCTTTCTGCGAAAGAAGATATTTCAACGCTTAAACCTTATCTGCATGGTCACGCCAGCATTTTAGTCGGGCAATCGGGTATGGGGAAATCCACCATCATCAATGCGCTGCTACCATCAGAATTAGTGCGCACACGAGAAGTCAGCCAAGTATTAGATAGCGGAAAACACACCACCACGGCGACACATTTATATCACGTTGATGCGATGAGCCAACTGATTGATTCACCCGGCTTACAAGAGTTTGGTCTGCATCACCTAAGCACAGGTGAGCTTGAGCATGCCTTCGTTGAGTTTAGGCCATTTTTAGGCAAGTGCAGATTTAACAACTGCAAACACTTGCAAGAGCCGGACTGCGCCATTACTGAAGCAATGAAATCTAATCAAATTTCCCCTGAAAGACTGGCCATTTACAAAATGCTACGCACGGAGATTGCGCGCTGATTGATTATTTCATGATGAAAACCGCCTTTATCTCGCACCCAGACACGCTTTTACACATCATGGATGGCAGCCATCCAGAATCACCCGCGCGCATTACTGCTATTAAAAATGCGCTCATTCAACAAGGTATTTACCCAAAATTAGCGATTTATGAAGCACCACTGGCAACCGATGCGCAGTTGCAACGCGTACATAGTGCGGCTTATATTCAAAAAATTCGCACATTGTCGCCTAAAGCTGGACTAGTCAAATTAGATGCCGATACCGCCATGGGTCCGATGAGTTTGTCCGCGGCATTACATGCCAGTGGCGCCGCCATTTTAGCCACAGATTTAGTCATGCAACATCAAGTGAATAATGCGTTTTGTTGTGTAAGACCACCAGGACATCATGCGGGACGCGCCAACAGTGCTGGCTTTTGCATTTTTAATCATATCGCCGTAGGTGTAGCACACGCAATGGAACAGTACGCTATTAAACGTGTTGCGATTATTGACTTTGATGTGCACCACGGCGATGGTACTGAAAATATTTTCAGAGATGATCCTCGGGTAATGCTCTGTTCAACCTTTCAGCATCCTTTTTACCCGCACCGCGGCTTTGATACCCGGTCAGCGACCATGATCAATGTCCCGCTCGCGGCAAAATCCGGGCGCAATGAATTTCAGCAGGCTTTTGAGCAAGAGTTTCTACCCGCACTTAATCATTTTAAGCCTGAAATTATCTACGTATCTGCAGGGTTTGATGCACACGTGGACGACCCACTTGCCAATTTAAATTTAGTCAATGCCGACTATATTTGGATAACGGAATTCATTAAAAAGATTGCAAATCAACATGCAGAAGGACGCATTGTGTCTCTGCTTGAAGGGGGCTACCAACTTAACGCACTTGCTGAGGCTGCTAGTAGCCATATTGCAACACTGCTAACCTAATAAACAATAGTAAAAAAACAGGCCTTATATTCTTCAAGTACGGTAATGAAAGTTCTGCAATGAAAAAAGCATAGTCAGTCAGCGTATAATGCGCACTATGTTTAAATCAAAATAATTTAAGACCCGTTACCCATGCACATTACCACCCGCCTAGAGTTTGATGCCGGACATCGAATTCCTAATCATAAAAGTCAATGTAAAAATTTGCATGGTCACCGCTATGCGATTGAAATTACGCTGTCTGGAGATATTATTACGCAAGAAAATACCTCTGAAAATGGCATGGTGATGGATTTTTCAGATGTGAAAGCGATTGCTAAGAAAGCGGTTGTTGATGTGTGGGATCATGCTTTTTTGGTGTATCAACACGACTCAGAAGTATTGAACTTTCTCAACAGCTTGTCCGAGCATAAAACCGTCATATTCTCCACCATCCCTACCGCTGAAAACATGGCTTTAGAGGCGTTTAAAATACTGAAAGCAAGGTACCAGGATACTTTTGGTAATCACTTGAAACTTGAAAAAGTACGCTTATATGAAACGCCAAACAGCTGGGCGGATGCGCTAGGCTAACGCATAGGTAAATTTTTTAATTCCACAACTAAGGTATCACGCCAGTTTGGTAATGTTACCAAAAAATTTCTAGCCAATTTACTACAATCCAAACATGAATTAGCTGGGCGTGCCGCAGGCGTAGGAAAATCGTGCGTGCCAATCGCTTGGATATTTGCAGGTGTTACCTTGAGCGGAGGCCAGTTACGGTCAGCCTGTATGCGTGTATATTCTTCTACAATAGCGGTTGCAAAGCCATGCCATGAGGTCTGCCCGGCGTTAACCAAATGGTAAACGCCCGTTACTTCGTTTTGCGGCTGTCCATTTTCAAGCTGACTCAACACTTCTAAAACAGCTTGAGCGATGCTATGGCTACTGGTTGGCGCACCTAGTTGGTCAGCCACAATTCGTAGCGCATCACGCTCACTCGCCAGACGTAAAATCGTTTTTAAGAAGTTATTGCCATAAGCACCATACACCCAGGAAGTACGAAATATAAGATGCGGTAAGCCAACGGCTCGAATCGCGTCTTCTCCGGCCAGTTTACTTTTACCATAAACACTTAACGGCTGCGTTGCATCATCTTCTGTATAAGCGCTTAACTTGGTGCCTGAATAAACATAATCAGTAGAAAAATGAATCAATTTGGCGCCAATTTTAGCGGCTTCTTCTGCAAGAATTTTCGGCGCTGTGGCATTGATCGCATAAGCCAGCTCAGGCTCTGTTTCAGCTTTATCTACCGCTGTATAGGCTGCTGGGTTGATGATGAGATCAGGCTTAACGGTCTCGACCACACGGCATATTGCATCGGCATCAGTCAAATCCAGCTGAGTTCTGTCTAATGTAATAACGGCATTTGAATACCATGCATGTTTTGAAAGTAAGGCTTGCAATGCATGCCCCACTTGCCCGTTAACGCCCGTGAGCATTATTTTTTGATATGGGAAGGATGAAGTTTCCAATTAAAACCCAGCTTCAAATACTTCAGCTTTTGATAAATCTAAACCTGATTTATCTTTGGCCGACAAAATGGGTAACGCCAGCAACGGCCAATCAATGTCAATTTCCGGGTCATCCCAGCGCACACAGCGCTCAAATTGCGGGGCGTAATAATCAGTGGTTTTGTATAAAAATTCCGTATCATCTTTAAGCACTAAAAAGCCATGTGCAAACCCTGGCGGCACCCACATTTGGCGTTTATTTTCTGCAGATAATATAGCACTTACCCATTGCCCAAACGTGCTGGATTGACGGCGTAAATCTACGGCGACATCAAATACTTCACCCATCGTCACTCTTACCAACTTACCTTGCGGTTGCTGGATTTGGTAATGTAAACCACGCAATACATTCGCCGCAGATTTTGAATGATTATCCTGCACAAAATGCGCTTTTACACCCGTTAATTTTTCAAAGGTTTGTTGGTTAAAACTCTCAAAAAAGAAACCTCTATCATCACCAAATACTTTGGGCTCTAAAATCAACACTTCTGGTATTGCGGTTTGAATAACCTGCATTAAAACACCTGCTCACTCAATAGCATTTTTAAGTATTGACCATAATTATTTTTAATATATTTATTTGCCAGTAGCTCTAACGCAGCGGCATCAATAAACTTCATGCGGTAAGCGATTTCTTCAGGGCACGCTATTTTTAAGCCTTGACGTTTTTCTATGGTTTCAATAAATAAAGAAGCTTCTAACAGTGACTCATGTGTGCCAGTATCCAGCCAGGCAATACCGCGTCCCATCACCTCTACTTGCAAATCACCACTTTGCAAATAGGCACGGTTTACATCCGTAATTTCAAGTTCACCGCGTGCCGACGGTTTGAGTTGCGCGGCAATATCTACCACACGATTATCGTAAAAATATAGCCCAGTCACTGCATATCTAGATTTTGGTACTGTGGGTTTTTCTTCTAAGCTGATGGCCTGACCCTGTGCATTAAATTCAACCACCCCGTATCGCTCCGGGTCTCGCACGGGATAAGCAAATACGGTAGCACCGGTAGTGAGATTAGCCGCCGCTTGCGTTCTAATCGCAAGCTCATGTCCATAAAATATATTGTCGCCCAACACCAAGGCACAGCTGTCTTTACCAATAAAATCTTTACCGATAATAAACGCTTGTGCAAGCCCATCAGGTGAGGGTTGCACTGCATACTCAATTGAAATACCCCACTGACTACCGTCGCCTAATAATTGTTGAAAACGTGGTGTATCTTCAGGTGTGGAAATAACCAACACCTCACGAATGCCTGCTAACATCAAGGTAGTGAGCGGGTAGTAAATCATGGGCTTGTCGTAAACAGGCAGTAACTGTTTTGATACCACCTGCGTCACTGGATAAAGCCGCGTACCCGAGCCACCCGCTAAAATAATACCCTTCATGCTAACTCTTCACCACGCTCGGTATAATGTGTTTGTTCCCAGTTACGGTACTCACCACTGGTAATGTTTTTTACCCAATCTTGATGTTCCAAGTACCAATTCACAGTTTTTTCTATGCCAGACTCAAAAGTTTCTACTGGCTTCCAACCTAACTCTTTGGCAATTTTAGTCGCATCAATCGCATAACGTTGATCATGTCCTAGTCTGTCTTGCACAAAAGTAATTTGGTCGGCATACGATTTACCATCCGCGCGTGGCGATTTTGCATCTAACATCCGGCATAATGTTCTCACCACTTCGATATTGGCTTGCTCATTCCAGCCGCCAACGTTATACACTTCGCCCACCTTACCGGCTTCCAACACGCGCCTGATTGCCGCACAATGATCCTCCACATACAGCCAATCACGCACTTGCTGGCCATTGCCATAAATAGGCAAAGGCTTACCCACCAAGGCGTTGTGAATCACTAAGGGAATGAGCTTTTCAGGAAAATGATACGGCCCGTAATTATTGGAGCAATTGGTGGTGAGCGTAGGTAAGCCATAAGTATGATGATATGCACGCACTAAGTGGTCTGAAGCGGCTTTTGAAGCTGAGTAAGGGCTATTGGGCGCATAAGCCGTGGTTTCAGTAAAGGCCGCATCATCTTTGCCCAGTGAGCCATAAACTTCATCAGTGGATACATGTAAAAAACGAAAAGCCTGTTGATGCTCAGTGCTCAGATGGCCCCAATAGGCTCGCACCGCCTCTAATAAATGAAACGTACCGACAACATTGGTTTGAATAAAATCTTCAGGCCCATGAATAGAACGATCGACATGACTTTCAGCCGCAAAATTAACCACGGCACACGGCTGATGTTCAGCTAACAGCTTAGCCACCAGCGCTTGGTCGCCAATATCGCCATGCACAAAAATATGATGCGGATTATGCTCAAGTGATGCCAAGTTTTCTAAATTTCCCGCATAGGTCAATTTATCTAAATTAACGACGGTGCCTAAACCTTGCTTAACCCAAGCCAATACAAAATTAGCCCCAATAAAACCAGCACCACCTGTGACAATAATTGTTTTATTCATGATATTTTTTCTCTCAATGTTCTAAGGTATGCCATAAACAGTTACCTGATTTAGCAAGCGATGCCAAATAATCTTCATGCGCCGAAGTCTCGGCTGAATTGGCAAGTTTAACCAATAAAGGTGCATTGCTATGCGGCATCGCTTCCAGATTTTTTTGACTAGGCTTATCAAGCTCCATCATCAAACTCTCTTGACCGCGCGTCATGGCCATATACACATCGGCTAACAACTCTGCATCCAACAATGCGCCATGTAGGGTACGTTTTGAATTATCAATGCCAAAATGTCGGCACAAGGCATCCAGGTTGTTACGTTGACCAGGGCGCATCTCTTTTGCAATTTTTAAAGTGTCGGTAATTTTCGCCGTAATCACCTCTACTGTTTTTTGGCCAATTAAACCCAGCTCACTATTTAAAAAACCCACGTCAAATGGTGCGTTATGCATAATGAGCTCAGCATCCGCAATAAACGTAATCAACTCATTGGCAATTTCTGCAAAGCGCGGTTTATCTTGCAAAAATTCTAACGAAATACCGTGCACTTCTTGCGCACCTTGGTCGATTTCACGGTCAGGGTTTAGGTAATAATGAAAATGATGCTTGGTCAAACGACGATTAACAACCTCAACCGCTGCAATTTCAATCACACGGTGACCTTGCGCATGGTAAAGACCCGTTGTTTCCGTATCTAAAAAAATCTGCCTCATGAAGCTCGCCCTTCTTGCAAAACTTTATCTACGCCTTTATTTGCCAACATGTCCGCGCGCTCATTACCTACGTTACCGGCATGCCCCTTTACCCATACCCATTCCACGGTATGTTGCTGCGCTAGCACATCCAGCACACGCCATAAGTCATCGTTTTTTACAGGCTTCTTAGCTGCGGTGCGCCAGTTGCGCGCTTTCCAACCGATAATCCACTCAGAAATACCTTTTTGCACATAAACGGAATCGGTAAATACTTTAGCATGGCAGGCGCGTTTTAACGCCTCTAACGCACGAATCACCGCCGTAAGTTCCATGCGGTTATTGGTAGTGAGCAGATCACCCCCAAATAACTCTTTTTCATGCCCATCATAGCTAATCCATGCGCCCCAGCCACCAGGGCCTGGGTTACCTTTGCAGGCGCCATCCGCATAAATCTCTACTAGCTG
>MHBU01000012.1:3743-10155 GCA_001803395.1 Methylotenera sp. RIFCSPLOWO2_02_FULL_45_14 | reverse complement strand
CAGTGTCAGTGCTTGCTCTTTAGCGTTGGCTCGGATGCTATCTAACTGCTGAGTAGTTTGTTGCCCAATTAATACAAAAGGAGCTACTGCTAACAAAATTAGCACAGGCAGCAGAAAACGCCAGATTGTAGAAATCTTTTTTTGCATGTTAGAAAAATGGTGGCGTAACAAGACTAGATTGGAAGCCATGCTACCATAATTTAGCCATGATTGAGGCTATGATTTGATTAGATTAGGTTAGCTTTAACTGGCTATTTCGCCTTATTAAAGTTAATTCTCTTAAAAAATCTTTATTTTTTCAATTGTGGTTTACATGCAGTATAAGCAATTTTTTCGCCATCATGCAACGTGGTCGCATCACCGTTAATCTCTAAGGCAATGATGCCGCTGGTAAACCGGTTATTGCCTTCACTCACTTTTGTTAAATTCACCTCATGGGTTGGGTAAATCAGCCACGCATCATTACCATTATTTAACATGCGTACATAAAAATGCTTATTACCTTCACAAATATATTCCGTTGCATTGGCTGGAGTGCGCGATTGTTCTTTGCTGTCTGACCCGAACGGATTAGAAAGACTAATCGAGCTACATGCGGGCAATAAGGTGAGTAACCCCAGTGCTAGCCATAATGTTTTTAGTTGGGCGGTCATAATTACAGGCCTTTTAAGTTGAAAAATAAGGGTTACATTTTGCCATGTTTAGGCTAGGCGCGCTTAAAATTACTGATGCCCAGCACGACTCAGTCTATCAAACACCGCTGCCCATTCTGGTGTATGGGGCGGCAACTCTACTAATAAGCAATCCACTTTCATTGCATCCAGGCTGTGGAGCGTACTGTATAACTGCTCAGCAACTTTATAGGGTTGATCGGGCAAGGTAATGGCCGTGCAGCTAGGAACATCGCCTTTGCCTATCAGCATTGCGACGCAAGTTACATGCGCCTCGGCAAAGGTTTCACAGGCTTGATTGAGCGTAACTCTATCGTTAAATAACCGTAGCGGAGTGCGCGGTGAGTAATGCAAAGCATGCTGACCTGGTACTTTTGGCGTGACTTGGCTTGCATCAATATCGACATCACCAGCGGCTTCATCGCTAGCAGTAACGTTAGCCAGCTTAACATTCGCTATCTTGGCAATATCTTCTTCACTAATCATGCCTGGCCGCAACAACTGCCATTGCCCATTAGCCGCCACACTCACAATGGTTGATTCAATACCGACATTGCATGCACCGCCATCTAACACTGGCATCGCCTCGCCCAAGCCCGCTTCTACATGCTGGGCTGTGGTTGGGCTTAACTGCGTAAATAAATTGGCAGAAGGTGCCGCAACACTTAAACCGCTTTGTTTAAGCAAGGCAAGGGCTAACGGATGACTCGGAACGCGTAGCGCAACCGTAGGCTCATCGCCACGCACCACGCGGGATACATGGCTTTTTGCCGGCAACACCAAAGTGAACGGACCTGGCCAAAAGGCTTTTGCGAGCCTGACTGCAACCTCAGGAAACACCGTCACCCAATCAGTCACTTGGCTTATATCGCCAATATGCACAATCAAAGGATGATCTACGGGGCGTTGTTTAATAGCGAATATTTTTTTTAAGGCCGCATCATTGGTCGCATCTGCTGCCAAGCCATAGACGGTTTCGGTAGGGATCGCCACAACTTCACCTTTTTTGAGTTCGGCAATTGCCTGTTCTAAGCTTACGCGCATGATGTTTTGACTAATGCTGAAAACAACATTTTACTACTTTAATCGTCCAATCATTCAACTTGAAAGTTTCAGGTTTGTAGCATCATGAGATAAAATGCTTTTTTTAAAAGGAACACACATGACTCAAATCACGGTAGAAAATAATCCAAGCCAACAGCGTTTAGATGCGCTGGCTGTTAGCAAATGGCCAACTTGGCAAAAAGAGGTTTCTGTTTTTCCATGGACGTTTCCTGAGCAAGAAATCGCTTATATTTTAGAAGGCGAATGTGTGATTACGCCCACTGGCGGCACTCCTGTGACTTTTGGCAAAGGTGATTTAGTGACTTTTCCAGCAGGGCTGACCGCAAGCTGGGAAGTAAAACAGCCGCTACATAAACATTATCAATTAGATGGCTCTAAGCTTTGCCAAATCTATCGCCGCATTAAACTGGCTTTAAAACGATAACAATACCTGTCATCCAGCTTTTCGAAACGTTAGATTAATTCGATATTCGCCAAAAGCTGGGTGATGGCTCACCTTAAGTGGCAACACACCGTGATAACGCAAACGCGAATCCCCGCCCCACACCACCACGTCACCATGATAAAGCGGCAACTTCACGGCTTTATCCGCTCTTTCAAAACCGCCTAATTGAAATACCGCAGAAACCCCCAAAGAAACTGAGACAATCGGCTGATTAAAATCACGTTCATTTTTATCTTGATGCAAACTCATGCGCGCACCAACTTGATAACGGTTGATTAAGCAAGCATCTGGCGTAAACTCGCTATAGCCAGCCAACTTGGCTGCCGCGCGTGCCAGCGCCATAAAACTTGCCGGCATTGCAGGCCAAGGCTTGCCCGTTAAAGGGTCTAGCGCATCGTATCGATAGCCTTTTTTATCAGTGACCCAGCCTAAATCCCCACAATTAGTCATGGCAACCGACATAGTGAAACCACCTGGCGTGACCATATGACGGAAGGGCGCAAGTGTAACCACAGCATGCAAATCTTTAAGCATAGTCGCCTGTTCGCACAGTGCGAAACCTCGTAACAACGTCGAGCCCTCGGCCAACTTTAAGGACTGAGATTCATCTATTTCATCAAACAAATCCATTGTTAATTCCCTGATACTTACTTGACCTTCTTATTCATTTTAAAAGAATAGCAATTTACCAAGGCTTGCCACATTACACACCTCAATTCTTGCTGTTGAATTTGCACTTTAGTTTTAATTGCTTTTGTTTATAATCAACCGATGAGTACACAATATCAACCAATATCACAGTTTCTAAGCGAAATCGACCATGACTGGGCGCAGCTCATCACAATCGTTGGCGAGTGCAAATTTGAAACAAAATCCGAGCGCGAACCTTATGAAGCCCTAGCGCGAGCCGTGGCTTACCAACAGCTTAGCACCAAAGCCGGGGATGCGATTTTAGATAAACTCATCAAAAGCTTTGGCGCGTTTCCCACCCCTGAACAACTCGTCGCCGCTGAATTTGATACCCTGCGCGCTGCTGGTTTTTCTGCCAGAAAAATTGAAACACTTAAAGGGATTGCCGCAGGCGCAATGAGCGGCTTAGTACCATCGCGTGAATTTGCCGACAACATGAGTAATGAGGCACTGATTGAGCGCCTAGTCACGCTCAAAGGCATCGGTCAATGGACGGTGGAAATGATGCTGATATTTACCTTAGCGCGCATGGATATTCTGCCTGCCGATGACTTTGGCATCGTGGATGGCTACAGGCGACTCAAAAAACTGGATGCCGCCCCCAAGCGCAAAGAAATGGCTGAAATCGGCAAAGTGTGGAGCCCTTACCGCACCATTGCCAGTTGGTATTTGTGGCGCGTACCAAAAATATAAACGGGCTTGTTTTAGCGCATTAACCTAAAACTTAATTAAGTGACCTTACATAATATGAGGCCTTTGCCCGAAATAAAAACAAGTACAAATTGATCAAAAGTAATCAGAAAAACTTTCATGCCAAGGTCATTATTAGCATAAATTAAATTGTAATTACCAGAAATTAAGTGTATAAATTAGCTATAGCTCTTAAACATAGGTTCTAAAATCTTACCGTTTATTAGGAGACGTTTATCGATACTTCAATGATCTATCATTTGTAGTTACTACCTAAGCCAGTGATCGATGACTGGTACAATCGGCATCCCATAAGCCGAAACACAGCGCCGCTTTAATGCGGCGTTAGTATTTCTATTTGGCGACTAGTTATCAACACATCGGCTATAGTGCAGTGAGAAGAATTGGGCCTGAGCCGTGCATTAGCCGCAAAAATAGTTTTTGCAGCGATAGATAGCGGCTTAACTGTGAGCGCTGGTAACTATGTCCAACCTGTTGGTCAACTTTTATGCCATTCAACACTGTAATCTATCTCATCCGTCAGTATTGTGGATATGGCAATTCCGATCCAGTTCAATGAGCTGCGTCAATAATTCGGAGTGCGCTTGTACGTGAAGAATATAGCGCGGTACATTGTGAGCAGTGGATTGTGACATGAATGGTTCACCCCAAAAACTCACTAGCGCTTCAGTGGCACCATGCGGCTGAGTATCGGCCAATATAAAAGATAAATTTCGATGAAGAGAGCACCAGCGTGGTTCTTTAACCTTGCTTGCGGCGGCGCTGTTGGCGATTTTCGGTAGAACATCTGTCTGCCACACACCTTGTTGGCTGGCATCAAGAACGAATTGAACGCTAGTTACCTGCGGATTCTCAATCATGGGGCGGAGTAGAGCATCAAAAAGCGGTTGAGTTCGGTACATCGACAGGCAAACATTAAATAGGGTTGCCTCGCCTCGCATATTGCGTGCGAATTGCTCATTTGACGTGCGAAGCTGACGTGGGCCGATAAGCACGATATCTGGGGCTGCCAATGATGCGTTGATTTCAGACACTGTTTTGAGAATATGTTCTACTTGCTCTGCAGTATGTTCATTGTTTCGCGTATGGCGCATGAAATTGATAAACAAGAGTGCCATGAGGGTGAGTACAACAGGCAAAATGATATGCTCGTCTATCACATGCAGAAAGTGCAAAACAATAGCCACCACGGCAGCCAGAATACCTGCGATGGCATCCCATTCATAGCTAAGCAAACGATGTTTCTTCATGTGATCCTCAATTTTCTGCAGAAGTTAATGCCCTGCTCCACATCAGAATGTGTAACAACGGGTATGCACATAACCTACCATGGAATATTTGTTCATCATGTCTGGACATTTTACCGCCTGACTTAGATGCTGATTCATCAACCAGCGCCTCCGTCTGATCTTGGTTTCCAATAGACAGCGGCAAATTTGTAAGACCAGAGGCCAAAACATGCCAGCCAAACTACCCCAACGCACAGGTAGAGATGGCTACGCAATGTGAACCCCAGTCCAGGAAGTTCTGAAATGATGCGTAGCACTGCAACAGACTGAAAAGCAAGAAAGATACCCCAGGTTAGGCGGTCAACTTTCAGCGCTTGACCAGAATGACCAAGCGTTACACGTGTCGCCATGCCCAGTACTATGGAAGTGAAATAGCCGATAGTCAGTGCATGCAGTGGGGCTTTAGCTAGGATGAGTTGACCCGTCAGGAGTAAAGCTAAACTTTGTATTGTGTAGAGTAGCAAGGCAATACCAAGCCAAGCGAAACCAATGTGCAGCATACCCAGAATGGGAACGGCAAGACTCTCTCGCAACCGCCATGCACGCGTCAAATAGATTGCGCTTGCGGCCATAGGTAAATCAACAAGCCAGGTCCAAGCTTGCAATCCAGTCAACTCGAGTATCCCGTGCACTAGGGCAAAGCCAGGAATGAGCGCAAGTATCCAATCTGGCCTTACGATTTTATATTCAGGAATCACATTGGCCGAAAAAAATGGAATCATGCGGTGGCTAACTGCGAAGTACACGGGTAACAGAATCAGCCAGATGCCGCCCACCTTGGCAATCGCGACTAGGCGCGCTTCATCACTGGCAAATCCAGCTATCAATAACCAACCAATCATCAACGCAGCCGAGGCAATCGTTGCGTGCCGCTTGTCTGGGTGCTTGGCCCGCAAATATACAGTTAGTAAAGCATATAGCCCCATGCCCCAACCAGCCCAAAATAGCAGGAGTGCTATCTTCAATAATACAAAACCTACAATCAGCCCCGCATAAAACAGAAAAGTTCCTACTGCAAGCAAGATAAAAGCGGGGACATATGCGCGGCGCTCGACTTCATTCCCATTCATCCAGCGTGGGAAGGTGGTCATCAAAAAACCGAAAATGAAGAATGGAAAGAAGCCGTAGATCATTAAAAAAGCGTGGGCATTCGTGGCTGAGATAGTCCATGAAATGGGCGCATAAAGCACACCATAGCGCCCTCCTAGGTCAATCAACCACCAAGTCAGCGTTAATATCGACTGGACTACTCCGCCAAAAAAGAACATGCGGTGTGGTGCAGATGAAAACGTATTCCATATTTTATGAAAATTCATGATGTGTTTACCCTTTCCAGGTTTCTACTTTGTGCATACTCGGCAGCAAACTCATAAAGATCGGCCAGATCCTCTGCACTGATATCGATCATGCCATCTATTTGTCCAGGCGCCCATTTAAAATCTTTCCCTTTTAATTCTGCGTCAGTGCAACCAGCAACTGTAGATTGAGATATGTAAGATCATACCCGATTCGTCATAAACAATAGCAGCGTTTGGGCAATG
>MHBU01000012.1:0-3732 GCA_001803395.1 Methylotenera sp. RIFCSPLOWO2_02_FULL_45_14 | reverse complement strand
GACCATCACCCCTCCCGCCATAAAAATCAAAGCGCGCAAGCCACCGCCAAAGCCCAAATGCTTTCTGGCTGCCTGATGCCAAGCTGTTTGTTGCCCTGGGCGCAGCCACAGCGGCAGCAAATGGCTGACCGCACCAGTCACCAGCGGCATGATAAAGGCGATGATGAAGGTCGCGATTGGATTGAAGTGCGGCTGATAATGGGCGTGGGCTGCGCCAATTAGCAAGGCAATTGCATAGCCACATAAAGCCACTGCGAGTGGTGGGGCAGCACCATGTAGCTTGAATACGTCTTTCGAATAAAGTTGTAGCCATGACTTGAATATGCCAAATAACGAGATAGCTAGTAGTGTCATTCCAATCCAGGCAAGGTTGTGATGCCAGGCAGCGCCACAGGCCGTAATCACAGTTCCCAGCACAACCCATTTCAGATGCTTATGCATGCGTGAGGCCGCATAGGCATCAGGTCGTTGTGCGACTGTGGGTAACAGCACTTGTAGCGTGCCGAGCGCAGTGATACCAATGAATCCTAGCGTATTAAGGTGAAGGTGCAGCAAACGCAATGCAGCACGCTGGGAGGGAATAAAATATCCCATCAGAATAGCACCAAGTGCTATGAACAAACATAGCATAGCTGCTAAATACCAATCAAAACAGGGGTGAGGCGACCCAATCGCCTTGATTCTTAAGCGGCATGCCCAATACACCAGGTTAGCGGCTGCAATGACGGTAATTGCAACGCTGAAGATATAGCCTGCAGGTACCACTTGAGGAAAAGCAAAATAACTAGTGACCAAGACGCCACCAAGTAGTGCTATGACCGGTAACCGTTGAACAAATTTACCAGGAATTTTACTGCGTGCCAACACTGGCACGAAATACACCATCGCACCGAGAATCAAAGGCATAATCCCGATGGCGAAAATGATGTGGTAACTGACAATCGCCGCACCACCGCGCGATAAAGCGAGGATGGATGCGGCGATAAATGTCAGTAAGGTGACCGCGACCTGAAACGGTAACACAGATTATGTGCGAACGAAGTCGATCACAATCTGCCCAGGTTCACGCTGCACATACTGAATGCTGACAGCAGCGCCATAGTGCTGCTCCAGTTGATTCAGTAGCGGCAGTGGGTCGTGATCATTAACGAAACGCATAATCTCGCCACTGTGCAACGCGTCAAGCGCACCAAATATGGCTGCGTGACGGAAACGCTTGGCAATGCCGCGCGCATCGAATGTATAGATCTGTTCTGGAAGTAGATGAAGATGAGGGTGTGACATGGAACTTTCCTTTCAGGGAGTGAGCGCATTGTCTGCGCGGGGGTTGGTAAAAGTTATGCTAAATAATCAATGGATGTTAAGTCTTTTGCCTTTTGCTGCGAATAACTGCGCTAACCGTGCTTAGTACGAACAATAATAGTGCAATTGCATTAAGCGCTCCGCCAATGCTGCGACTATGCTGGTGCTGCAACAAGTCGCCAGCGATGCGTACAATGAGTGAACCATGCAACACAATGAGCGGCAGGTAAAAAGTTGGATGATAAGGAATTTTGACCTTGGCTACCGCTGGAAAGATAATGGGCGCGTGTCCGAATATCATGGAAAACACAAAACCGACTAATATGGTGTGCAGGAAAGCGTCATAACTGGAACTTGGCATCAGGTGTTGCATGAGCAATCCAACCAGACCTGCAACCAGTAGCCAGACGTATCCCGAAATTAAGCACGCCGCAATGAATCGGGTTAATCCTTTCTGTTTGATAGTATGTCTTGCCACGTCCTGGCGTATTAGCCAGAAGGCAAGCGCAAACAAAGCAACTGAAAGCACTTGTACATTAAAGTCTCTGGATAATGTTGCTATGACGGCGCCTATCAAAAATAAGGTGATTATCAGCATAAAGACTATCTTGCTGCCTAATGAAGGTTGCAGAAAACGCGAAAGTTCAAGCCGCTCACCAGCAATCGTTAGCACCAGAAAACCTATCCACCACGGCATCACTTGTGCAATGCCAAAACCGCTCAACCACAACAGATTACCAAGTAACCACGACAGACTGCCTAGTAGCAGTATTAGGGTGAATAGCGCACGTTGACGGATAAAAATATGTGCCGTAGCAATGCTTAGAACGACACTTGCGACAATCCATAAAACCGCCCCAATATGCCACAACAATCCTGCGATGAACGCCAATCCGCCTAACGCAGCAGCAAGCGGTCCCAAATATGCCCAGCGCTGACCGATTGCAACGGCGCGTTCTAATGAAATGACAGTGCCTAAAAAGCCACAAACCATTAACGGTCCATGAAAGGGCGCTAGATTGGCCGATGACAATGGAAAGTTCCAGCCCAAACGTAACAAGCCACTGCCGATGCCAAACGCCAAGCAGATAAATCCCACCACCAACATTGGGATTCGGTATTGCACAGAAAGATTTTGGTTGATCATCATCTGGTCAAAAAAAGCTCAAGTGCTAACTCCAACCCAAGCGCTGCTTCGCTTCGGCTGATATCATGTCTGGGTTCCATGGCGGTTCCCAGACCAAGTTCATGTCAAACTCAATTTCACTCGGAAGTAGCCGAGTCAGGGCTGCATGAATATCATCTAAAAGCATTTCACCCATCGGGCAGGCCTGCGAGGTCATGGTGAATGTCACTTTCACTACATTTCCAGAAACTTCAGTGCCGTACACCAATCCGAGATCCACAATGTTTTCACCGACTTCCGGATCAATCACCTGCAACAAGGCATCTCGAACTGATTGCTGCAGAGAAGAAAGTGGTTCATCGCAAGTTTTCATGGACTTTAGTTAAGCTATATGTAAAATACACTTTAAATGTATCACAGCATTTTGATATAAGCAATATTATTGATACATCTTTTTATGGAATAAATTTATGCACCTTACTACTTTCTCAGATTACACCATGCGCGTCATGATGTACTTAGGTCTTCAGCGTGGCCAGTTAGTCACCATTTCAGATATTGCACAGGCGTATAAGATTTCCGAAAACCACTTGATGAAGGTGGTGCACCACTTGGCACAGCGTGGCTATATAGTAACAGTGCGTGGCAAAGGCGGTGGCTTACGACTGGTACGTGAACCAAATACTGTCAATATTGGAGAAATGATTCGATCCTCAGAAGGTGACACAGGCTTGTTGCCTTGCTTGGATACGAGTGGGACATGTTGCATACAGCCTTCCTGCAAGTTAATGGGGATTTTACGTGAGGCGCAAGTCGCATTGTTTACGGTGCTAGATAAGTACACGCTAGCTGATCTACTACAGCAAGAAGGGGCTCTATCGCATATCCTCATACATCCAAGGTCTGTAGCATCGATTGCACAGGATTAGCTTATAGGACACCTTTAATAATTCAATACGTTAAATGCTGCATCCTCACTGACCTTTGGCTATGCACCCATACTTAATTACAATTTCTAACTGTATCTTGTAGCGTCACAGTTAGTTCAAACACAAAAACAGCCATGTTAAACAGCTACACCCCTCAGCAATCCATAGCGCAGCTAACTAGGTAAACTGACACCGCAAGCGCTTTCACTTTTTCCACCAAATAATATATATCTTTAATTGTTTGCATATTTAAATAGATGTGCGTAATATACATCTTAAGAGCATACGGTTCTTAAAGTTTTTCAAAAAATCATATTTGTTTGAGGGGAGCAAAGTTATGAGCGCAACTTTTACCAAGTCGATGGCGCGCAATGT
>MHBU01000011.1:37410-61297 GCA_001803395.1 Methylotenera sp. RIFCSPLOWO2_02_FULL_45_14 | reverse complement strand
CGACGTTCTGCATGCTGGCCTGTTTGATATTCTCCATTGCCAGCGCTACCTGATCCATGCCCACCATCTGCTGCTGGCTCGATGCGGCAATCTGGGTGGCGGCCTGCGCTGCTTCATTGATGCTGTCGGCCAGCAGGCGGATCGATTCGCCAGTCTCGGTGGACTGCCTGACACCGGTCTCGACTGCCTTGTACCCCTGTTCGGTGGCAAGCACCGCAGCCGACGTGGCTTTCTGGATGTCGCTCAGAATTGAACGTACCTGAGTGGTGGCCTGCTTGGATTGCTCGGCGAGGCTCTTGACCTCCTGCGCCACTACCGCGAAGCCCTTGCCCTGTTCGCCGGCCTTGGCCGCCTCAATGGCAGCATTCACCGCCAACAGGTTTGACTGCTCGGCGAGGTCGTTGACGGTGGCGATGATCTCGCCGATGGTCTGGCTCTGTTCGCTTAAACGCATGATGCTCTCGGCAATGGATTCCATCTGTTCCTGGATGCGGTTCATCCCCTGAATGGCCTCCTCCACCGACTTGCGTCCGTCCTGCGAAACCCGAGATGCTTTTTGTGCACTGTCGGAAACATTGCGCGCCTTCTGGCTGGCAAGCTGCGCGGTCTGCTTCACTTCCTCCACCGTGGCGGTAGTCTCGCTCACCGCACTCGCCGTCTCGGCAGCACCGGAGGCCACCTGGGTGGTAGTGGCGAGAATTTCGCTGGAGGAGGAGGCGAGCACGCCGACCCCTTCGTTAATCTCGCGCAGCAGTTTCCGCAACCCTTCGAGCATCGCACAGAATGCGCGCAACAGTTCCCCGACTTCATCGGTGCGATGCCCTGCTGGAATGCTGACTGTGAGATCGCCGGAAGCGACCTTCCCGGCAATGGCCGAGATCATCTGGAGCGGCACTGCAATGACCCGGCTGATCAGCAGCGCCATTACCACCGCCAGCAAGATTGCTGTAAAACCGACCATAGTGAACAGGCGTAGCGTGCGCTCTGCTGCCAGTTCGGATTCCGCCACGGCGGCACGCGCCTGTTCCACGGCCGCATCACCCAATTTTTGGGCAATGGCGCGCATCTTCAGGTAACGTTCTTCCTGGATACTTAACGCCAGTTCCCTGGCTTGATCCATCTTCCCGGCATAGATCAGCGGAATGAGCTGATCATCCCGCGTCCGGATGAACGCCTCGCAGATTTTTTTGAGCTCCTCAAGCTTGTTGAGCATACTTGAATCATTGCGATTGCGCTCCAGCAGACGCTGTATGAGATCGGTAACCTCCTTGTTGCGATCCAAGATATCCTGCTGCCAGATTTCCTGATCTGCTCGCTTCGTTACCAGTATCATGCTGAGCAGCGATGCTCGCACACCATTCTGGTTCATCCGAAGCTTCATCAAATCCTGTGCGTTGGCAAATTCTTCCTTATATAGTTTTTTCTGCACAGCTTGAATCGTTGCAATACCCTGATACGCAACCGTAATTACGGCCACGAGGAAGACTATCATCAGCCCGAAGCCGAAGAAAAGTTTGTTGCGCGTGGTCAAATTCAGAAACCATTTCATTTTTGTTCTCCTTGTTATTCTGTCAAACTCGAACAGGGATATCTCTTATCATCCTACCTGTTCCTGCACAATAAGCTTCCCATCATTCAAAAGTTTTTCAGCATCAAGAATGACTATACGCTCCACGGTCACCCCTAGCAGATAGTTCTCGCGGATGCCCGTCAGCGTGGGCAGGGACGGCTGAATACCGGCACGCTGAATGCGGCGCACACCGCTGATGGCATCGGCCACAATGCCGAAAGCCATGTCTCTGGACTCAAGCACGATCACCTTGTTAAGATCAGTCAATCCTTTTTCAGGAAGATCAAAAAACTTTTTAATATCGATAACCGAAAGAATCTCTCCGCGCACGTTAACGATACCGAGCACGAAAGCCGGGGTACATGGTAGCGGTGTAATATCTTCCAGCGGATAGACCTCGCGAACGTATTCCGATACGACAGCATACCGCTCATGGGCGAGGAGAAATTCAATGACATCGATACCTTCGTCGGCGGCCTCCACTGGCACAGCTTCCCGTGCAAGAATCTGTGCTCTTTCTTTCAGAACCCGTCGGGTGGTTTCGCTAGTCGGTGTCCAGATACGCTCTATTGCGATACTCGCCGCTTCCAGACGGTCCTCAACCTCGCGCCAATCGATTGCCTTGTTCGTCTTTTGTGGGGTTGTCTTGTAGGTCACTGCATTCCTTTCATGCGCTTACCGCCATAGTCTGCGGCAGACTTGCCAGCAGAGACGTGACTATCTCGACCAGCCGCCCGGCAGTCAGCCCGTCCGCTTCCGGCATGGTTTCGTCCAGCGGATACTTGCGCAACAGCACCAGCACATTTTTAAAGTAGCGCTGCGCTTGCCGGTAGCGTCCCTGCGACTGATGCAGATTCCCTAAGCTGAAGTGAGCGAGCACGAAATCGGGATCGAGATATAGCGCGCGCATCAAAGACTGTATGGCAATATCGTGCTGTCCCTGCTCCTGCAAAATAGTGGCCAAAAGATACTGGTGTGCCGGATTAAATTTGTCGGCAGCGATCCCCTTTTCGCACCACTTCAGCGCCTCGTCGAGCCTGCCCTGGTTAGCGCAGTTACGTGCCAGACATGATGGCGTCTCGCACTCATCCGGCTGTAGGACTGGCAGCTGATCGGCTTGCACTGCATGAATATCAGCATCCGCAACCATAGGCTCTGCCGGCACGCTCTCTGTTTCCATGAGCGTCTGCGGAACCTGATGCCCGCCAACAAGCAGCTGAGGTCCGGCATCTACCATCTTTCGGTACAGCACCGCCCCCGGAAACTCGACCGGTGTAAACGAGGAAAACAAGACATTCGATGCCTCCACCGGGCTGACGATCAACCAGCCGCCATCCACCAGCGCCCGGTAAAAATTGCCGGCAACCTGCTTTACCCGTCGCGCGGTGAAATACATCAGGACATTGCGGCAAAAAATCACGTCCATCGCACTGGTGTTGTTCGACAGCGATGGATAAACGTCATCGACAAAATTGAGATAGGAAAACGTCACCATTTTCCTGATACGAGGATGTATCTCGAAGCGCCCATCGCTGCGCTTGTTGAAATAACGCTCGCGGAGCCAGCCTGGCGCATCGCGAAACGACCATTCACCGTACACGCCCTGCGCCGCCTTGCGCAGAAATTTCGGGTTAAAGTCCGTCGCCAGAATGGTGATGTTCCATTCTTTAAGATCAGGAATGAGCCTGTCGAGCAGTATCGCAATGGTATAGGCCTCCTCGCCCGTGCTGCAGCCCGCACACCAGATGCGCAAACGCCGCTCATTCTGGCGGCGTGATTGTAACAGTTGCACAAGAACCTGCTCCCCGAGAATCTCCAGGCTCTGCTTCTCCCGGAAAAAATAGGTTTCCCCTACGCTCAGGTGGCTGGCGAGCACCTCGTTCATGTGGCGTGTCAGCGGGGCTGACAACAGCCAGCGCGCACATGATTCACAGTCCGAAAAATTGAAATCCGGTGCTGCCGCAGCAATCCCTCGCTCAAGGTCGCCCCAGCGCTCTGGCGGAAAGTGCAGCCCCGTCTGCGCGGCAACAAATTCGCTCAAGCGTGGCAACAGTGGGAAGGAAAGTGTGGAACCCATATTTTGCCTCATGAGGCTTCCAGTACCTGGTTTTTCAGGGCTTGATTCAGGGAATCTTCTTCTTCCAACGAAAGGAATTTATCCAGGTCGTGGATAAGGATTAAGCCGTCGCTTAGTTTTACCACCCCCTCCACATACTCAATCTTGGGAAGAATATTTTCTGCCGTGATCAGGCTCTGCGCTTCGCATGCGATGACATCCAGCACCGCGTCCGCCACCAGCGCAACCGGCCTTCGCGCCGTGTGCGCGACAAGCAGTTGGTCGGAAATAGCAATCTCCCGTTCCGGCAAGCAAAAACGCCGACGCACATTGATAACCGAGATGACTTGCCCCTGGAAATTGACCACGCCAAGGATGATATCCGGCGCATTTGGCAATGGGGTAATAGCAACTATGCGCACCACCCGACCCACCGTCGGCAAAGATAGAGCGTAGTGTTGATCGTCCAAGGTAAAAATAACAAGGAAATCTGACTTCTTCATCTCAACCCTATGGTGATGTTAAGGGATGGCCAAATGGACCAGCATATCAATCGCGCCTGCCTAATCAGCATTACTTAATACAAATAGTTTATCTCTGGATTCATGATAATTGAAAAGAGATACTTGTTCAACTCGGCCTTCATGTGCACATGGCCTTCCTGATAACCGATGTGGTGCAAAACTTCCTAGCACCTCAACCTTTTATTTACAGAATATCCATATTGAGCAGCTTCCATTATGACCACTTAAAGATAAATAAAATTGTGCCGCCGATTTGAGCTATGACAAATAATACAACACCCTTGCGTAATTGTTGTGACAAAAACCCACCGTTGTTCCAGGTAATCCTACAAAGATGCCTGACAAACCCTGGCAACCTAGATTCCCTACCGAACAAAATGCCAGCATTACACAAATTCATGATGCAATTATGCAAATGGATCATGTAACTCAACAAAATACGGCTTTAGTTGAAGAAGCCGCTACTGCCGAGTCTATGATGGATCAGACTGAACAGTTGATGAGTGCTGTGAGTGTGTTTAGTATAAAGGATGACAATACTCAATATCAGCCTAGAATGTTATTGTTAAAATAAATGATTTTTTTAGCGTGACAGTGCGTTAAAAATGACATGATGTAAACGTAAGGTTATAAGGCACTGTTTTGATTAAAAACAAGAGACTAAATCAAATAATTCTTGGTAGATAGTGGTAGTGGGTAGTGCAGCAATAAGTGCACGATGCTGAATATTGAGTAGGATTTTTGAAATTTATTGAGACATTCAGGAGAATAAAAATGGCTGTAATTGATCGTGTTTTAATTGGTGAAGCGTTAGTGATTGAAAATCGTCCAGATAGTAATGAACTAGACCTTAAAAATGTTGCGCATATTGACCTGATTATGGGACCGCGTGGTAGCGCAGCTGAAGATGCATTCTGCCGTACATTGACCGACCAAAAAGAAGGCGTGAATGGTTTGCTCGCCATTGTTGCCCCTAACATGATGGTTAAACCTAATACGGTGATGTTTAATAAAGTAACGCTTAGAAACACTAAACAGTCAATACAAATGTTTGGGCCGGCACAACGCGGTATTGCGATGGCCGTGATGGATTGCGTGGCTGACGGTACGATTCCAGTAGAAGAAGCTGATGATGTATTTATCTGTGTAGGTGTGTTTATTGACCAATCTGCAGATATGGATGAGCGTATTCAGGAGTGGAACTACAGAGCCACTAAACAAGCAATTAAAAGTGCAATAGCACGTGAACCAAAAGCTACTGATTTACTTAAGGTTTACAAAGAATCTGCGCATCCTTTCGCAGCACATCCAGCAAGAAGAAGAGCTACTGATAAATAGTTAACTAAGATCTTGGTTTGAAGGGTGTCCTGAATTTTGTGTAAATAGCATTAAGATTTTTTCGGCAAATTTTGTTCCAACACCAATTTGAATTTATGTAATGCAGCTTCAGCCAAGCCGTTAAGCTCATGTAAGCTACGTCCTGTAAGCTGCGCTATGCCGTCAGCAACAGTATTCATCGTAATAATTTGAAATTGGCCATTGGTAACAGCTTGAATTACTTCATCACTCAGCACGAGATGACGCATGTTGCGCTCTGGCATAAGCACGCCTTGTTGGCCGTTTAATCCGATTTCTTTACACACACGGAAGTAGCCTTCAATCTTTTCGTTCAAGCCCCCTATAGGCAACACTTCACCATGCTGATTCAATGCGCCTGTGACGGCTATGCCTTGTTTAATCGGCACCTGCGCTAACGATGACAATAAAGCAAACAATTCAGCACATGAGGCTGAGTCACCATCTACGCCGTTGTACTCTTGCTCAAACACCAATGATGCTGTGAGGTTAAGCGGGTTTAACTGCGCAAAGTTAGTATGTAGCCAGCTTTGCAATATCATTACGCCTTTATCATGCGTGGGGCCACTCATCCTTACTTCACGATCTATGGTGAGCACACTACGGTTGCCTGCGTAACAATTGGCTGAAATACGCACAGGTGAACCAAAACTCGCTTCAGAAAGGTCAATATGTGTCAGGCCGTTAATTTGCCCAATACACTCGCCCTGCACGCTAATGATTAACTCTTTATCGACAATGGAATCTCGCATATGCGATTCAATATAGCTGTGACGTGCATATTTACGTTGTATCGCCGCTTTTACGTCTTCAATCTCAACTAAAATGGCACCACGTAAAGTAGCAGCTGCTGCACTCTCTAGCAGCAGTTTTTCTAGCACAGCAAATTTAGTGCTTAGCCTGGTTTGGTCTTCAACTAATCTGTGCATCGCCTGCAACAAACCTGCAACGGCATCCGCCGTAAAATGATGGCAATGGTGTTGTTGGCATTTGTGTGCAACAAACGTAGCATAAGCGGCATAGTTATCAGCACTTGCTTTAACTTGGTCCGCAAACTCGATTTTGATTGGAAAGTAATCAAAAAAGTCAGGTTTAATGCTGAGCAACTCGTAATAGTCTTCTCGCGTTGCCACCAATACTATTTTAACAGTTACAGGTATTGCCGCCTGTGCGCTAATCAAGCTGCTACCTTGATTGCTGCTACTGCTTAAATCTTCAATTTGCAACGTTCCGTTACGTAAAAAGCGGTGTAGTTTTTCAAGAATATGTGACCCATTTTGCTCATCCGCCAAAATATCTCGTAAATGCAGCAACAATGTGCCCGCATCGGCTCGGAGCAAATTGCCCGCGCGTAGCCGCATAAAGTCTGGAATATTACTAGCTTCGCTCGCGCTCTCAATACCGCCAAACAAGGACTGCAAGCTTGGGTCATTATCATAAAGAACCGGCGCATGCTGGCCTGCATGATGCTCTACCAGCACATTAGCGCGGTAGCGCCCAAAAAAACTCTCAGTTAGCAGTGCCTCAAGGTTGCTTTCACCATCAGCGTTTGAACTAGGCTGCCAGACTTCTAAAGTATCTAGAATATCTTGCAGCAATGCATTGAAGTAATGTGTAGGCATTTTATCTGCATCAATCAGCGTAAGGCTCGCTTTAACAGTGCTTAGCTGGCCCTCTAAAAATATTTGCAAAGGTGCCAATGAGTTTTGCTGAACTTTAGCCTCCAAAAGACTAGATAAGTCTTTAGCAAAAGTGCGAATAAACAGATCTAAAGCTTGCTTTAACTGTGTGCCAGCGCCTGCAGGCAATTTTAAAAACAATGGCTTACCGTTTGCTTCAAACTGATATAAAGCGACTAAATCACTTGCTGCTGGTAACTTAGCTGCGGCCTCATGCATCATGCTCAACATGAGCGTGGTTCGCCCCGAGCCTGGCTCACCCAATGCCAACAAATTAAAACCTGCTTGCTGAATGTTCAATCCAAATTCAGCTGCTTTTTTGGCCTCAGATTGCGCGGTCCATGCAGGAAATTGCGCATGATATTGATCTGCACTAATCAGTTCTGATGTGTCGGCAAAGTTAAATTGCTTAGCATCAATATTGAGCGTAAGTTGTTGCGGTATTAGGGTTTGTGACATATTGCCTTGCAATTTTTTAATTGTATAAATTTAAATTCGTCATTCCCGCATACGACCTTACAAGTGCTTTAGCGCTTAGCAAATCGGAGTAGCCTTGGGGTGCACAGGCGGGAATCCATTTTAATTAACCAGCCTAACTAGATCCCCGCCTGCGCGGGGATGACAGTGTTAATAGGTTTTAGGGTTGAAAATGTTAGTGCAAGGGCCTCATGTTACTACTTCACCCAACGCCCGCGCGCATCATCGTCCGTAAGTTTTGCTTCTACCCAACGCTCACCCAGTTGAGTCACTTCTTTTTTCCAGAATGGTGCTTCTGTTTTTAAATAATCCATCATGAATTCGCACGCAGCAAACGCTTCACCACGATGTGCACCGCTTACCAGCACTAATACAATTTGATCGCTGGGCTGTAAGGTGCCTACACGATGCACAATCAACGCATCTGTAATACTCCAGCGTGCCTTGGCCTGATTGATAATCGATGCCAGAGACTTTTCCGTCATACCTGGATAGTGCTCTAGTGTGAGTTGCGATACAGCATCACCATCATTCAGGTCTCGCACTAGCCCCATAAAACTGACTACCGCACCAATATCTTTACGCGCTTTGCGTAGCTGGTTGATTTCAAACCCAACATCGAAGTCTTCTGTTTGTACGCGCACTGTCATAAATAGTAAGCTCTATCCGCCTGTTACCGGTGGAAAAAACGCTACCTCATCGCCATTGTTAATCGCCGCATTATCATCCACTAATTCATGATTGATGGCCGCGCGCACTTTTAACTTACCCATCAACATTTGCCCCCAAACATCGCCACGTTTAGCTAAATGGGCTTTCAATTTAAGCACAGTAAGCGGCTCATCTGGCAAGTCTAAATCTTCAGTTGAATACTTAAGCGCTTCTTTGAGTCTTGCGAAGTAAAATAGTTTTATTTTCATATGGTTATATAATTTAGTTAATCTTCTTTATCATCTATAATATCGAGCAAATCTGCCGGGGCTTTAGTCAACTCCACGCGCTCAATTTGCGCAAATCGTTGCGTAATTTTTTGGCTTGAAATATGCACGTCTTGTGCATTTTCATGCGCTTGACGAATATTGTCAGCAAGTTTTTTCATACGCGTATCAAAGCGACCAAAGTCTTTACTGAGCTTACCAAGCTCTTCTTTAATCACATGCACTTGCTTACGAGTTTCCACGTCTTTAAGTACCGCGCGTGCGGTGTTGAGTACCGCCATTAGTGTGGTAGGCGACACCACCCACACCCGTTTATTCATGGCGTATTCAATCACATCTGCATGGTAGGCATGTAACTCTGCAAACACGGCTTCAGCTGGGATAAACATTACCGCGCCGTCGGATGTAACGTTGGAAATAATATATTTCGTGGCAATGTCATCTACATGTTTTTTAACGTCTATCTTAAACTGCTTTTCTGCCAATAACTTCTCAGCATCACTGAGTTTGTTATTAAGCATGCGATGATAATTTTCAAGCGGAAACTTGCTATCCACCGCTACCGTGCCCGTCGGGTCGGGTAAAAATAGCGCACAATCAGCACGTGTGCCGTTTTCAAACGTGTATTGCATGGCAAATGAATTCACAGGCAATACATTACGCACCAAGGCTTCCAATTGCACTTCGCCAAAGGCGCCGCGTGAGCGCTTGTCACCCAGCAGCTCCTGCAAACTCACCACGTTGGTGGTTAAGCCATCAATTTTCTTTTGCGCCTCATCAATGGTCGCAAGCCGCGCCATCACATCAATAAACGTTTGATTGGTCTTTTTAAAGCCTTCATCCAGGCGTTCCGATACTTTACCGCCAATTTGCTCCAAGCGGCCATCTACCGATTTGGTTAAAATTTCGATACTGGCAGTGAGCTGCAAAGTAGCATTACGCATGGTAGATTGAATGAGCTCTTGCTCAGCCTTGCCCTGCTCCGCTAATGTTGTATGCAGCTTCTCTAGCACCGATTCACGTGTAAGCGACAGACTGTTATTTTGCGCTAATTGCAAGGCTTGCATAGCATCACGTGTGGCTTGCAGTTCAGTCGCCACACTAGCGCGCAAACGCTCGCTGGTTTCACTTGAAGTTGCACT
Organism: Methylotenera sp. RIFCSPLOWO2_02_FULL_45_14; assembly: GCA_001803395.1. Classification (GTDB taxonomy): domain Bacteria; phylum Pseudomonadota; class Gammaproteobacteria; order Burkholderiales; family Methylophilaceae; genus Methylotenera. The sequence continues at coordinate 51,555 of MHBU01000011.1, read as the reverse complement.
TAAGCGATCACCCAACTTATTCAAGCCATCGTTAAAATCGAGCAGCATAGCGCGATGTTTTTCCTCTAGCTGTTGCAGAATAACTATATTTTTATCACTCTTACTCTCGCGCCACATTTGCCATATCAGCAGCAAAAAAATGGCTACAGCAATTACTAATATCATTGTTTGTATCATAGGACTTAATTATACCTGATGCACTATCTTAAAAAACCTGCCAGCATCCAACTTAGCACATTTGAAATTGTAATATAACGATACTTAACAATAGTTTTCAAAAGACCATTTCAAAAGTTGGCCAGTTTATGCCAAACTAAGCGCAATTAATTTATGTTTAGGCACCCCGTGATTAAACTCAAACTACTTCTAAACTATTGGCTTGCCAGTGTTACGCGCAAGCTGCATAACAGCTTTTATTTATATCTCAGCGCCCTGCTCACTGTGTTAATTCTGCTTGATGCCAGTGTATTTCATGTGGGCGAGAACATGCGCGACCGCGCTTTTGACCTCATGGTAAAAAATCGCATTATTGTGCCAAAACCAGACCCTGACATTGTGATTATTGATATTAACGAGGCTTCATTAAGTGCAATGGCGGGCGAATATGGGCGCTGGCCCTGGCCTAGACAAGTGTTAGCTGAGTTCTTAGAGAACATTGAAGCGCAACAGCCCAAAGCAGTTGTTTTTGATATCCTGTTTAGCGACCCTGATATTTACAACCCTGACAGCGATGCTTATTTTAATGAAGTCATTGCCGCTACAGATAATACGTTCTTTCCATTACTGCGCTTAGCACCAGAAAGCGACCATTTAAGCGACATTACGCCGAGCATGATTCCTGGCATCAATCGCTCAGGCACAACTGAGGGCAAAGGCAGCAAAGGCAGCACAGGCAAACCCATTGCCATCGTTTTACCGCATTTTGAAGCAGCGCTGAATTCAACACGCCTTGGCACCCACAACATCTACCCTGATAAAGACGGCATTGTGCGTGAGTACAGGCTTTGGCACGATGAAAATGGCTGGATTCTGCCCTCTCTGCCTTTAGCCGTAGGTAACTTTGCACAAATGAACTCACTATCGCTACCACAGAATATGCTGATCAATTGGCGCGGCAAGCCTTTCACTTATCAGTTTGCTACTTTCAGTGACGTCTATACTGACATGGCAAGCAAGGTCAAAACACGTCCTGCTGATGAATTTACCAATAAAATTGTCATCATTGGTTCTACCGCACCTTCGCTGTTTGATATTAAAGCCACGGCCATGGCTAAAGCCTTCCCTGGTGTTGAAATTTTAGCCACAGCCATCGATAACGTAAAACACAACGACTATTTAAAAGTATGGCGAGGCAGAATTCCTTATATTTTAATTAGCCTGACTTTGGTTTGGCTGACCGCGTTAGCATTTTTCCGTAACGTAGATCGCGATAAAGTAAATACTATTTTTAGTAGCAGCCAAATTGGCTTGCTGGTATTGTCATACCTTGCTATTAACTTCACTAATACTTATTTAGATTTTACCGGGCCAATTGCCTGGGCAATCATGTATTTCAGTGTGGCTAAAACATACGCGCTTGCCAATGCACGCGCTATGCAACGATTATTAGCTAACGACGTGGAGTCAGGCAAAAAAGGCGCGGCTATCTTATTGATGCCTATCGTAATAAACAGCACTCTATCCCTGAGTGACGGCATGCTCAAAAAACTTCAACATAAAATTGAGCAGGTACTGCAACAGGCAGCCACGGTAGAAATTTTAAAAGGTACTCAGAGCGGCATTTGGGGCTTATTTACCGACATCATCACCATCAGTTGGGCTTATCCACACGATAACGAAGTTGAGGCTACAAAGACACAGCAAGATGCAACGCAATTAGGCCTAAAATTAAAACCATTATTACAAAATATTGGTATGCCTAACGATGCTACAGTACGTTATGTATTGTACGTCAGCACCCTGAATACAGAGAAACCGATGGCAAGCCAGTGGCGAGCTTTATTTGCACAAGCCATTATCAAACTAGAAATGCTAGAAAGCGAACAGTCATGATAAAAAATCTAAAACATATACTCATTACAATAGCCTTGATGCCTATGTTACATGCGGGGCTAAGTATTGCAGCAGAAACTGGCAGTGCCCTCAAAAACGACAATATACGTGCTGAACCTTATGCGGATGCAAAAATTGCTGGCAGCTTTAGCCGTGGTGACAGCCTGGAAATACTCAAAAAACAAGGGGCATGGCTACAAGTTAAAACCAAAAAAAGCACAGGCTGGGTAAGGTTGTTGTCAGTAAAACGTGGTATCGCTACCACTACCAATAAAACAGCAGGTGCATTAGCAGTGGCCAGTGGCCGTGCAGGGACTGGGCAAGTGGTTTCCACCACTGGCGTGCGTGGTTTAAGCGAGCAAGACCTCAAAGCTGCCAAATTCAACGAAACTGAAATTAAAACATTAGAGAGTTATACCCTTAGTGCTGAACAAGGGCGACAATTTGCCAATGCTGGCAATCTAAAAGCCATTGTTTTTGCTAATTTAAAAGCTGGGAAAGGTGATTCAAAATGAGAATTATTGTAAAAAAAACACAGTCGAATTCAGCGCGTAAAAACTTATTAACAACCACCCTGCTTGCTAGCTTGCTTAGTGTTTTAAGCTTACAAAGCGTCGCTTTTGATTTAAAAGGTGCACTGAAAGACGCTGTACAAAAAGAAATTGGTCAAAAACCAGAACCTACAACCCCCACTGAAACACCAAGTACCAATACACCCCCAGTTGACGCCGCATCTGCAAACAATACAGCTACGTCAGCAGAAACAGCGCAACCCGCGTTTAACTGGAAAAACCCGAGTAAAGAAGAAGAAATAGCACTAGGCCGCGAAATAGCAGGTAATTTACTAGGCGCGGCACCGTTAGTAAAAGATGCGGCATTACAAAAATACGTGAACTCTGTAGGCCGCTGGGTTGCCTCACAATCCGAACGTCCAGATCTGCCTTGGCGCTTTGGTGTGATTGAAAGTGATGATCTAAATGCCTTTGCCGCGCCTGGTGGTTACATCATGCTCACCAAAGGTTTGTATCGCAAACTAGCTAACGAGGCGCAATTAGCGGGTGTACTGGGTCATGAAATTGCTCATGTAGTAAAAAAACACCAACTTAAAGTTTTACAAAAACAACAGCTATTGAATATGAGCGCTGGCTTTTTAAGCGGCAAATACGCTAAAGACAATAATCTAATCAGTAAAGCTATTGGCAGCGGTGCTGAGATTAGTGCTCGCAGTTTAGACAAATCAGCAGAATACGAGGCAGATAGATTGGGCTTAAGTTATGCAACGCGCGCTGGTTATGAGCCTTACAGTTTGGCCGATGTGTTACAAACATTAGGCCAAACCAATAAAAATGACGATAGCGTGGCATTACTATTCAAAACGCACCCTCATCCTGACGAAAGACTGGTAGCACTTAGCGATGCCGTTGGCAGCAAACTTGACAACATTAAAAATGGCAAAACGCTAGAAAACAGATTTTATCAACTTAAACCCTGATTAGAAACCTGATGATTCATTGGGTGGCTTTATGTTAAAAATAACGATTAGAAAATTTAGGTTAAAGTTATTTGCTGTTTAATTGACAATCACATTTGATATCGCTAATTTTAGAGCGAAAAATAAACCCTAGACCTAACTAAAGGGATAGTGCTATGGCAATTAAACAAAAAGTAACTAACACGCGGTATTCACGTGATTAAATTCTGGTTCTCAGTCAGCCGTGAAGAGCAGCGCAGACGTTTTAAAGAACGTGAATTACATCCGCTCAGAAGCCCGATTGACCTGGCGTCACTTGATAAATGGGATGATTACACTAAGGCTAAAGAAGCCATGTTCTTTCATACCGACACAGCGGATTCACCCAGGACCGTGATTAAGTCGGACTGTAAAAAACGTGCGCGCCTCAATGCCATGCGCTACGTTTTGCATAAACTCCCGTACAACAATAAAGGTATCGTTTCGATTGGGGCGTTAGATCCGCTGTTGGTTGGTCGCACGCACATTGTGTATGAGCGCGGGTGAGCATAACCTTAAATAAAAGGCGCTTCTAATAATTGCAGTAACATAGCCAAGCTAATCCAGCTTGGCTATTTATCTTTCCACAACTTCTGCATCTCGATAAACATAAAGGATGCTGTCCAAGTAATTAATACTAAACCAGTCAGTGCTTCTATACCCGCTAAAAATCTGATATCACCTCTGGGAAAAATATCACCAAAGCCAAGTGAGGTGTAATTTACAAACGAGAAATAAACACAATCCATCAAGCTTTTATTAAAATGTCCTTCTAGCGAGCCAAAACCAGCTTGGTGAACCATAAAATAGTAACCAAGCGCAAATAGCCAAATTTCAATCACATGCGCCAACAGGGCCCCGAACACACCTGCTAATACACGAAACCGGTGTTTAATTGCAAGCTTAGGAATCAAGATGGTAAGTTGATTAAGTGCCTCAAAGTGAATTAACACTGCAGTGGCTACCAGTATGCTGATAACGATAAATGCTGCGATCATTGTTTGGTTTTCATGAAAGTTTTAAAGTTAATAGCAATTAGATTAGATCACGCGCACGTAATTCAGCTTTAACATAAGCATAGTAAATCGGAGCGGCAACAATGCCTATCAAGCCAAATGCGGCTTCCATACACAGCATGGCAATCAATAGCTCCCACGCATTAGCACGAATTTGGCTGCCAACAATACGTGCATTCAAGAAGTATTCAAATTTATGAATGACGACCAAATACAACAGTGAAGCAAGTGCCACGCCCAACGATTGACTCAAGCTAACAATGACAATCACGGTATTGGAGATTAAATTACCGATCACGGGAATCAATCCCACCATAAAGGTAATAACAATCATGGTTTTAACCAAGGGCAAATGCACGCCTGCCATCGGTAAAACCACCACTAAATAAATGGCAGTAAAAAAAGTATTGATGGCTGATATGCGTATTTGCGCAAACACCACACGCTTAAATGCATCGCTCAACAAACTACATCGCCCAACCAACGCACGTGCAAATGGTTTAAAGTGATCAATTGTCACCGCTTCACGTAATGCCAACATTCCGCCAATAATCATGCCGATAATGATGTGGGCAGTGGCGCGCCCTGCCTCTGCGCCTACCCCTTGCAGCTTATCGGCATGTAAGCGAAGCCACTCTGTCGCGACTTCTTTAAAGGCAATGGCATCGGCGGGCAAATGTTCAAGCAGCCAATTAGGCAATATTTTACGTGAATCTTCAATAATCTGTGCCATTTTTGCAAGCAATACCGTCACGCTTCCTGCGTCTGATCGCAAAAATGCAACCAAACCCGCCCCAGCCAAACCAAGTAAACTAACAATAACAAAGACTAAAATACCAACCGCCCAAAGTTTAGCGCGATTACTAGGCCGCTTACTAGGAAAGCGCCGTGCTATGTAGGGCGTAATGATGTGCACTAATTGATACACTAGCAAGCCCGCTAATAAACCAGGTAATAGGCTAAATTTCACCACAAAAAATAAAATAAAGGCTGTTAGCACCCATGCGGCGATTTCATAAGTGGTTGCTGGTAGCACTGGTGTAGTTTTAGTCATATTTATCTTAATGTTAATTATTAAATAATTATTTAAATGCATTGTTTAAATTAAATTATTTAAATTTAAATCTATTCAAAAAACCTGCTACCTCATCTATTGGTAACGACACCAATAAATCAACCTGCGTATTAAAAAGTTTCTCTACAATAACCCCGTTACAGTTAGCCAAAGCCCTCGTCACCAAGTCCATTTGTTTATACTCAATCGTTAGCTGAACCGTTTGCATCTGCACAAAAACCGTGGTCTTAGCACTATCTAACGCCAACTTAGCCGTGCCGCCGTATGCGCGCGCTAATCCGCCAGTGCCTAGATTGATACCGCCATAATAACGAATCACAGCCACACAGACGTTAATTAAATCACGGCCTTCTATCAGCTTTAACACCGGCATGCCAGCGGTGCCAGATGGCTCACCTGCATCTGAAAAACGCGGCACTATCCCCGCTTCAGTTTTAAGCCGAAACGCATAAGCCAAATGATGCGCAGTTTGATGTTGCGCAGCAAATGCACGCAATACGGCGCCAACCTCACGTTCATCTGTACAAGGCATTGCCATGGCAATAAAACGCGATTTGGTAATGGTTTGCTCAGCAAACCCTGCTTGCACTATTGCTAGCAACTATTTGCGTCCACCTAAAAGGCTACCCAATACACCGCGAACAATTTGCCGCCCTAGTTGTAAGCCTATGGCACGCGCGGCACTTTTTGCTGCTGCTTCTAATACACCATCTGAACGGTTAGATGAAGACGACTTTTTATCACCATTGCCGCCACCAAAAACACCGCCCCAACTAAAGCCTTCTTCCGCTTTAGCTTGTGCAGCAGATTGTTCTGCGCGGTTTTTTAAAATTTCGTAAGCAGACTCACGATCGACTGCTTTTTCATAAAAACCAAAAATATTTGAAGTCTTAATAGTTTCATTGCGTTCATCATCTGTAGCTGGTCCAACACGACCAGATGGCGGGCAAATAAAGGTGCGCTCAACTGGAGTTGGGATACCTTTTTCATCTAAAAATGATACCAAGGCTTCACCCACGCCCAACTCGGTAATAGCAGTAGCAACATTGACTTTAGGGTTAGTTCTAAACGTATCCGCTGCTGATTTTACGGCTTTTTGGTCACGTGGCGTAAATGCACGCAAAGCATGCTGTACACGGTTACCTAATTGCCCCAACACCACATCAGGAATATCCAGCGGATTTTGGCTGACAAAATACACGCCCACACCTTTTGAGCGAATCAAACGCACTACTTGCTCAATTTTTTGCAGCAAAGCTTGTGGCGCATCGTTAAATAACAAATGCGCCTCATCAAAAAAGAACACTAATTTAGGTTTATCCAAATCGCCCGCTTCTGGCATTTGCTCAAACAACTCTGACAGCAACCATAACAACAAAGTGGCGTAAATACGGGGCGAATGAAACAACTGATCACTCGCCAAGATATTAACGATGCCGCGCCCCGCTGCATCGGTTTGCATTAAATCATCTAAATTTAGCGCAGGTTCGCCAAACAATTGATCCGCACCCTGGGTCTCTAACTCAAGCAAACCACGTTGCACCGCGCCTACACTAGCCGCAGAAATATTACCGTATTGTGTTTGATACTCGGCGGCGTTTTCAGCCGCATATTGCATCATGGCGCGCAAATCTTTAAGGTCTAATAGTAACCAGCCTTGATCATCAGCAATTTTAAATACCGAGTTTAATACGCCGCCTTGTACCTCATTTAAGTTCAGTAAGCGCGCCAAAAGTAGCGGTCCCATTTCCGCAATCGTGGTGCGCACGGGGTGACCTTTAACCCCAAATACATCCCAAAATACCACAGGAGATTTTTTATAACTAAACTCTGTTAACGCCAATTGCTGCACACGCGCTTCAACCTTGGCATTTCCACCGCCAGATTGGCTCATGCCAGATAAGTCACCTTTCACATCCGCCATGAACACCGGCACACCCAGGTTAGAAAAACCTTCAGCCAAGGTTTGCAAGGTGACCGTTTTACCTGTGCCTGTAGCACCGGCTATCAAACCATGGCGGGTTGCCATTTTAGGTAAAATAAAACTCGATATTTCGTTATTTTTTGCAATCAGAATTGGCTCGCTCATACTATTCCTAGACTTAAATGATGATTTATATTTACGGCGGCATTAAAACTCTAAGCGATTAAAAATCACCCTTACGCGCTTTATCCATAATTTCAATCAATGTTGTTTCTAACTGCTGCGCAGATTTTTTCGCACGTTCTGTGGGATTTTTGATGCTTTTTAAATCAAAGGTTGGACGGTCTAATGCAATGAACAATTTTAATTTATTATTCGCATCCGGCTTTTCATAAATAGCGATTCTGCAGGGGGCAAATACTAAAAATTCCGGATGGTCTAAAATAATTTCTGTGCCCATGCTCAGGTTGCAAAATGAACGCACTTCTTTGATACCTTGCGGGTCAATTCCACGCAATTTTATATGTTCGCCAATCGGAAAGTTGGCAGGGTTCACAAAGTTCATGCCTTCAGAGATTGACTTTAAACTATCCACCACATCTTGATAACTCACGCCATCATTCACGGCTAACTCGTAAATGGCAGTGCTTGAGTCAATCGCTGGCAGCCCTACACCGACTTTGCCTATTAAATCCAATTGAGGCGCTGCGGGCTTCACGGCACTACAAGCTACCATTAGCAAAAGCAATACCAAGCCATAAAAACGTTTCATCATTTGAGTATTATTTATCATTGGTCGTCACCACTCCAGATTATTCAGTAATTTTAAGTGCTGCGTTAACTGCAGCACGGTCAAAATGGGGTGCAATCAGCTCAATAAATCCGTACATATAACTACGCAAAAACACGTCTTTACGCACGCCTAAGTAAGTGGTGCTATCAGCAAATAAGTGGCTGACATCGATCATAGCTAAATTAGCGTCACGTTCAGCGTCATACGCCATGTTAGCCAGTAAGCCAACGCCTAACCCTAGCGTAACATACGTTTTAATCACGTCGGCATCAATCGCCGTTAACACCACGTTAGGCGTTAAGCCTGCCTCACTAAAAGTATTAGATACCAACGTGCCGCCAGTAAATCCAAAATCGTATGTAATCAGCGGATATGTGGCTAATTTTTCAAGCGTAAGCACACCGTGTTCCAGCAATGGATGGCCATGCGGCACCACAACGCAACGATTCCAATGGTAGCAAGGTAAGCATAATAAATCTTCATAATCACTAATATATTCTGTAGCAATGCCAATGTCGGCATCACCATTGGCTACCTGTTCAGCAACTTGACTCGGGTTGCCCTGATGAATGTTTAGTTTAACCTTGGGATATTTACTCATAAACGCTTTGACTGCGGCAGGCAACTTATAACGCGCTTGGGTATGTGTAGTGGCAATCGTTAACGTGCCCGCTTCCACATCGCTAAACTCTTCACCCACACGTTTGATATTATCAATATCGCGAATCACTTTAGTGGCCAGTGCTAAAATTTGAGTACCTGGTTCAGTCACGCCAGTTAAGCGCTTGCCATTACGTTGAAAAACCTGCAAACCTAGTTCTTCTTCAAACAACTGAATCTGCTTACTGATACCTGGTTGTGAGGTAAATAAAGCCTCAGCTGCACTAGTGATATTTAAACCTTGACGCACAACTTCATGCAAATAACGCAACTGGTGTAGTTTCATGTTTACTCAACTTTTAGTCTAAGCTTGATAGAAGGATTTATATAATTAAAAGATATATGCATAGAATAACATATTCTTAAAAGAAAATTTTATTTGCTGATATAGTGCGCGCCTGAATTAAAATAAATTGAATTATCAATAACGGATACTCCATATGGAATTTGGTTATATATTCGCCGGCTTTACCGTTGGCTTGCTGGTTGGTATCACTGGTGTGGGCGGCGGCTCACTCATGACGCCTTTACTGGTATTTTTATTCGGCTTCAAGGCCGCTGTTGCGGTAGGTACAGACTTGCTTTACGCCTCCATTACTAAAACCGGTGGTGTATTTGTTCACCATAACACCCATAAATCTGTTGATTGGCGCGTGGTAAGCTGGATGTCACTCGGAAGCCTACCTTCAGCGATTGCAACCATTTTTGTCATTAAGCATTTAATTAAAATTGAAAAAGATGTCACCGGTATAATTACACTTACCTTAGGTATTGCGCTTATTCTCACCGCCGTTGCCTTGCTGATTCGCAGCTACGTGACACGCAAGCAAATTCGTGAAATTGAGCATAGCTTAATTAGTAGCGGCCGCTTTAAGCAAATGCAAATTCCTTCAACCATATTAGTTGGCGTGGTTTTAGGTGCACTGGTCACTATTTCATCGGTAGGCGCTGGCGTATTGGGTACATTGGCGTTATTATTTTTGTACCCTAAAATGAGCACATTAAAAGTCGTCGGTACAGATTTGGCACATGCCATTCCCCTAACTGCTGTCGCTGGTTTTGGGCATTGGACACTGGGACATGTAAACTTTGAATTATTAGGTACCCTACTCATCGGCTCGTTGCCTGGCATATGGGTGGGTAGCCATTTAAGCGTAAAAATTCCAGAAAAAGTTTTACGTCTCATTTTAGCGGCGCTGTTGCTTATTATTGGTTTAAAATTTGTTTTGGCTTAATTTAAAAGCTAGTTTAAAAAGTTTAAAGATAGAAGTTTAAATATATATGTATAAATATGATCAAATAGATCAACAACTTGTTGATGAACGCGTAGCACAATACCGTGACCAAGTTCGCCGTTATTTAGCGGGAGAGTTGTCAGAAGACGAATTTCGTCCACTGCGCCTGCAAAATGGCCTATATATTCAACGCCACGCCCCTATGCTGCGCATAGCCGTACCGTATGGCATGTTATCTAGCCGTCAATTACATAAATTAGCTGATATTGCGACTCAATACGACAGAGGTTATGGTCATTTTAGTACACGCCAAAACCTGCAACTCAACTGGCCAAAACTTGAAGATACGCCAGACATTTTAGCTGAGCTTGCGACCGTTGAAATGCATGCCATTCAAACGTCAGGCAACTGCATCCGCAACATCACTACCGATCAATTTGCAGGAGTTGCGCCGGATGAAATCATAGACCCACGCGCCATGGCAGAAGTCATGCGCCAGTGGAGTACGTTCCATCCGGAATTTGCACTGTTACCACGCAAATTTAAAATTGCCGTGTCCGGTACCAAACAAGACCGTGCCATTGTGCAAGCGCATGATATTGGCATGGAGTTTTATCGTGATGCAGAAAATAAAGTCGCCATTAAAGTGTGGGTGGGCGGCGGGTTAGGTCGCACACCAATCTTGGGCACTGTCATTCGAGAACACCTTGAATGGCAACATGCCCTCACCTATTGCGAAGCTATTATCCGTGTATATAATCTGCACGGTCGCCGCGACAATGCTTACAAAGCACGTATTAAAATTTTGGCCAAAGCCTTGGGCATTGATGAATTTCGCAAACAAGTTGAAGCTGAATGGTTACATCTGAAAGATAGCCCAAACACCATTACCGAAGCTGAGTTAGCGCGCGTTGCACAGCATTTTGAAGCTTTTGACTATGCGTCATTACCTGCGCACGATGCAAGTTTTGATGCTGCAATTACAAGCAATGCCGCCTTTGCCGCCTGGGCTAAACGTAGCGTGCATCCACACAAAACCTCAGGTTACCGTGCGGTTACATTGTCGCTCAAGCCACATGGTAAAGCGCCAGGTGATGCTACCAGCGAACAAATGCATGTGATTGCGGATTTAGCCGCTCAATACAGCTTTGGTGAACTGCGCGTTTCACACGAGCAAAACTTAATCTTAGCCGATGTAAAATTAAGCAATTTATTTGCCGTGTGGGAAAAAGCCCGTGCGCACGGCTTGGCCACGCCTAACATTGGCTTACTAACCGATATTATTTGCTGCCCAGGCGGTGACTTTTGCTCTTTGGCCAACGCTAAAAGCATCCCCATTGCCCAAGCGATTCAAATGCAATTTGATAACCTGGATTACTTACACGACATCGGTGACATTGAACTCAACATTTCAGGTTGTATGAATGCGTGCGGCCATCATCACGTTGGTCACATCGGTATTTTGGGTGTGGATAAAGATGGTTCAGAATGGTATCAAGTATCAATAGGCGGCAAACAAGGTAATGACGCCAGCCTTGCTACGGTCATTGGCCCGTCGTTTTCAGCAGAAGAAATGCCCGGTGTAGTACAAAAACTCATTGAGGTTTATCTCAAAGAGCGGTCTGATGAAGAACGCTTTATCGACACCGTGCGCCGTATTGGTGTTGCACCATTCAAGGCGCACGTTTATGCAACAACAGCACCAAAAAGCGAGGCAGCCCATGTCTAACCTTATCACCCAAAATGAAATTGTGACCGATGATTGGGCTTTGGTTAATTTACCCGAAGTAGATCAAGAAGTACGCAAACAAGCAGGCAAAGTTGTACTTTTCAAGCTTACCGGGGAAAATACAATCTCGGCTGAACAAATTGCCAATACGCAAATTCCAGCAACCGGCAAAACTTTAGTGCCATTGTCGGTTTATTTAGCGCGTAAAAATGAGTTTGCACCGCGTATCGCCAAGCAAGAAATTGGCATTTGGTTAGCCACGCATGAAACACTAGAAAACCTTACTAAGGCTGAGCCTAACCTCAATATATTCCCTTTGATTGCGGTTTATGTCGAGCGTTTTGCTGACGGCCGGATTTTTTCAATTGGTAATCTATTGCGCACTCGCTATGGTTTCAATAATACATTACGCGCTTTTGGTGATGTATTGCGCGACCAATTGTTTTTCTTAAAACGCTCAGGTTTTGATAGCTATTTAATTCGCGCAGACCGCAGTGCTGAAGAGGCTTTACAAAGCCTCAAAGATTTCAGCCAGCCCTATCAAGGCGCAGTTGATGATAAACAACCCGTCTGGCGTAGAGTTAATCGGGGCCAAAATAATGTTGCGTAGTGTGAAAAGAAACATAAAATGAGCAGCCAAATTTCTCTGCTAAAACCGGTGGCAAACAACCCTGCCACTTCGCCTGAACTCACAGAAGAACTCAAGTCATCTGTGAGTCAAAAACGCGCGCATGTTGTCAGTTTGCTAACAGCGGCTATTCAAGAATATGGTAGCCACCATGAAATCACTTTTGCCAATAGCATGGGTGCTGAAGACATGGTGCTCACGGACATTATTCAACGCGAACAACTTCCCATTGAGATTTTTTCATTAGATACAGGCAGGCTGCCCACTGAAACCTATGATTTAATTGCAAAAACGGAACAAACTTACAACACTAAGCTTAAAATATTTTTCCCGCAAGCTGAAACGGTTGAATCCTATGTCAGAACTAATGGTATCAACGCATTTTATGAGTCTATCGAATTACGCAAAGCCTGCTGTTTTATGCGTAAAGTTGAGCCTCTACAACGGGCTTTAAAAGACAAAAAGGCTTGGATTACCGGCATGCGTGCCGAACAATCGACAACCCGTGTTAATTTGCCATTTCGTGAATTTGATGCAGGCAACAAGCTAGAAAAACTCAATCCTTTAAGTGATTGGACAGAACAAGAGGTTTGGGCTTACATTCGTATACATGAGGTGCCCTATAACAAGCTACATGACCAGTTCTACCCCAGTATTGGCTGTGCGCCTTGCACGCGCCCAATTGCAATAGGAGAGGATGTAAGGGCTGGCCGCTGGTGGTGGGAAGACCCAACCAGCAAAGAATGTGGTTTGCATGTGAAAAAGTAAACCTTTTTATTAACCGCCAATGAACACCGATAAAAACTGGTAAAATTTTAGAATTCGCTCTTTATGACTCGCCAGAAAAAATTTGACCCTATTAAATCGAAATGCATTCGCATTGATCACTGATGAATTTGATTTTTAAAACCTAAAACACATGACAACTAAACAACCCTTATCTCACTTAGATTGGCTAGAAGCCGAAGCCATTCACATTCTGCGCGAAGTTGCAGGGCAATGCGCTAACCCTGTATTGCTGTTTTCAGGTGGTAAAGACTCGCTCTGCATTCTGCGTTTGGCTGAAAAAGCTTTTCGTCCAGGTAAATTCCCGTTTCCGTTAATGCATATTGATACCGGTCACAACTATCAGGAAGTGATTGATTTCCGCGACCTACGTGCGGCAGAACTTGGCGAGCGTCTGATTGTGCGCTCAGTTGAAGATTCGATGAAACGTGGCACTGTGGTGCTTAAAACGCCAGATGAGCCACGCAACAAACACCAATCAGTCACCTTGCTCGAAGCGATTGAAGAGTTTGGTTTTGATTGCTGCATCGGCGGCGCGCGTCGTGATGAAGAAAAAGCCCGTGCCAAAGAGCGCATCATGAGCTTTCGCGATGAGTTTGGTCAGTGGGATCCAAAAAATCAACGCCCTGAATTGTGGAATCTTTACAATGCCCGTTCACACAAAGGTGAAAACATTCGCGCCTTTCCAATTTCCAACTGGACAGAAATGGACGTTTGGCAATATATCGAACGTGAGA
>MHBU01000011.1:8441-37361 GCA_001803395.1 Methylotenera sp. RIFCSPLOWO2_02_FULL_45_14 | reverse complement strand
ATGGCGGGGTTGTTAATCCACCTAAAGCAGGTGAAAAAGTCATCGACATGCAGGTTCGTTTTAGAACCGTAGGTGACATCACCTGTACAGCGCCTGTAATTAGTGATGCAGATACCGTTTCCAAAATTGTACTGGAAACTGCAACCACCACCATCACCGAGCGTGGCGCAACACGCTTGGATGACCAGACTTCAGACGCCTCCATGGAACAACGCAAGAAGGAAGGCTATTTCTAAATGAGCACTATGCAAAATACAAACCAAACACAACACAACGACTCCCTACTGCGCTTCATGACCTGCGGCAGCGTAGATGATGGCAAAAGCACACTTATCGGTCGCTTACTATTTGATACTAAAACTATCTTAGCGGATACGCTCACACAAATATCAAACACTTCAAAAAAACGCGGTATGCAAGCTGTGGATTTATCGCTACTGACCGACGGCTTGCAGGCTGAGCGCGAGCAAGGCATTACCATCGACGTAGCTTATCGTTATTTCAGCACTGGCACACGCAAATATATTATTGCCGATGCGCCTGGCCATGAACAGTACACGCGCAACATGGTCACCGCTGCATCAACTGCAAACTTAGCCATTATTTTGATTGATGCGCGCCGAGGCGTACTCACCCAAACACGTCGCCATAGCTATTTAGCGCATTTGGTGGGGATTCAGCATATTGTAGTGGCTGTGAATAAAATGGATTTAGTCAATTACGACCAAGCTGTTTACGACAAAATTTGTGCGGATTATTTAGCCTTTGCTACCGAGATTGGTTTGCAGCGTGATAGCCACGATATTCGCTTCATCCCAATGTCTGCCTTAAATGGCGACATGCTGGTAGATAGACTGGAAAACCTGCCTTGGTACACCGGCGAAACGCTACTTGAGATGCTAGAAAAAGCACCGGCTGCACACACCGAGCAATATGAAGAGTTTCGCTTCCCAGTGCAATTTGTATGCCGCCCACATGCCAGTTCTGACGCTGCTTTACACGACTTCAGAGGCTTTATGGGGCGCATTGAAAGTGGCGATATTGCGGTGGGTGATGCCGTTACCGTATTGCCGAATGGCTACCGATCAAAAGTCAAAGCGATTCAACTAGGCGAAGCACAATTGCAAAGTGCACAAACCGAGCAAAGCGTAACTTTGCTACTCGACGATGAAATCGATACCTCACGTGGCGACATGATTGTAAAAACAGGCAGCAACATTGAGCCTGTAAAACACATTGAAGCCTTTGTCTGCTGGCTATCAGAAACACCCATGTCACCTGCGCGCACTTATGTAATCCGCCACACCACACGTGAATCTAAAGCTAAAGTGGGCGTAATTTCATACAAAATAGATGTGAATACACTGGAGCAACAAGCCACTACTGACTTAAAAATGAACGATATTGCACGCATGAGCTTCAAACTCGCACAACCATTGATGGTGGATAGTTACACCACTAATCGTGCGACAGGCGCATTTATTGTGATTGATGAAAGCACTAATAATACGGTTGGCGCAGGCATGATTATTTGACCTATCTTTTAATGTAAATGGATATGGCGTAACAATTAAGCCAAGCGAACTAACAAGATTTCTAATAAAATAACACTTTAGCTTTTAAAGCGGTAAAGGACTTAAAAATGACCTATGTGGTTACTGAAAACTGTATTCAATGTAAATTTACTGATTGCGTAGATGTTTGCCCAGTGGATTGCTTTGTAGAAGGCCCCAACTTTTTAGCCATCAACCCTGATGAGTGCATTGACTGCACGCTGTGTGTGGCAGAATGCCCCGCAGAAGCCATTTTTGCAGAAGATGACGTGCCAGCTGATCAGCAGGAATTTATTGCGCTGAATGCACGCCTGGCTCAATTATGGCCGGTGATTACCTCGCGTAAAGAAGCACTTGAAGATGCCGATGCGATGAATGGTGTACCAGGTAAGCGTGATTTACTCATTGAGTAAACAAGCATTTAATAAATAACAAAAGGAGGCGCCAGCCTCCTTTTGTTATTTCAAAAAGACTTAATTACCTAATGCCACATAAACAGTCATATTGACGACTTAACATGACACCTCCGCTCAAATACCTTCAGCACTATGCACCTTCCCTGCAAGATAAAATCAGGCAGCTGCAAACGCAGCACTTGCTCGGTGACTACATCACACAACGTTACCCACAAAATCACACCATACAAACCGATAAAGCACTTTATCAATACAGTAACGACATTAAGCAAGCGTTTTTACGCAACGCGCCGCTGTTAGACAAAGTGCATTACGACAACCGATTAAGTATAGAGCATCATGCGCTTGGCCTTAACACGGCCATTTCACGCGTGCAAGGCGGCAAACTTAAAGCTAAAAAAGAAATCCGAATTTCGTCGTTCTTCAAAGAAACCCCAGCTGAATTCTTACGCATGATTGTGGTGCATGAATTAGCGCACCTAAAGGAGCGTAACCACGACAAAGCATTCTACCAACTTTGCCAATACATGGAGCCAGACTATCACCAGCTTGAGTTTGATTGCCGCGTTTATTTAACCTGGAAAAGTGAAGAAAAAATAGTCATTATTTAATATAACCAATTGATAGGAAAGTAATTTTTACTCTCCAAGACTCTAATTACGCCAAATTTTAGACGGCCTAATCATCAACCAGCCAAAGACCAAATAACCTGCCATGGCCAACGCCAAACCAGATGGCGCATACCAAACCAGCGGCACAATTAGCCCTGCTGAAACTGTTGACAACAGCATTTGTATAAAAGCCTGACCAGAAGCTGCTGTCCCACGAATTCTTGGATGACGGTCAAGCGCAGCTATAGAAAGGATTGGCATCGCCAACGCCATACCGATATTAAATAATGCGACTGGCACGATATTGTAAATCGCGTTAGTAGGCAGCATAAAACAAACCAATAGGTTTAACGCTGCCATTGCAGCCATCCAGACATAGGCAACTTTTATAACCTTGTGTTGCGGATATTTACCTGCTGCACGTTTAGCCAAATAAGAACCCAGCACCATGCCACATACCGTGGGAATAAACATCCAACCAAACTGATGCTCAGTTAAACCTAAATGTTTTACTAGAAACACCGGACTCGCTAACACATACACAAAGAATCCTGCAAAATTAGCGCCCAATGCAAATACCACGTAGTTGAATTCTTTATCCCCAAAAATGAGGCGGTAGTCTTTAATGACTTGCTTGGCTGACAGTGGCAACCGTTTTGCCTTTGGCATGGTTTCAGGCAAATAACGTACCGCTGCCCATAAGCTGACACTGGCATACAGTGCCAAAAATATAAAAATAGCTTGCCAGTGAATCCCAAGTAACAACCCGCCAATAATAGGCGCCACCGCCGGTGCTATGCCAAACAGCATTTGCACTGTGGCCATCACGCGCTGTGCTTGCGGGCCTTCAAACAGGTCGCGCACCATTGCACGCGCTACCACGTTGCCAGCCCCGCCTGAAAGGCCTTGTAGTGCTCGAAAAAACCATAGCGTTTCAACATTGGGTGCAAATGCACAGCCGATAGAAGCCAATACAAAAACACCCAAGCCCCATTTAATGGTGGTGATGCGTCCTATGGAGTCTGAAATTGCACCATGCCATAACGTCATTAACGCATAGGGCAATAAATAAAAAGTGAGGCTTTGTTGTAACTCCAGTGAAGTGCCATGCAAATTATTTTCTAACGCTGGAAAAGCAGGTAGATAGGTATCAATGGCAAACGGTGCTAATGCAGCTAAACTCGCAAGTACTACGGACAATAAAAGTGGTGAAGAATGATGTTTCAAGATTTATTCTCAAATAAAAAACGCGCTACTGAATGAGCTCAGAAGCGCGTTTAATTTAACCATAATATGGTGTGTTATGGCTAATATATTAGCAAGGCACCCTAAATTATCAGAACTAACATTTAAGGCAGGGCATGAAACTCATCAACCAGTTCCTTAAACTCACCTGCAATAATCTTTTTAGAGTTTTTATCATTACGGAACACAATTGGCTGTGAGGCTAACACTGGATTTTTAGAATCTTCAATCGCTTTTTCAATCAAATAATGATGTGGCGATTTACTGCAAACTGGGTCAGCGGCCTCGGCATCGCCAGTCAACAAAAATGACTGGCAACGACATCCGCCCAAGTCTTTTTCTTTTTCATCGCAGGTACGACATGGTTCTTTCATCCAGCTATCACCACGATATTTGTTGAAAGCAGGCGAGTCTTTCCAAGAATACTCTAGCCCAGTGTCTTTGACATTTGGAAACTGCATATTGGGTAATACGCGCGCTGAGTGGCACGGCAACACATCACCGTTAGCCGTCACGATCATGAATATTTCACCCCAGCCATTCATGCATTTTTTAGGACGATCAGAAAAGTAATCTGGCACGACAAAGAAAATCTTCATTTTGCTGCCTGATTTAGCACGGAACTCATTGGTGATAGCCTCGGCTTCATCTACCTGCTCTTTGGTAGGCATGAGTTGACTACGATTAACCAGTGACCAGCCATAGTATTGCGTATTCGCCAATTCAATATATTCGGCGCCCAATGCATCCGCCATTTCAAGGATTTGTTTCATGTGGCCAATGTTATAGCGATGGATCACAACATTGAGCACCATGGGGTAACCATGACTTTTAATCATGGTTGCGACTTTTTTCTTCAGTTCAAACGTCTTGGTGTTAGTAATAAAGTTGTTAATTTCTTCAGTAATGTCATGCATAGAAAGCTGGATATGATCTAGCCCGCCCTCTTTCAATGCTTGAATGCGCTTTTCAGTTAAACCTACACCGGATGTGATTAAATTACTGTAATAACCAAGCTTTTTCGCCTCGATCACAATGTCTTCAATATCATCGCGCAATAACGGTTCGCCACCAGAAATACCTAGCTGTATGGCCCCCAGTTTACGTGCATCACGCAACACTTGCAGCCATTGCTCGGTAGAAAGCTCATTTTGTGTGTGCTTATCGTAATCAGTCGGGTTGTAGCAAAATGCGCAATGGAGCGGACAACGATAGGTAATCTCTGCCAGCAACCATAACGGTTGCGTTTGCGTTGCAGAGGCGGCAACTCCGTTGTTTTGCGCTTGTACTACTTTCTGTACCACTGATTCACCTAAAGACGCTTGCGTCATATTGTTACTCCTGAATGTTGCACCAACTTACCTTGCAATACTAACCCCTTGTGCAGCTTAAACTTTACGCAGCCAACCTTTAGTTAGCCCAAGCTCAAACATACCAATAATATCGCTTTCAATTTCAGCGGCATCAGGAAAGGTCGCTTTTAAATCTGCCACTACATCGCCCACTGTCACCTTGCCATCCAAGCGTTTTAACACTTCACCTGCACCGCCGTGTAGTTTGACCATGCCTTCAGGAAAAAGTATCACGTAACTTTGTTGTGCCTCTTCCCACTGAAAGCGGTGATGATGCGCAAGTGCATAAATATCGGTATGTTGTATATGATTGTCCATAATTGCTTTTTCTTAGCTCACATTTATCACTGGTTGGCGCAGATAATCACGGCCTTCCACTTTAATATCAGTGCACTGCAACATAATGGCATCTGCCATCACCCACAGCACATTGAGCTTAAATTGCAAGATCTCTAACGCACGCTCTTGTAGCTCACGGCTTTGACCAAAGTAATCTAAAGTCACTGCCAAGCCTTGTTCAACATCGCGCCGTGCCTGTGTTAAACGGTTTTTGAAATACTGCATGCCTTCTTTGTTGATCCACGGATACATATCCGGCCATGAATCGATACGCTGTTGATGGATATGCGGTGCGAATAGTTCTGTTAAGCTTGAACACACAGACTCTTGCCAAGGGCGTTGTTTCGCAAAGTTGATATACGCATCCACCGCAAACGTAGTACCTGACGCCACAAGTTTAAGCGACATAATATCCTCACGGCTCAAACCAACCGCTGCGCCTAGATGAATCCATGCTTCAATACCGCCCTCGCCACCTTCAGCGATCTGACCGCTGCCATCATGATCAAAAATACGTTGAATCCAACCACGGCGAATTTCACGATCGGGGCAATTAGACAAAATGGCCGCATCTTTAATTGGGATTGCAATTTGATAGTAATAACGATTGGCTACCCAAGCCTGCATTTGTGCTTGGCTGAGCTTACCTTCATACATCAACACATGTATTGGATGGTAAATATGATAGCCCTTGCCTTTTTCACGCAATTTGGCTTCAAATTCTTCTCTGCTCCATGGTGCTAATTTTTCAGTCATTTTGTTTTTTTCCTTTTTAAAAATTCAAAGCTCTAAATGAGACAAGGCGTAAGAAATTTTTTGAGTGCGGCATACATTTGTATGTAAGCGATAAAAAATTTTGAAACAACGCAGTATCATGACGAGGTTTAAGTTTTTTTATAAAATAATATCCATGCCGTCATAAGCGACTTCAATTTTGTGTTCATTCAAAATTGCACGCTCGGCAGAATCTTCACGTAATATGGGGTTAGTGTTATTGATATGAATCAACACTTTCCGTACATCGCCAAACTTATCTAAATCTTCAATCATGCCACCCTTGCCTGACTGCGGATTGTGTCCAATACTGCGCGCAGTTTTGGTCATTAGGCCCAAATCCAGCATTTCGGTATCTGTCCAAAACGTGCCATCCACGATAATGCAGTCCGCTTGATTCATCAATTCTGGCAAGTGTAGCTCAATCTCTGCCAAACCAGGTGAATACCAGCATTTTTTACCGGTGCTGATTTCCTCAATCAGCACACCTATGGTGTCACCAGCTTGTGGATTATTACGGTGTGGTGAATATGGCGGCGCCGCACTTTTGAGTGCTACCGTGGTAAATTTGAGGTTAGGCACATTGGGCATGGTGAAACTGGCTTTACCATCAATCGGCACCTGGTGATAATTGATGCCACAGTAATGGCCTAAAATATTCAGCGCTTGATTGCCTGAGGTAAGATCACCGTACACCATATCGGTACAGTAAATTTCACGCTTCACAGAGCCTTCGCGCAACATATATAAACCGGTGGTGTGATCAATCTGCGCATCTATCAACACAATCGCCTGAATGCCAGTATCACGGATTGCGCGTGCTGGTTGCAATGCGGGGAAATCCTGAATTTGTTGCAGCACATCAGGTGACGCGTTAAAAAGCACCCAATTGACGCCATCACTACTGACGCAAATAGAGGATTGCGTGCGCTTGGTTGCCTTAATCGTGCCTTTACGTAATCCATCGCAGTTAAAACAATTACAGTTCCACTGCGGAAAACCACCGCCAGCACCTGCGCCTAATACGTGTATATGCATAAAATTCTACGATTCTTTAAAAAATTTATTTTACTTTTAGGTTTGTTATAAAAAAGCGTGCTTTACAGTTTGAAACACGGCATTTTTTATAAAAAAAGGCTGTCTTGCGGCAGCCTTTTTTTAATGATACGTTACTACAAATTATTTATTCATTACGTACATTGTAACTTCAAAGCCAAAACGCATTTCAGTAGCTGCTGGTTTAGTCCACATGATAAAGTCCTTTAAGTAATTGTTAATTTGTTATCGCTACAACTAAATTGTCATAACGTGAGAAGCATTTTGCACTCAATTCAATATCGACAACACCGCAAACTTACCGAATACCACCTAAGTAAATTCATGATGCGACACTCATCAAAACAGCAACTGGCGAGATTTTGAAACTAGTGCATTAACAATATGGCACTGGCAGCCTATTCAGGCTTTCTTGATTTTTTCTAACACTTCCAAAAACTTGGCATTTTCAGAAAACAACCCAATACTCACTCTTATATATTCTGGCATTTCATAATTGGCAACCAGTCGTACAATCACGCCATTTTTGAGTAATTGCTGATTATAATCTGCCGCATTGCCTACTTTGATGCTGACAAAATTGGCGAAGGATGGAATATATTCAAAGCCTAACTTCTCTATACCTTGGGTTAACTGCGCCATTCCCGCCTGGTTTAGGGCGTAACTGCGTGCTACAAAATCATCATCAGCCAGAGACGCAACCGCCGCCGCCTGTGCAATGCTATTCACATTAAAGGGCTGGCGTACACGGTTCATCATATCGGCCACCTCGGCATGGCATAAACCAAAGCCTACACGCAAGCCTGCCAAGCCATAGGCTTTAGAAAAGGTGCGTGAAATAATCAGATTATCAAATTCATTTAGCCAGCTAATCGCCTCGGACTTAAGCGCTGCTGGCAGATATTCATCATAAGCCTCATCAAGCACTACCAACACCTGCTTAGGTACTTGTTTTAAAAATACAGTCAGCTCATCCTTACCGAGCAATGTTCCAGTGGGGTTATTGGGGTTTGCCACAAAAATAATACGTGTTTTAGGCGTAACAACGGCTAACATCGCAGTTAAGTCGTGACCAAAGTTTTTAGCGGGCACAACTACGCCAGTGGCGCCAGTAGCTTGCGTCACTAACGGGTAAACGGCAAAAGCATGTTGCGAATAAATAGTTTCGCAATCTGAGGTTAAAAAGGCACGCGCCACCAACTCTAAAATATCATTTGAGCCATTGCCGAATACAATTTGGTTAGGTGCCACATCATACTTTTTGCTCACTGCATCACGCAGCGCAAAGCTATTGCCATCTGGATAACGCGCAATATCAAACAATGCTTCTTGTATCGCGTATTCAGCTTTAGGGCTGATACCAAGTGGATTTTCATTTGAAGCCAACTTAACAATATCTTCTACGCGCAAGCCCATTTCACGGGCAAGTTCAGTAATTGGTTTGCCACCTTGATATGGGGCGATTTTTCGAATGTACTCAGGGGCTAAATCGGCAATACTCATAAAAAACCTTAAAACTTTTTGAGAAAGGTGACGCTAAATGATGGCAACAGGGTAAGAACCTAATACCTTAATAAAAGCAGCGTGTTCGCTAATCGCCTTCAGTGCAGCGGACACAGGCGCATTTAATTGATGGCCTTCAATATCCATAAAAAATACGTACTCCCACGCACCTGTTTTAGCCGGGCGAGATTCAAATTTTGTCATACTCACGCCATGCTTGGCCAAGGGCGCCAGTAAAGATACCATCGCGCCTGGCACGTTTTTAGTGGCCATCACCAGCGAAGTTTTGTCTTGACCTGAAGGCGCAACATCATGCTTGCCCAGCACTAAAAAACGTGTGGAATTATTAGGGTCATCTTCAATATTTTCAGCTAACACATTCAAGCCAAACAGTTCAGCGGCACGTTTGCTGGCAATAGCAGCGGCAAACGTGCCGTCAGCTGAAACCAGATCATGAATCATCTGCGCGGCGCGCGCATTGCTGGTGACAGCCTCGCGCTCTGCACGCGGCAATGTTTTATTCAGCCACTCATGGCATTGTGCGAGCGATTGCGCATGCGAAAATACATGCGAAATTTGCGCAATATCAGTTTGTTTTGACAGCAAGCAATGGTGAATTGGTAAGGTCACTTCACCACAAATTTTAAGCGGGCTTGCCAATAATAAATCTAAGGTTAATCCTATGGCACCCTCAGTAGAGTTTTCTACAGGCACGATGCCGTAATCTGCCTGCCCGGCTTCTATGGTGCGAAACACCTCATCAATTGAGCCACAAACAATGGCCGCTCTGCCCTGCCCAAATTGTTTGAGTGCGGCTTCTTCACTGTAAGTGCCAAGCGGGCCTAAAAACGCAATAGACAGTTCTTTTTCTAAAGCGCGACAATTCGACATCACCGCACGAAATATATTAGCCACAGCCTCATTAGACAATGGCCCTTGGTTATGCGCTTGCAAACGGCGTAGCACCTGCGCCTCACGCTCTGGCCTATAAATCACGCCATCATCTTTAAGCTCACCAATATGACGCGCGTGACTTGCCCGCTCATTCACAAGCTTGAGTAGTTGCTCATCAATCGCATCTATTTGATCACGATGTTGCTTTAACTGATTAAGGGTTTGTTGATTAGACATGGCTAGTGCGCGCTTTCAAATGCTTTCATATAACTGACTAAAGCCTGTACACCTTCAATAGGCATCGCATTGTAAATGGAAGCTCGCATACCACCCACCATACGGTGACCTTTTAACTGCAATAAACCATTGGCCTCAGCACCTTTTAAAAACGCATCGTTGAGTGATTCATCGCGCAAGAAAAAAGGTATATTCATACGTGAACGGTTATTGATTGCCACGTGATTACTATAAAAATCAGTGCTATCAATGTAATCGTAAAGCATTTTTGCCTTTGCGATATTGACCTGCTCAATCGCTTCTACCCCACCTTGGGCTAATAGCCACTCAAACACTAGACCTGCAATGTAGATGCTGTAAGTTGGCGGTGTGTTAATCATGGATTGATTTTCAGCCTGCGTCTTCCAGTTGAACACCGCTGGGGTCAAAGGTGATGCTCTATCCAGTAAATCATCACGCACGATCACAATACACAAACCTGCAGGGCCTATATTCTTTTGTGCGCCGCCGTAAATTACGCCGTACTGACTGACATCAATCGGGCGTGAAAGTATGTGTGAAGACATATCTGCGACAATCGGCACATTACCAGCGTCTGGCAAACCATCAAACTCGACACCATTGATGGTTTCATTGGTGCAGATATGCAAATAGGCCGCATTTTTATTCAATTTCCAGCTTGAATAGGCAGGCACATGAGTAAATTTATCCGCCTCACTACTCGCCACCACGTTAATTTTGCCATAGGCATTGGCATCTTCCACACTACGTTTAGACCAAGCGCCGGTCACCACATAATCAGCCTCGCCACCACCCAGCAAATTCATTGGGATAATCGCGTTTTCAGCAATTGCCCCACCCTGCAAAAACAATACCTTGTAATTTCGCGGAATGTTTAACAGCGTGCGTAAATCCGCTTCGGTTTTGGCTAAGATGCCGGTGAACTCTTTGCCACGGTGTGACATTTCCATCACACTCATACCAGAGCCGTGCCAATCCAGCATCTCGGTTTGGGCACGTTCAAGTACGGGTTTAGGCAATACTGCTGGACCTGCTGAAAAATTATAAATTTTTGTCATATTGTATAAAGCTTTTTTATCCGCGTTCATCTGCGGTTAATTACGTTTTTAACTTTCGTTTTCTTCCTCTGTCTCTACGATTTTTTCAATACCAGAGAGCTTTTCACCTTCGCCCAGGTTAATTAGCGTAACCCCTTGTGTAGCACGGCCTAACTCACGAATCTCTTTCACGCGGGTGCGAATCAACACGCCACCAGTAGTGATGAGCATAATTTCATCTTCATCATTCACCAGTTTTGCCGCAACCACCAAGCCGTTACGCTCGCTCACAGCAATGGCTTTTACGCCTTGCGTACCACGACCAGAGTGGCGGAAATCAGCAAGCACTGTGCGTTTACCGTAGCCATTTTCAGTAGCGACCAATACGGTTTGTTTGTCATGATCCGCAATCAATAGAGACAGTACTTGTTGTTTTGCCGCCAACTTCATGCCGCGAACGCCACGTGTGGCACGCCCCATTTGACGGACATCTTCTTCATCAAACCACACCGCTTTACCGCCATTAGAAATCAGCACAATATCATTGGCACCATTAGTCACTTCTGCACCTATCAAGTAATCGCCATCATCTAAGTTAATCGCAATAATGCCTGATTTACGTGGGTTGGCAAATTCGACCAACGCAGTTTTCTTCACAGTACCAAGTGCTGTTGCCATGAAAATAAAGTGATTTTCATCAAACTCTTTCACTGAAAGAATCGCGTTAATTTTCTCGCCTTCTTCTAACGGGAATAAATTCACAATTGGCTTGCCACGACCAATCCTACTGCCTTGTGGCACTTCATATACTTTAAGCCAATACACGCGACCACGGCTTGAGAAACATAAAATGTAGTCATGCGTGTTTGCTACAAACATTTTATCGATAAAGTCATCTTCTTTAGTCGGTGCGGCTGTTTTACCACGCCCGCCGCGTTTTTGCGCACGGTATTCATCTAACGGTTGAGATTTAATATAACCAGTATGCGACAAAGTCACCACCACATCAGTGGGTGTAATTAAATCTTCTAATGATAAATCCTGTGCATTCACCACGATTTCACTGCGACGTTTATCACCGAATTGTCGTCTAATTTCAGTCAATTCGTCAGTAATAATCGCCGTCACGCGTGCAGGCGTGGCTAATATGTCGAGTAAGTCAGCAATAATATCCATCACCTCTTTATATTCACTCACCACTTTGTCTTGCTCTAAACCTGTTAAGCGTTGCAGGCGCATTTGCAAGATTTCTTGCGCTTGCACATCGCTTAGTTTGTAGCCGTTTGGTGTTAAGCCAAAATCAATACTTAAGCCTTCAGGGCGTGACGCTTCCATCGCGGCGCGTTTAAGCATTTCTTCAACTACCGGCGATTTCCAAACTTTCGCCATCAAGTCTATTTTAGCTTCCGGTGGCGTTGGTGCGGCTTTAATCAGCGCAATCATCTCATCCACATTGGCGAGTGCAACGGCTAAACCTTCTAAAATATGGCCACGTGCACGCGCTTTTTTTAACTCAAACACGGTACGGCGCGTGACGACTTCACGGCGATGACGCAAGAACGCCTCAAGCATTTGCTTTAAGTTAAGTAAACGTGGCTGACCATCTAACAAGGCCACCATGTTCATACCAAACGTATCTTGCAACTGCGTTTGTTTGTAAAGGTTATTAAGCACAACTTCTGCGATTTCGCCGCGTTTCAATTCAATTACCACGCGCATGCCTGATTTATCTGATTCATCGCGCAGATCAGAAATGCCTTCAATTTTCTTCTCGTTAACTAACTCAGCAATTTTTTCAACGAAAGTTTTTTTATTTACCTGGTACGGCAGTTCGTCCACAATCAGCGCTTGACGACCACCGCGCTCTAAATCCTCCACATGGGTGCGACCACGCATCACCACACGGCCGCGACCTGTGCGATAACCTTCTTTCACGCCTACCGTGCCGTAAATAATACCTGCGGTAGGAAAATCTGGCGCCGGCACGAGCTCAATCAGCTCTTCAATACCCATTTCAGGGTCTTTAAGCAAGGCAAAACACGCGTCTAACACTTCATTTATGTTGTGTGGCGGAATGTTGGTTGCCATCCCCACCGCAATGCCCGAGCTACCGTTAATCAATAGGTTTGGAATACGCGCTGGCATGATGAGCGGCTCATGTTCAGAGCCATCATAGTTCGGACCAAAATCGACGGTTTCTTTATCAATATCGGCTAACAGCTCATGCGCGATTTTTGCCATACGGATTTCGGTATAACGCATCGCCGCCGCGTTATCGCCATCCACAGAACCAAAGTTACCTTGGCCATCCACCAGCATATAACGTAGAGAGAAGTCTTGCGCCATACGCACGATGGTGTCGTACACTGCGGTATCACCATGCGGATGGTATTTACCGATCACATCACCCACGATACGTGCAGATTTTTTGTAAGGCTTGTTGTAGTCGTTGCTCAACTCATGCATCGCAAATAAAACACGACGATGTACCGGTTTTAAGCCATCACGCACATCGGGTAACGCACGCCCCACAATCACGCTCATGGCGTAATCAAGGTATGACCGACGCATCTCATCTTCTAAACTGATAGGCAGGGTTTCTTTAGCGAATTGATCCATGTTGTAATTAACTTTTAATGGTTTTTATGTGGTTTGGATTTTAGCATGATTAATCAGCAAATTAACGGGTTTTAACCATAGTTTTAACCCGGATTTTCATTGAACGCGAAATGATGGTGAAGCAGTTTTTGAGTTTAGCCAAAGACTCAGTGACCAATTCATAGCTTGCGCATTGTTCATTTTCATCATTATTAGCAGGGTTGCGCTTCAACAAGGTTAAGTGCAATATACACGCTGATTATATGAGGGGAAGATTATGTCCTGGAAAAACACAAGCAAGCGCTATGGTACTTTATCTATTGGTTTGCATTGGCTGATGTTACTGCTATTAGTTGCTGTATATGCGTGCATCGAATTGCGTGAACTTTACCCCAAAGGCAGCGACCCGCGTGAGGCGTTAAAAACTTGGCACTTTATGCTGGGCTTGAGCGTTTGGGTATTAGTTGTGTTACGTGTTTATGCCAGGCTAACTTCACCTACACCTCGCATTACACCAGAGCCAGTGCGTTGGCAGATGTTATCAGCCAAACTAGTGCATTTAGCACTGTATGGCATGATGATCATCATGCCATTACTCGGCTGGCTACTATTAAGCGCATCGGGTAAACCAATTCCATTTTTCGGCTTAGAGCTAACGGCACTGGTGGCTAAAAATAAAGAGTTTGCTGAATTGATAAAAGAAATACATGAAACAATTGGCGTATTGGGCTATTACCTGATTGGCTTACATGCTGCGGCTGCTTTATTTCACCACTACTATATAAAAGACGACACACTGACTAGAATATTACCGAAAAAGTGAATTAAGTCGTTAATTCTCGCCATCAAATAATGCACTCTCGTCTATAATTACCCGAGATTTTATATTTAGAGGTATAAATGGCACGTCCTGAAAAGGTTCGCCTAGGTGAAATTTTGGTTCAGCAAAATTTAATTTCTGCTGAAGATTTAATTAAATCGCTAGAAGAACAAAAACGCACTGGTCGCAAGCTGGGGAGAATTTTTATTGCTAACGGCTATGTGACAGAAACGCAGATTTCTGAAGCACTGGCTCGTCAGTTGAAAATTCCGTATATCAACATTCAGCAATTTAATACCAAATCTGAAATCATCATCAAATTGCCAGAGGCTCAGGCAAGGCGCTTTCGTTGCGCAGTGCTAGAAGACAGAGGCAATGCTTACTTGGTTGGCATGGTTGATCCAACCGACTTATTTGCCTACGATGAAATAGTGCGCTTTTTACGTAAAGATATTGAACTTGCCGTGATACAAGAAAACGCGTTACTGCAACTGATTGATCGCAGTTACCGCCGTACTGATGAAATATCAAATCTTGCGCTAGAATTGGGGCAAGATCTTGGTGACTTCACCGTAGATTTTGCAGCATTAGACACGGGTGGCGGCAGCGACGATGCGCCTGTAGTAAAGCTACTACAAACCATTTTTGAAGATGCAGTACAGGTACGCGCCTCTGATATTCACATTGAACCGCAAGAGAATAAACTGCACATTCGCTTCAGAATCGACGGTGTGATGCACTTACAAACTGAGGCTGAGTTAAAAATATCCTCAGCTTTAGTATTGCGGCTAAAACTCATGTCAGGCCTGGATATTGCTGAAAAACGTCTGCCGCAAGATGGCCGATTTGCCGTTAAAGTAAAGCACCAGCCCGTTGATGTGCGTATTTCAACCATGCCAACGCAATATGGCGAATCAGTGGTGATGCGGTTGCTGATACAAAATAGTAACGCCTTCTCGTTAGAAAAACTCGGCATGCCTGCTGACATGCTAGAACGCTTTCGTAAACTGATCCATCGCCCTAGCGGCATGGTGTTGGTGACAGGGCCTACGGGTAGCGGTAAAACAACCACCCTTTATGCTGCACTCAGTGAACTGAATTCGCTGGCAAATAAAATCATCACGGTTGAAGACCCGGTTGAATACCGCCTGCCTGGCATTAACCAAGTGCAAGTCAACGAAAAAATTGATTTGGATTTTTCACGTGTGTTGCGCTCCACCTTACGCCAAGATCCCGACATCATTCTTGTAGGTGAAATGCGCGACCAGGAAACCGCGCAAATCGGCTTAAGAGCCGCAATGACGGGCCACTTAGTGTTATCTACCTTACACACCAACGATGCCACCAGCACACTGGTCAGAATGATAGACATGGGCGCGCCACGCTTTATGGTGGCAACCTCCATATTAGCCGTCATCGCGCAACGCTTGGTAAGATTAGTTTGTGACAACTGTAAAGAAACTTACACGCCAGAACCTTTCGAACACGGATGGTTACAACATGAACTTGGCACAGAGATTAACACCCACCGTTACGTACATGGCAAAGGCTGCAGCATCTGCAACGGCACCGGCTACCAAGGCCGCATTGGCGTTTATGAGCTGCTTGAGATGAACAATGAACTCATTGACGCTGCCAGCCATCACGACCCTAATTACTTTATTAAAATCGGCAAACAACACATGGCGGGCAAAACATTGCGTAAGAGTGCTGTTAATTTAGTCACCACACAACGCACCACTATTGCTGAAGCTATGCGCATTAGCAATCAGTTTGAGGAGTAAAAGAATGCCGATTTATTCTAATGCACGCCCTCAGCTTACGCTCCCTAATCTTCGTTCCCTGAGCTTGTCAAAAAAACCCAGCATCTCACCATGTGAGTTTTTTATGTCGAAAATCATTAAGTTAACTTTCCCTTCGACTAGCTCAGGAAACGCATTGGATTTAATCGGCGTTTCCCTAGACAAACATGCTTTTTTATAAATAACCAATATGCCCTTCTTTACCTACAAAGGTCGCGACAACAAAGGTGCTTTAGTGCAAGGTGTGCTAGAAAGTGCAGACAGCGGCTCTTTGGCAAACCAACTAGTTAATCTCAACATTACGCCCATAGAGATTAAAGCCCAAGCTACATCAATTGCTGCCAAAGACATCACACTGAATTTATTTGCAGAAAAAATTGAAACCATTGATGTCATGCTTTTTAGCCGGCAAATGTACACCTTGCTAAAAGCCGGCATTCCAATTATGAATGCGCTGAATGGCCTACAAGCTTCAACCCAAAACAAAGCCTTTGCGAACGTCATTGCCAACTTGCGTGAAAGCCTGGCTAGCGGTCGCGAACTCTCAAATGCACTGAGCCTGCACCCCAAAGTATTCTCTAATTTTTACATTAGCATGATACGTGTTGGTGAAAGCACGGGTATGTTAGAAACTGTATTTCTGCGTTTATTCGATCACCTTGAGTTTGATCGCTTCATGCGCGACCAAATCAAGGCAGCTCTGCGCTACCCTACTTTTGTTGTCATTGCCATGGGCATTGCCATTGTGGTGGTGAATATATTTGTAATCCCGGCGTTTGCTAAAGTATTTCAAGGCTTTGGTGCAGAACTCCCTTTAATGACAAAAGTTCTGTTAGCATTTTCTAACTTTATGGTCGCCTCATGGCCATACCTGATAGCAGGGATCATTGGTGCCGTATGGCTGTTCCGCGCTTACACCGCCAGCGGCACAGGCCAATATCATTGGGATAGCTTTAAATTAAAAACACCGATTGCAGGCAAAATTATTCACAAAGCCATCATGGCACGGTTTGCCAGAAGCTTTGCGTTGGCGAGCAAAAGTGGCGTGCCCATTACCAGTAGTTTAAAGTTAGTGGCACAAACAACAGATAATGTATATATAGCCCGCAAAGTAGAGCAAATGCGCGAAGGCGTAGAGCGTGGCGAAAGCATTTTACGCACCGCCACCAATACCGGCGTATTTAACCCAGTCGTGTTGCAAATGATTGCCGTGGGTGAGGAATCTGGCGCACTTGATGACTTGATGGAAGAAATCGCCGACATGTATCAACGTGAGGTTGAATATGAAATTAAAACCCTGGGCGCTCAAATTGAGCCAGTTTTAATCGTGTTTTTAGGCATCATGGTACTGATACTCGCACTGGGTATTTTCTTGCCAATATGGGATCTTGGCAAAGTGGCCATGCAAAAAGGCTAAGGTTGTTAAAAAACTGCCGAATATGTCGATAATTCATAAATCATTACCAGTAATTCGTGCGAGAATCTCACGCGGATTCACTTTAGTAGAGCTGATTGTAACCATCAGCATAGTCGCCATTTTGGCGGCCACCGCATTGGATCGGTTGTTCTGGTATCAGGGTCAGGCAGAAAAAGCCAGCATGGAATACACTGCGACCATGATTAAAAGCGGTTTGTGGATGGGTGTGGCCAGCCTGATGATGGCTGAGCGTACGTCTGACATCCCCGCCCTTGCAGAGCATAACCCCATGAATTTACTGGCTCAAAAGCCAGCAAACTATCTGGGCGAAATGGACGGCGCCAACGTTGAGTCGCTAGCGGGAGGAAACTGGTTTTATGATAGTTCCAAACGCCAAGTGGTTTACGTCGTCGGGCAACGCCGCAACTTTACTCCTGAAGTTTCAGGAGACTTCACAGTGAAATATGGCATGAAAGTGCTTTATGGTGAAATGGAACTTGCGCCTGGTAACAAAGTGTCATACATTACTGGCGTTGCGTTGGTGCCGCTGAGTAAATATACCTGGCATTGATGTACTTAGCATTGATATTACATCACTTATCTAAAGAATTACTAAATGTTTAATAGCAGCCCTGCTGTAGAGGAAAATCAAAAATGAAAAAATATCAATCTGGCTTTACATTGATTGAGCTGGTTGTGGTTATCGTGATACTAGGCATTCTAGCCGCAACCGCATTACCGCGTTATACCGATATGCAAGTGCGCGCGCGTATCGCCAAACTCAATGGTGCACTGGGTGCCGTACGTGCAGCGTCTGCACTGGCGCATGCACAGTGCTTGGCGCAAGCCGTTCCCTGCGCAACCAACGTAGCAGCGCAAGCCATCAACATGGAAGGCGTCGCTAACGTGACCGTGGTCAATCAATATCCGACGGCGAATGCCAATGGCATTGTGGCTGCGGCGGGGCTAAGTACTGCTAACCCAGCTGATTATACAGTGACAGCTGGCGGCGCTGCAGCGGGTAACCTGATTACCGTTTCTGTGCCTGGCACCACGGCTGGTACCTGCCAATTTACCTACACGGCAGCGACTTGGAATACTGCGAACTCCGTAGTAATAGCACCAACAGTTGCTACTACTGCTGCAACAACAACCTGTATCTAATTTTTCAAATGTTTTAGATTTAATTTATTTTTTTAATTTAGGAGACTGTAATGCGTAATACTCAACAAGGCTTTACCCTGATTGAATTGGTTGTTGTAATTGTAATTTTAGGTATTTTGGCGGCAACTGCTTTGCCGAAGTTTATTGATTTAAGTGGAGATGCTAAGACAGCAAAAGTTGAAGGCGTTGCGGGAGCTGTTGCTTCCTCCGCATCAATCCAATACGCCGGAAATAAAGTTAATTCGACAACTTATCCATATGCTCAAGGTGATGCTTGTAGTGGCAACTATTTGCAAACTGGCATGCCTACTGGTTGTGCAGGTGTTAATACATCAGGGACTTGCGTTGTTACCTGCGATTCTGTTGCTGCGACAGGCTTTACGCTTCCATAACCATTAGCAAGCGTAGCCTTCACGTGTGAATAATCTGCTTCAGCAGATATATTCCACGGGGAAGCCAAATACTGGCTCGATGCAATATAATGGAATCGAGGGTTAAAACCTAATCTTGATTCCGCTAAGCTCCATCAAGGTTACATGTCTCGGTAAGACAAATGTAGGAGCGGTGACCCGCCGCGAAATATCAGGGAGACATCCTGTTCGTGGCGACCCGCCGCTCCCACACATTATTCAGGATTCATACCCTGTATTTTCGACTGCTCAACCAGTGCATTGCCCTTGGGAAATACATCAGAAAAATCAGCCTATGCAAGGTGAAATTAAAACAATGATCGCACCGGCCCACAGCGCAGGCCGCTTCGGCAGGCTCAGGACAGGCTTCACACTCATTGAGCTGATTATGGTAATGGTCATCGTCAGCATTCTTGCTATCGCCGTTATGCCGCGCTTTACCGATCAATCTGTTTTTGAAAGCCGCGGCTTTCATGATGAAACCCTTGCGTTTCTACGCTACGCGCAAAAAACAGCCATCGCGCAGCGTCGTACGGTATGCGTCACGTTCACAACGACCAATGCCACGCTAAACATTGCGTCCACACCAGCAACTGCCAGTTGCGATACCAACCTAATTGGGCCTAAAGGAGATGTGCCCGGGACCATTACAGCAAAATCAGGCACCTCCTATGTTAGTGCGTCAAACTTCAGTTTTAATGGGCTCGGCCAGCCCAGTATTGCCCAAACCATTCAGGTGGTCGGTGCTGCAGGCCATATCGTGATTGAAGCAGATACGGGTTATGTCCATGAGTAACAGACATCAGAAAGGCTTTACGTTAATTGAACTGGTCATCTTTATCATTATCGTGAGCGTAGCCGTGGTAGGTATTCTTTCGGTAATGAACACCGTGGTTAAATCAAGCGCCGACCCAATGGTACGTAAGCAGGCTGCGGCACTGGCAGACTCAATTTTGGAAGAGATTTTACTTAAGTCATATCAGGACCCGGATGGGTTGCCAAATGTGGTGGAATCCGGACGCAACACCTACGATGACGTAGATGACTACAATGGTCTGGACCAAACAGCGTTTGCCGACCTGCCAACCGAGTTGGCTAGCTACGTCATTGGTATCTCTGTCGCCGATGGCACTGCAACGTTGGGGGTCACCGCGAAGCAAGTTACAGTCACCGTGACCAATGGCGCAGATAGCATCAGCATGGTTGGCTACCGAGCGAGTTACTAAGTGAGAAATTCTATGCGACCCTCACACCACGTTCAAGGCTTTACCCTGATTGAAACCATCATGGTCATTGTCATTACGGGCATCATTGGTGGCATGGTCGCAATTTTTATCAAAGCACCAGTTGATGCCTATTTTGATAGTGCCCGTCGTGCCGCACTGACTGACGTAGCCGATACCGCCGTGCGCCGCATGTCGCGAGATATTCGCAAGGCGTTGCCAAATAGTGTTCGCACCCCTACCACTACGCCAGCAAACCAATGTATTGAATTTATACCCACCAAAACGGGTGGGCGTTATCGGGCTGAAACTGACAGCGCAGGGGCTGGTGACATTCTAAACTTCACCGCAGCAGATACCAGCTTTGATATGCTGGGTCTGAATAGTGCCCCCCCCTTGCCCACAGATCAGCAAATTGCGGTGGCAGATGTGATTGCGGTTTACAACCTTGGCGCTGGCATTAACGATGCTTTTGCTGGAGACAATATAGCCACGGTATCTAGTGTTGCTGCGGGTAGCCTTCCCAATGAAACCAAAATCAACATCACCCCTAAGCAGTTCCCCCTCGCCTCTGGCAGCAATCGCTTTCACGTGATCCCCAAAGATGAAAAAGTCGTTGCTTTTGTTTGCAGTGGTGGCAATCTCTATCGAACCGCCAGTCCAACTTTTAGCAGTGATTGCCCCATAACTGGTGCCATCTTAGCCAACAATGTGAGCGCGTGTAACTTTGTTTATAATGGTTCAGATTTACAACGTAATGCGCTAGTACAACTCACCGTAAAGTTTACAGATAGCGATGAAACCGTGAGCTTGTACCACGAAGTCCATGTGAATAATACGCCATGATGCATACCCACAAAATACAAAGCGGTTTTGCCATAATAGCCGCTATTTTTCTACTGGTGGTGCTAGCCGCATTAGGCGCATTTATGGTGACGTTCTCCAACACACAACATTTAACCTCGGCGCAAGATGTTCAAGGTTCTCGGGCCTACTGGGCGGCACGTGCAGGATTAGAGTGGGGGATTGCCGGCATCCCCACAACCTGCCCTGCTTTACCCACCACACTAAACGTTGATAGTTTCAGCGTAGTAGTCACGTGTACGCTGCAGACTTATCCAGACTCAGAGGCTGGTGTAACGATCAATATTTTTAGAATTACATCGGTGGCATCCACAGGCACCATTGGTAGCCTGGGCTTTATTGAACGCAGCCTTTCAGCCACGATGGAAAAATAAAATGCATACACTCCATGTCGCACTATTACATATCACACTCCCTGGGCACAGATGCTGCACCAGCTTACCAATGCAATTAAATTTATTAAAATTTATGCTTAATTCTTGCAAAACGGTCTGTTTAAGGCTGTTGATAACGGCTTTGTGGAGCTTTAAATTATATAGTTTCTTATCGTGGTTTTGCTGTGCCGCTTTGCTGGCAGAACGTTCTGCCACTGCAATAGATGAGAATACCCCATGATTAGATTCTTCTCTCCACGATTAAATCATAGCCTGCCCCTTGCTTTCCTGTTAGTTGCGAGTTTGATAGCTCCAGCCGCGTGGGGAGGTATAACCGTTTCCAAGAGCTTCAGCCCTGCTTCAATCACGGTAGGCACTACATCCACACTCAGCATCGTTATACTGAACAACCCGCCACCCGGTGGGACAGGCAGCATTTCTTTCACAGACATCTATCCCCTCAACCTTAAAAATGCTGCAACACCGGCGGCCAGTACCGATTGCGGGGGAACGGCTATCGCAACGCCAGGTGGCACTTCTTTAATATTTAGCGGCGGTGCATTAAACGGCAATAATGCCTGCACCGTGACCGTAGATGTGACTTCAACCGTTGTAGGCAGCTATCTCAATAACACGGGGCCAGTTATTACGACAAGCGCTGGAACCGGCGCTGCGGCGACCGCAACACTGACAGTAACTGCTGCTGTTTCAGTGGCTGTTGACCACATCCGCATAGAACACGATGGTAGCGCATTAACCTGCACGGCTGAAACGCTTACCGTAAAAGCCTGTGCAAATGCGGCATGTTCTTCGCTCAATACGGCTGATACTGTAAGCGGCAACGTGACTTGGGCTGGCTCTCCAGGCGGGAGCGTTCCGTTCACGATTACAGGGGGAGGAACCGGGCAGACTACTGTTAGCTTGCCGGTACCGGCAACACAAACCGTTACTCTGGGGACGAGTGCTGTTTCTCCAGCACCGGCTAACACCAGTCAATGCCTCAACACCGCCGCCGCAACAAGCAGCTGCTCGATGACTTTTAACACTTCTGGATTTTTGGTAACAGTGCCCGATCATGTTTCCTGCACCAATGCCACTGCAACTATCGAGGCAGTACAACAAGGGGCGCCACTCAATCGATGTATTCCCGCTTTTGCCAGCGTGACGCGTGCGGTGAACCTTTTTACTAACTATATCAGCCCCGCCACAGGGACAATGGCTGCAACAGCCTCTACTGGCGCTGTGAGCACATCTAGCCCCGGCACGGTGCATAATCTCGCGTTTGATGCTACAGGCCGCGCGACTATCACCTTTAATTACCCTGACGCTGGGCAACTCACGCTTAGCGCTAACGGTACCGCACCTACTGGCGCGGCGATGACGGGCAACGCTACCTTTGTGGTCGCCCCCGCTTCGCTAGCTTTCAGTGGCATTCCTGCCGCACCATTAAAAGCTGGGCAGCCGTTCAACGTGACGGTGACGGCGCAAAACGCTTGCACCACGCCTGCCACCACGCCCAACTTTACCGCACAAACAGTGACAGTCGCCTCCAGCAACCCACAACCTGGTTTGGGCAATGCCTCAGCCATTAACACCACTTTGACCGCAACTGGCGGCACAGGCAGCATCAACCTAACGTGGGGCGAAGTGGGCACTATCGATTTAACAGCCAATCGTAACAACTATCTGGGGTCTGCTTTACTGGTGAGCGGTTCACAAACCGGCGTGGGTCGTTTTCAGCCGGCTTATTTCGACACTGTGGTCACACCGGGCTGTAGCACGTTTACCTACGCAGGATCAATCACGCCAGCCAAGGATGGACAACCGTTTACTATAACAACCACAGCAAAAGCCGTAGGTGGGAGTGTAACTCGGAACTATGCCGGGATAAGCTATGCATACCTGACAACGCTTTCCAACGCTGGCGTTACCACAGGTTTTAGCAATAACACCATGACGGCGACGGATTTCGTCAATGGCATAGCTACCCGGAACGATGTGACTTATGCCGTCGCTGACCCAAAAACTGCCCCGCTCACACTGAACTTGCGCGCAACAAATAACGACACACCTGCGGTCAGTTCGTCAGGATTTACAGAAGGCATAACAGAAATTCGTAGCGGTCAATTACGTTTACAAAACGCCTATGGTTCCGAACTGTTGAATTTGCCTATTCCGCTTGAAGCACAGTATTGGAATGGATCAAGTTACATCAGAAACCAGCAGGATAACTGTACCACCCTCCCCGCTAGTAGCATTGCTATGGGTAATTACACGTCAGCACTTGCGGCATGTGAAACACAAATTGGTTATTCAAGTGGCAGTGGTGCATTGGTTAATGGTGTTTCAAGCTACTTGCGGTTAACCAAACCAGGTGCCACAAATAATGGCAGTGTTAAATTAACCCTTAATTTAAATAGCGCAAGTGGTAGCACTTGTACATCACCTACAGCGAGTGCAGCAACTAATGCAAACCTACCTTGGTTCGGTGCTAACCCGACATCGCGAGCCACTTTCGGTATTTATAAAACGCCCATTATTTACATGCGTGAGAACTACTAGAACATTAAACAAACTCATACACGACAATATGTTACATAATGTAACTTAATGTAGTATATACTTGCGCGTTAATTTAAAAAAAACTTTAATCAAATTCATTCAAGCTACGAACATGAGATTTTTTACTAAACAGAAAAAACCCGGCTGGTTTGCAATAAGCGGCTCAGGGCGTGCCACGTCTGTGGCCTATGTTGTAAAAAACCATATTGGCAAACCGATTGTAATGTTTGCCAGTACGCGACAAGAAAGCTTAAAAGACAGCGCTGCTGTTGATGTTTTAGTTAAAGATTTAGGCTTGTCTAACCAGCGTTGCTCATTATTACTTTCGCAGGGTGACTATCAACTGTTACAACTTGAAAAACCCAATGTACCAGCCAATGAGCTCAAGCAAGCCGTGAGCTGGAAACTTAAGGACATGATTGATTGCCCGGTAGAGCAGGCTACAATTGATGTGTTTGATATTCCAACCGACCCTAACAACGCACGCCGGCAACCACACGTGTATGCTGTTGCTGCAAAAAATACCCTGATCAGTGAATATATTCAGCGCATGATTGAAACTGCAGGCTCAGGCCTTGAAGTCATTGACATCCCTGAACTGGCACAACGTAACATTGCTGCTTTTTTAGAACAAGATGGTCGTGGCTTGGCCATGCTTAGCATCAATAATAGCGGCAGTCTGCTGACATTTACAGCAAACGGCGAGCTTTGCTATTCTCGATATATTGATGTAGATACCTCACAAATTGAAAGTGAAGACAGTGAGCTCAAATCAAGTATATTTGAGCGCTTATCATTAGATGTGCAACGTTCGCTAGATAATTTTGAACGTCAGTTTCCATACATTACGGTCAATCGTTTAGTATTAGCACCATTTATGGGGCGAGAAGACCTTTACAACTATTTAAAGACCTCGCTCTATGTGCAGGTTGATCGATTTGATTTAGGCGAGATTTTTAGTTTTGATGATAGCGTTGATTTAGGTGATTTATCTATGCAGGCTAATTTGCTACCAGTATTAGGTGCGGCATTACGTCAGGATGCATCTGCATGAGCCAGCAAATTAACCTGTTAAATTTAGCTTTAATCAAAAAAAAGGACTTTTTAAGCCCTAACAACATCGCCATAACTCTCGGCTTATTATCAGTATTGATGCTGGCATATTACAGCTTTGTGCAAACACAGTTGTCGTCATTAACCATTAAGCGCAACCAAGTGGCTGAAGCGTTATCTGCCACGCAAACACAATTAAAACAAACGGCTTTATTACATGCACCCAAGGAAATCAACAAAGCATTGTTAGACCAAATAGCACAGCTTGAGCAAAAAGAAAAAATACAACAGCAAGTATTGCAAACCGTAAGCAAAAGCTCCACCACGCCTGAAAAAGGTTACGCAGCGTTAATGCGCGCTTTTGCCAAGCAAAGTATTGATGGTTTATGGTTAACCAGTTTTAGTATGGATAGCGATAATAACAGGCTGAACATCAGTGGCCGCACCTTACAAGGTGACCTAGTGCCTGAATATATTTCCCGCTTAGGTAATGAAGCCGTATTGAAAGGTCAATCATTTGCTACCTTGAATATGAATTTACCAAAAGCAGAGGCTACCGCGCTTAATAGCACAACTCAACCAATGCCTACTTCAAATTTGGCTGCTGTTAAAGGTGATATTTCTACTTCGCCAAACGGTGTAGCAAACCAAACGGCAGAACCTGATTTTATTGAATTTTCATTGCAATCCAGCCATGAAAAATCTTCAACCAACGCTATAGAGCCAAAAACTGGGGGGCACATTTGATCGCTTCTTTAACGCAATCCTGGGCATCCATGGCCAAAAAGTTTGAAGCGCTTAACCAACGTGAGCGCTGGCTAGTTTTTGGTGCATTATTAGCGGTGGTCTATGTCGCAATCAACATGCTGCTGCTAGAACCTGTTCTTTTGCAAAAAAAATCACTCACCAATGCTATTGTGGCCGATGAAGCGCAGGTTCAGGCGCTACGCCAACAACTCAAACAATATGCACAGCAAAATGTAACCGACCCCGATGTACAAAATAAACAACGCATTGCAGCGTTGCAATCGAATTTGCAATCGTTAGAGATTCAATTAAATAGCCTGCAAACAACGCTTATCAAGCCGGATAAAATGCCAGCATTGTTGCGCAGCTTGCTACAAAAAAATAGCAAACTAAAACTGATTGAACTCAAAACCTTAGCCACAACAGGTTTGCTTGATAACGTAGCAGCAGAGGCTTCTGCCCAGAACCCAGCAGTTACCGCCCAAGTGCAAGATGCCTTACAAATAACATCATCAGAAAAATATATTGCGCCCGTATTTAAGCATGGCGTAGAAATTACGGTAGAGGGTCGCTATTTAGATCTGCTTGCTTATGTATCTGACCTAGAGCAAATGCCTTGGCATATCCTATGGAGCAAAGCGGCTTTGAATACAGACCTCAGCCCAACGCGTCAGTGGCCATCTAACCGCTTGAAACTAACCGTTTATACCTTAAGTTTAGATCAAACATGGCTGAGCATTTAATGATGAAATTACTGCCACAGCATTCAAACTCAGTGCAACATCAGCTAATTGCCTTGCTTGCTTTAGCGCTGTCGCTCACGACGGTGCATGCTGAGACTTTAAAAGACCCG
The DNA here is from genome assembly GCA_001803395.1 of Methylotenera sp. RIFCSPLOWO2_02_FULL_45_14. Classification (GTDB taxonomy): domain Bacteria; phylum Pseudomonadota; class Gammaproteobacteria; order Burkholderiales; family Methylophilaceae; genus Methylotenera. Next base: position 10,436 of record MHBU01000011.1, on the reverse strand, counting down.
ACACAGCCGCCCGCTTCGTTTAATGACAATATTGCTAATGAAGATGTCCCCACGGGCCCGGTGCTACAATCGGTGATGTTGGGCTCAAATTACCAAGCCGCTATTATTAGTGGCCAAAAAGTATTGTTAGGCAAAAAATACGAACAAGCGACTTTGATTAAACTCAACGAACATGAAGCGGTATTGCGTTATCCAGACAAAAGTACCGTGACGCTGATGATGGATTATGCCATTGAGAAAAAACTGGTAAAACCAGCCACCACCGTTAAGCGCGCTACCAAATTGAAATGAATGAAATAAGCGAGAGTAAAAAGATGCAAATCGTATCCAAGCCATTACCACTAGCACTGATTTTTATATTGGTTGCTGGTTGCGCCACTAACGAGCCACAGCCGAATGCAACGCTAAATAAAATCAATAATGAGTTAAAAACTGCTGCAGAAACCAAGGTGGCGACACCTGCACCCGATGCCATAAATAATGCTCTTTTACCTCCATTAAAAATGGCGATGCCCAAAGCCTCTGCCAAGCGGCTTGAGCAACGTTTTGATTTGGTAATCAACAATGCACCTGCGAACCAAGTGTTGATGGGCATTGTGAGCGGAACCCGCTACAGCATGCTGATTCACCCAGATGTAACCGGCTCAATCTCAGTCAATTTAAAAGATGTTACTGTGTTTGAGGCACTGGATTCTCTGCGCGATCTCTATGGTTATGAGTACAAAGTTGACGGTTCTCGTATTTTTATTGAATCCCCAGCTATACAAACACGTGTGTTTCAAGTGAATTATATCGTTGGTCAACGCAGAGGAACATCTGATACACGCGTGACTTCTGGTTCAGTCAGTGGCGGTAGCAATCTGCAAGGACAACAGGGTCAACAAGGTCAGCAAATGCAACTAGGGCAGCAAGGTGCCGGCGGCAACCGCACTGCACTGGTCAGCACCAGCATTGCAACCACTTCTAACAATGACTTCTGGAAAGATTTAAGCGAATCACTCAATGGCATTGTCGGCACAGAAAATGGAAGGCGTGTGATTGTGAACCTACAGTCAGGGGTGATTGTGGTGCGCGCGATGCCTAATGAGGTACGTAATGTAGAGGCATTTTTACGTTTGATGCAAGTTTCGATTGAACGACAAGTGATATTAGAAGCAAAAATCCTCAATGTGCAACTGAATGACCTGTCACAAAGCGGCGTCAACTGGGCAGTATTTGGCAGTAGCGGTAGAAACACCGCTATCGTGGGTAACTTAAATGCTAATACACAGCTGGCAAGTAGTGGTAACGGCGATTTAATCAGCGGTGATTTAGGTGCATCTGCTGGTAATTTGATCGCAAACGCAGCCACAACGGCACTTGGTGGTCCTTTATTTGCGGTAGCCTTGCAAGGGGCTAATTTTGCAGCTTTATTGCAATTTTTAGAAACACAAGGTGATGTACAAGTCCTATCCAGCCCTCGCATTGCCACCATTAACAATCAAAAAGCAGTGTTAAAAGTAGGTACCGATGAGTTTTTTGTCACTGGAGTATCATCTAGCACTACCGCTTCAACGGGTGCTACAACCACCGTGCCAGAAGTCACATTGCAACCTTTCTTCTCAGGTATTACGCTTGATGTGACGCCGCAAATTGATAAAGACGACAATATCATCTTGCACATGCACCCTTCTATCAGTCAAGTTTCAACCGTGAACAAACTGGTTAACTTGGGTGGCACTTCAGGCCAGCTTAACTTACCTTTAGCCTCTAGCAATGTCAGTGAGACTGACAGCATTGTACGCACACGCGACGGACGTGTTATCGCCATTGGCGGGCTGATGACTGAGAGCTCTATTAGCACAAAATCTAAAGTACCCGGCTTAGGCGATATAAAAGGCATAGGTGCTGCATTTCGTCAGCGTGGGGCCACTAATACTAAATCTGAACTCGTGATTTTACTGAAAGCAACCGTTGTACAAGGACAAGACAGCTGGAAAGATGACATGCTATCCG
>MHBU01000011.1:0-8429 GCA_001803395.1 Methylotenera sp. RIFCSPLOWO2_02_FULL_45_14 | reverse complement strand
TAATGTATCTTCAACATTTTGGGTTGCAAGAATCGCCTTTTAGCATTACGCCCGATACCAGCTTTTACTTTGCTTCACATAGTTACAAAGAGGCACTTAGCACACTGTTATTTGCGATTACCTCTGGCGAAGGGTTTATCAAAATAACGGGCGAAGTTGGCACTGGTAAAACACTATTGTGTCGCAAGCTTATGTCTAGCTTAGACCAAAGTTTTAAAGTAGCTTATGTACCCAACCCTTACCTAGAGCCGCAGTCATTGCTCATGGTGCTTGCTGATGAACTAGGCATTGAATTACCAAACACGGTGACACAGCACCTGCTGTTAAAAGCGCTCACCCTTGAGTTATTACGCTTTGCTCGGGCAGGCATCAAGGTTGTGGTGTGTTTAGATGAAGTACAAGCGATGCCAATTGAAACACTAGAAGCATTACGCTTATTGAGTAACCTTGAAACTGAAAAACGCAAATTGCTACAAGTGGTAATTTTTGGACAACCTGAACTTGAAGAGAAACTTAACCAACCTTCAATTCGGCAGCTAAAACAGCGCATCACATTTGATTATCAGCTTGACCGTTTAACGCGCGATGAAATGCAATACTACCTGAACCACCGTTTAGTGGTAGCAGGTTACCAAGGTAGCCGCATGTTTAGTAACATAGCGTTATACATCATGTACTTAAAATCAAAAGGTGTGCCTCGTTTAGTTAACATACTTGCCCACAAAGCGTTATTAGCCACTTATGGCAAAGGTAAAAAAGAAGTAGGTGCTAGCGAGGTGTTAGCTGCAGCCGCAGATACTAAATCTGTAGAATCCATTGGTAAAAAACCGTTCAGACTCATTTTAATGTTAGTGACTGTCATCATTGTGTTGGCTGGGGCTTTATTGGTTTATCCATGGGTTTATCCAAGGTACTTTTAATAGCATTAGCCCAAGTAATAGCATTAGTGCAGGCTAAAATAAAATTCAAAGCGGTATTTAAAAAAGACTGATATTAAAAATGAGTTTAATCAATCAAATGTTAAAAGATCTGGATCAGCGTGGTGCTGGGTCTGCTGACATTCAAAACAAAATTTCACCTAAACTCAGCGCTAGCAGGCCACAGCGCAAGCCATTACCTATTATCAAAATTAGTGGACTCATCATATTTCTGATTGCTGGTGCCTATTTCTGGATGCAAAAAGTAGCACAATCTAACAGCGAAAATTCTGCCAAAATAATGGTTGCGGAATCAAAACCTGTCCCTCTTAGTGCAGACGCTACAACCATTACAGATATCGTAGCAAGTGAGCCTGCTGAGATAGGGCAAGCAAGCACTGAAAATGCAGGGAATGAATCTACACCACTGGTTGAAACTAACCTTAGCTTCACACCTCCAAAAAATGCTCAAGTACCTGAAGAAGTTCAATCAAAAGAAACGCAAACAATAATAGTAAGAGATCAAACGTCAAAAATTGCACCAGAAAAAAAAGATAAGCTTGCAACCGTACTGAAGCCAATTGAGCCAAGCGCAATAGTTAAGCAAGATGAGGCAATCTCTGCCAACAAAACATCAACCGAAACATCACCGGTAATAGCGCATACGGCGACAAAACCATTGGGTAAAACAAGTGCTAATAATTTAGCCATTGTTAAACAAATTAGACCAGATCAACAATCAGACAATTACTACCGTCAGGCATTAACGTATCTACAACAGGGTCGAGTTTCTGAAGCACAAGCTAATTTAACGCAAGCACTTGAAGCCGACCCCAAAAATCACGATGCCAGGCAAACACTCGCAAGTTTATTTTTAGAAAATAAACGCAATGATGATGCTAGAACTATACTCGCGGATGGATTGGGCATTGCGCCAGAGCAAACCGATTTTCGTATGGCGCTTGCCCGCTTGCAAGTTGAAGCTCATGACAATGCTGGTGCGCTTATCACGTTAGAGCAAGGTGTGGTTTACGCAAAAAATAATGCTGACTTCCATAGTTTTATCGCTACCATGTTGCAACGTGCCGAACGTCACGAGGAAGCCATTAGTCACTACATGTCATCACTATCTATTGGTAATGCCTCGCCTGGCAACACGACAACAACAAGCACATTGATCGGTCTTGGCATTTCTTTACAAGCTGTTGGTAAATTTGATGATGCAAAATTAGCCTTTACCCGTGTCCAAAGTATGTCAGCACTTAATCCAGAACTATCTCTATTTGTTGATCAACGATTAAAACAAATCAATCAGCGTTTACAAAATTAATGGCTAAGCAATCAGCCTAATATGGCAATTTAATGCGCTATTTTTGATGAACTTTAGGGCGCCACAACTTGAGCAGTAAGGCGTTAGAAACCACGCTAAAGCTGCTCAACGCCATTGCCGCACCTGCAACCACTGGGCTTAATAGCCCAAATGCTGCCAGCGGAATACCGACTACGTTGTAAACAAAAGCCCAAAATAAGTTTTGCCTGATTTTGTGATAAGTACGTTGCGAAATCTCTATTGCTTGTGCCACCAGCGCTGGGTCACCACGCATTAAAGTAATACCGGAAGTATGCATGGCAACATCGGTGCCGCTGGACATGGCAATACCGACATCTGCGGCAGCTAGTGCAGGTGCATCATTCAAGCCATCACCCACCATTGCAACTAAGCCATCGTTACCTTTTAGCTTGGCGACAATATCGGCTTTTTCACCTGGCAACACTTGCGCATAAACCTCCTCAATGCCTAATTGATGCGCAACATTAGCCGTGCTACCCTGATTATCACCTGAGATCAATACCGTCTTAATGCCTTGTTGCGCTAAAAGCGCTATCGCATTGCCGGCGGTAGCCTTAACTGAGTCGCCAAAAGCTAGTAAACCAAGTAGCTTAGGTGCAAAATTTTGCATTGAACTCGCCTGAGCTAACCATGAAACGCTACGCCCTTCTGCCTCAAGTGTTAGCGCGTGTTGTTTGAACTTAGATAGGTTGACTCTTAGGTCTGCCATCATGCGGATGTTTCCAAGGTACAGTTTGTTACCATCTACCACACCTGTAATACCCTGACCTGGAATCGCCTGTACCTCTTGGCTTAATTGCAGTGGTAGCGCTTTGTCTTGGGCAGCCGTAATAACCGCTTTAGCTAAGGGATGTTCGCTACCCACCTGTAAACTTGCAGCCAGCACCAGTATATTAGCTTCATCACCAGCTACGGATTCCAATGCGACGAGCTTTGGGTGCCCTTCGGTTAAGGTGCCGGTTTTATCAAAAGCCACGGTTTTAACGGCGTGTGCTAATTCCAGCGCTTCAGCATCTTTGATTAAAATACCATGCCTAGCAGCAACCCCAGTACCCACCATAATTGCCGTAGGCGTAGCTAAACCGAGTGCGCACGGACACGCAATCACCAATACAGCAACGGCGTTAAGAATCGCCACTTGCCAATCGCCACCGAGCAAACCCCACGCCAATAATGTCAATAACGCAATAACAATCACTACTGGCACAAAAACTGCGCTCACCTTATCCACCAAGCGCTGAATTGGCGCTTTTTTCGCTTGCGCGGACTCAACAAGGCGCACAATGCGCGCCAATACTGATTCAGCGCCTATGGCTGTGGTCGTTACATATAACAAACCTTCGCCATTCACCGCACCGCCTGTGACCATATCACCCAGTTTTTTTGTTACAGGCAAACTTTCACCAGTAATTAAAGATTCATCTACCTGACTTTCACCTTGCGTAATGCGGCCATCCACGGCAATGCGCTCGCCTGGCCGAACCGCAACCACATCACCTACCTTAACGCTAGCAATGGCGACTTGCTGCTCCTGTCCGTTCTGAATCACACTGGCTTTATCTGGACGCAAGGCGTTGAGCGCACGAATCGCTTCTGTGGTTTGTACTTTGGCACGAACCTCTAGCCATTTACCGAGCAATACCAAGGTAATGACGATGGTAGAAGATTCAAAATACAAATGGTGTGAACCCGCGTGTGATGGACTGAGTAACAGATACACGCTCAAGCCATAAGCCGCAGAAGTCCCCAATGCCACTAGTAAATCCATATTACCTGCGCCCGCTTTAAGCGCATTCCAGCCCGCTTTGTAAAAGCGCGCACCTAGCCAAAACTGCACAGGCGTTGCCAGTGTCCATTGCAACCATCCCGAAAGCTGACCTTCCCAGCCCAGCCATTTAGCAAGCATTGCCAACACTAATGGTAATGACAGTGCTGCCGATAACGCTATCGGCCACCAAGGGTAATGAGGTTTAGATTCACTTAAATAAGCAGCTTCGGCATGCTCCGAATGAAGCGCATGCGCATGAAAGCCAGCGGCAATAACAGCCGCAATCAATTTGGCAATAGTCACTTCATTGGCTGAACCTGACACTTGTGCCGTCTCCAGCGCTAAATTGATCTCGGCAGTGGCCACACCCGGAACTTTAGACAGTGCTTTTTCTACACGATTAGCGCACGATGCACAGGTCATGCCTTCTATCGCCAGTTGCCATTCGTTATTAGGTTTAATTTTCATGAAAGTTTAATATTATTGTGATAAATTCACGTCGTTCATTATAATGCGTCAAAACAATCTTCAGCTTAAATTCAGGAATTCTTCACTATGGCAGGCGCCAGTCTTTTAACGCTCATCGATGACATTGCAACAATATTGGATGACGTTTCCGTGATGACCAAAGTCGCCGCAAAAAAAACAGCCGGCGTCTTGGGCGATGATTTAGCACTCAACGCACAACAAGTCACCGGTATAAATGCAGACCGGGAATTGCCTGTCGTTTGGGCGGTGGCTAAAGGTTCTGCTATCAACAAACTGATCCTAGTGCCAACTGCACTGGTGATTAGCGCTTTTGCGCCTTGGGCGGTGATGCCACTGTTAATGCTAGGTGGCTTATTTTTATGTTATGAAGGTGTAGAAAAACTGTTTCATCAATTTTTCCATCACGCTGAGGTTAATTATCTCGAGCCACAAAACCTAATAGGCCAAGATGAAAGTGGAATAATAGAAGAATCTGAAAAAGAAAAAATAAAAGGTGCCATTCGCACCGACTTTGTACTCTCAGCTGAAATCATCGTCATCACTTTAGGCACGGTAGCCGCGGCCACATTTACGCAACAAGTCATGGTACTTGCTGGCATTGCCATTATCATGACCATAGGCGTGTACGGTTTAGTGGCGGGCATTGTTAAGCTGGATGACGGCGGGCTTTACTTAGCCGAAAGCCAAGGTAAAAACTTAACTGCGCAATTAAAACGAAAGTTAGGCTTTGGTATTTTGGCTTTTGCACCTCATATGATGAAAATTTTATCTGTGGTAGGCACCGCCGCCATGTTTTTAGTAGGAGGCGCTATTCTCACTCACGGCATTCCTGGTATCCACCATTGGATTGAAAATTTTGCCAGCTCAATAGAAAATGGTTTTTTACAGGCTATTTCACCAACGCTGCTTAATGGCTTATTTGGCATAATAGCGGGCTTAGTTGCACTATTGGCAATGCTAGTTTTTAAACGTTTATTTGCATTTAAAAAGTCAGCTTAACCCATTTTTTAGAGAGTCCAATCATCCTATGTCAACAAAAAACATCAACGCCCAACCGACTAAAATCAGCAGTTTTGAGCGCAATCTCACCTGGTGGGTATTGGGTTGTGTCATCGTTGGCATTGCCTTCGGCAAGCTAACGCCTGCGCTATTTCAAGCCATTGGCACAATACAACTTGCACAAGTAAATTTACCCGTAGCTTTTTTGATTTGGCTCATGATTATCCCCATGTTGCTCAAAATTGATTTAAGAAAAATGGCTGCAGTCGCTCAACACAGCAAAGGTTTCATGGTTACTTTAGGCGTTAATTGGCTGGTAAAGCCCTTTTCTATGGCAATACTTGCCTGGCTATTTATTCGGCATTGGTTTGCGCCCTACTTACCTGCCAATCAAATTGATAGTTATATCGCAGGCTTGATTATACTGGCTGCTGCCCCTTGCACTGCCATGGTGTTTGTGTGGAGTAATTTATGTAATGGCGATGCTAAATTCACGCTTTCACAAGTGGCAGTCAATGATGTGATCATGCTATTTGCCTTTGCGCCTTTAGTCGCCCTGCTTCTAGGTTTATCCAGCATTATTGTGCCTTGGGCTACTTTGGCGTTATCCGTAAGCTTATTTATCGTAGCACCCGTCATGCTGAGCCAAATTTGGCGCAGATGGCTACTCGCTAAAAATGGCGAGCCTGCTTTGCAAGGTGTGCTGAAAACAATGCAGCCTTTATCGTTAGCAGCATTGCTCATCACCTTAGTGCTGCTATTTGCTTTTCAGGGTGAGCAGATTCTTGCACAGCCCGTGGTGATTGCCCTACTTGCAGTGCCGATTTTAATTCAAGTGTATTTCAATGCAGGCTTAGCCTATTGGTTGAATAAAAAATTCAAAGTCGCGCATTGTGTTGCAGGCCCTTCTGCTTTAATTGGTGCCTCGAACTTTTTTGAACTGGCGGTTGCAACCGCTATCGCCCTCTTCGGCTTCAATTCAGGTGCAGCGCTCGCCACGGTTGTCGGGGTGCTGATTGAAGTGCCTGTTATGCTTTCTGTTGTTGCTATTGTGAACAAAAGTAATCGTTGGTATGAAACAACTTAAACTGAAATAAAAAAGATGAACACGACAGATTTAATCGGCTATTTTTCAGCATTTTTAACTACGCTTGCCTTTGTACCGCAGGCACATCACTCGTGGAAAACGCGCGACTTATCGGGCGTTTCACTACCCATGTACAGCCTATTTAGCCTAGGGGTACTTGGCTGGCTGGCCTATGGCGTGATGATTACCAGTTGGCCCATTATTGTAGCTAACAGCATCACCCTGATTTTAGCCTGCGTGGTGCTTTATCTAAAAATTAAACATAAAGCGTAAATTCACTTACTTGTTAAAAACCCCAATTTAACTAAAGCCTTGCGCAACTGACTTTCAACAATACGATAACCATCTGCGTTAGGATGTATCGGGTCGGCTTTCAAACTATTTTTGGCCAGCACATCGGAAAACACATCCGCTACTAACGGTGCGCCTGTTTCTTGCGCTAATTTTTCGTATAACGGATGATCCGAAAGGTTACCAAAGGCCGCGCCAATTGGGTTAAATTTTGGAATGGCGAGCATCACGGTTTGAATGCTCTTAGCTTTGGCTTGCGTTAATATCGCCTTTAGATTGGTAGCAGTTTCAACTTCTGGCACATGCTTAAGAAAATCATTGCCACCCAGTTCTACAATCAGCAAATCGATTTTTTGCTCTCCAGTATCATGATCCGCCAATAATTCTGGTAATCGTGCTAACCCATTAGCCGATGTACTACCCGGCACACCTGCGTTAATCACATTCCAACGCGTGTTAATGGCTAAAATACTGGCATAATCCTCGCCCTTACTTGCACCAGTACCATAGGTTAAGCTATCGCCTAAAATCACCACAGAGGCATTAGCAGGTAACGCAGAGTATTGCTGGCCGTTGCCGCAGCCCGCAAGAGAAATTAAAACCCAAATAACAATGAGAAGTCTTTTCAATATTATTTTCCTAAGGCATATACCAAAACATTATCACCCGCAGGGAAGCCGAAAATAGCATTGCCGCCTGCAACCACCGCTACATATTGTACGCCATCAATCTCATAGCTAATGGGTGGCGCGTTCACGCCAGCATCCACTTTTGCTTGCCATAACAAGTCGCCAGTGTTGCTATTATAAGCATTGAGCTTACCATCACCCTCACCCATAAATACCAATCCGCCGCGCGTAGCAAGCACACCACCCATGAGTGGCTGTTCTGTTTTCACTTGCCAGCGTATTTTCCCCGTTGTTAAGTTGATGGCGGATAACACACCCCAGCGTGGGTCTTTAGTTGGCTCAGATGATGCATAGCGAATTGCAGGCAAACCATTTTTAGCGGGTTCTTCCACCAGTGTATATTTAATGGGTGAATGTATGCCGGCAACAAAGCTGGTTTGATTTTGTTCATCCAATGCGCTCGGGCTCCAATTTGAGCCGCCCAAAATACCAGGGTACAACACCGTGCCTTCTGTTGTAGCTTTAGAAAATAGATTTTTTTGTGGTACAAAAGCGTCTGATTTCATGATGAGCTGACCTGTTGCACGGTCATTAACGTAATACCAACCGGTTTTACTGGCTTGACCCACAGCTGCAATTTTTTTGCCATCTTTAACATAATCAAACAGTACCGGAGGGCTGGCTAAATCATAGCCCCAAACGTCATGCGGCACTTGCTGGTAATGCCACTTTATTTTGCCAGTTTCTGTATCTAAAGCCACTAATGACACCGTATATAAATTGTCACCTGGACGAGAAGTGTCATTCATTTGTGGCGACGGGTTGCCCGTACCAAAAAATAAAGTATTCGTTTTAGTATCAATCGCAGGTGTACTCCACGCCGAGCCGCCACCATAAC
>MHBU01000010.1:6758-9810 GCA_001803395.1 Methylotenera sp. RIFCSPLOWO2_02_FULL_45_14 | reverse complement strand
TGTTTTACTGTCACGCCCGGTCACAATCACGTTGCCTTTGTAAAGCTTGACGCGCACCCAGCCATTGACAGAAGTTTGCGTGTGGTCGATCAAGGTTTGCAAGGCAATGCGCTCCGGGCTCCACCAATAGCCGTTGTATATCATAGTGGCATAGCGTGGCATGAGGTCATCTTTAAGATGTGCAACCTCTCTATCCAGCGTAATGGATTCAATCGCACGGTGCGCTTTAAGCATAATCGTACCGCCTGGCGTTTCATAGCAACCGCGAGATTTCATGCCTACATAGCGGTTTTCAACCAAATCCAGACGACCGATACCATGCTTGCCACCAATTTTATTCAAATGGGCTAACAACTCATGCGGTTTCATGGCCTCGCCATTCAAGCTTACCGGGTCGCCATTGACATACTCAATATCTAAATATTCAGCGGCATCAGGCGCTTTTTCCGGGCTCACACTCCAACGCCACATTGATTCTTCAGCTTCTGCGGCCGGGTCTTCCAAGTGACGGCCTTCGTATGAAATATGCAACAAGTTTGCATCCATGCTGTATGGGCTGCCGCCTTGTTTATGTTTCATATCGACTGGAATACCATGTTTTTCGGCATAGGCCATGAGCTTTTCACGGCTGAGCAAATCCCACTCGCGCCATGGCGCAATAATTTGAATATTGGGGTTTAACGCGTAAGCACCTAACTCAAAACGCACTTGATCGTTGCCTTTACCAGTTGCCCCGTGTGAAATAGCATCAGCGTTAGTTTCAGCCGCAATTTCAATTAAACGTTTTGCAATTAACGGGCGTGCGATTGAAGTACCCAGCAAATATTCACCTTCATACACAGTGTTTGCGCGGAACATCGGAAACACAAAATCACGTACAAACTCTTCACGCACGTCATCAATGTAAATTTCTTTCACACCGGCAGCTTTAGCTTTGGCACGTGCTGGCTCGAGCTCTTCACCTTGACCTAAGTCAGCGGTAAATGTAACGACTTCACACTTGTACTCATCTTGCAGCCATTTCAAAATGACTGAAGTATCCAAACCGCCAGAATAGGCTAATACTACTTTATTGACTTTACTCATTGCTTAAATTCTTCCCTAATAAAACTTAGTAATTGGTTAAACCTTGCCTAATAATAAATATTCCATCAGTGCTTTTTGGGTATGCAGACGATTTTCCGCTTCATCCCACACCACACTTTGTGTGCCATCAATCACATCGGCCGCGACTTCCTCACCGCGATGCGCTGGTAAACAATGCATGAACAGCGCATCTTTTGCAGCCACGCGCATCATATCGCTATCGACCTGCCAATCAGCAAAGTCGCGCATGCGTTCTTCGTTTTCCGCTTCAAAACCCATGCTGGTCCATACATCGGTGGTGACTAAATCTGCATTTCTTGCCGCTTCCATCGGGTCAGCAAACACCTCAAAATGGTCATGCCCATACAAATTTGCACGCTCAGGCTCAACTTCATAACCTGGTGGCGTTGAAACATGTACGTTAAAATCCAACACTTCTGCCGCTTGTAACCATGTGTTGCATACGTTGTTGCTGTCACCAATCCAAGCCACCGTTTTACCTTTAATCGAACCGCGATGCTCAATATAAGTATAAATATCTGCCATAATTTGGCATGGGTGGTATTCATTGGTTAAACCATTGATCACAGGCACACGTGAATTAGCCGCAAAGCGTTCGATAATTTCTTGCTCGTAAGTACGAATCATCACCAAATCGCTCATACGTGAAATCACTTGCGCCGCATCTTCTACCGGCTCACCACGACCAAGTTGTGAATCGCGTGTGTTCAAATAGATGGCTGAACCACCCAGTTGCTGCATGCCAGCTTCAAACGAAAGCCGTGTGCGCGTACTGGCTTTTTCAAAAATCATCACCAATGTGCGGTCTTGCAACGGCCAGTATTGTTGATAAGCCTTGAATTGGCTTTTAATCCAGCGCGTGCGCTCAAATACGTGCTCAAGCTCATCACGGTTTAAGTCGTTAAATTGTAAAAAATGTTTTATTGCCATAATGGTTTGGTAGCTCAGTTTTTATTGAAACTGACTACAGTTGTTTATATAAAATAGTTATCACTAATTGATTGGTGCATTTATTTCATTAGAAATGTTTTAATCAAAGCGGCCAGACGTTGCACCAGCTCTTTTGCCTCAGCCTCATTCATCACCAGCGGCGGTAACAAGCGCACCACATTATCTGCGGTCACGTTAATCAGTAGTTTAGCTTCTAATGCCATGCTCACTAAATCACCGCATGGACGATCTAACTCAATGCCTATCATCAAACCCGCATTGCGCACCACAACTACGCCTTTGGTGTTTTTAAATTCAGCATTAAAACCTTCGCGGATTAGATTGCCAATTTTTTCAGCATTCTCACGCAAACCCTCTTCTTCGATAATATTAAGTGTTGCCAGCCCAGCCGCAGTCGCTAATGGGTTGCCGCCAAACGTCGAGCCATGCTTGCCGTAGGTAAATACCTCGGCCGCCTTGCCGCTTGCCACACAAGCGCCAATTGGCACGCCTGAGCCCAAGCCTTTTGCAAGGGTCATTACATCGGGTTTGATTGACGTGTGTTGAAACGAAAACCAAGTGCCGGTGCGGGCCATACCCGTTTGCACTTCGTCTAACATTAACAACCAGCCGTGCGCATCGCAAATTTGGCGCAAGGCTTCTAAGTATCCGCCCGCATCTTTAGGAATGTTAATGCCGCCTTCGCCTTGCACTGGCTCAACCAGTATAGCAACGATGTTTGGATGATGTAACGCCACTTGCTTCACCGCTTCAACATCATCGTAAGGCACGCGAATAAACCCACTCACCAGCGGTTCAAAACCAGCTTGCACCTTACGGTTACCCGTGGCTGAAAGCGTGGCCAAGGTACGCCCGTGAAACGATTGCTCCATGACAATGATCTCAGGAGTTTCTATACCTTTATTATGTCCATAAAGCCGTGCTATTTTAATCGCAGCTTCGTTTGCTTCGCAGCCTGAGTTGCAGAAAAACACTTTATCCATGCCTGAAATTT
>MHBU01000010.1:4275-6725 GCA_001803395.1 Methylotenera sp. RIFCSPLOWO2_02_FULL_45_14 | reverse complement strand
CGATTTGATAAATGTTGGACACATGAATGAGCTTAGCCGCTTGCTTGGCAATAGCCTCTACTAATTTAGGGTGCGCATGCCCCAAGCCGTTCACGGCCACACCGGCGAGCGCATCTAAATACTTTTCACCTGCAACATCCCATAGCCAAACGCCCTCACCCTTAGTAAAGGTAACTGGCTGACGGTTATAGGTGTTCATTAAATGGTCTGACATTTGATCTACTCAATACTTGATTTTTGTTTGTGCTTACGTAATAGAATGGATTACAACCGCAATGGAATGGGTTGCAACCCCTGTGAGAGTAGCTGAAAACCTAAATATTGGCAAGTTTTACCGCACCAAACCCATCGAGAATTCTTTAATAATCACTTGATAAAAATAACAATTTAGGCAAAAATCGCCATCCTTGTAATTTTAATTGCCGATCATTTTTTATGGCATCTTTAACTTTGACTTCCCAACAAGCCACTTTAACGCCTCAACCAGAAACTGGCACACCATTACCTGTCGCATGGTATGTTGACCCCAGTATTTATGCACTAGAACAACAGCATATATTTTCAAATGCGCCGCAATACCTTGGTCACGAACTGATGGTACCCAACGTGGGTGATTACCATGTACTAGATTGGATGCATGAGGCTACAAGCTTAATTCATCAGCCAGATGGTATCAATGCCATCAGCAATGTGTGTCGCCATCGCCAGGCGATTATGCTTAAAGGTCGCGGACACACTAAAAATATCGTTTGCCCACTGCATCGCTGGACTTACGATTTAGAAGGCAAGCTCTTGGGCGCGCCACATTTTAACCAAAATCCTTGCTTGCACCTTAATAATAAACCATTAAAAAACTGGCAAGGCTTGCTGTTTGATGGCAAGCGCGATATTGCTAAAGATTTAGCCAAGCTTGGTTGCAAGCAAGATTTTGATTTTACTAACTACCAGCTAGACCGCATTGCGGTTGAAGAATACAACTTCAACTGGAAAAATTTTATTGAAGTGTATTTAGAGGACTACCATGTGGGCCCATTTCACCCAGGGCTTAATCAATTTGTAAATTGTGATCATCTTAATTGGGAGTTTGGCGCAGATTACAGCGTACAAACCGTAGGCTTTAAGCAGTCGCTCAACAAACCCGGCTCACCTGCTTACCAGCAATGGCAACAGCAAGTGGCGCTTTATCACGGTGACAAATTACCTAAACATGGCGCTATTTGGATGGTCTATTACCCGTTTTTGATGATTGAATGGTATCCACAGGTGTTGGTGGTATCGCACATCATCCCGCGCGGCGTAAACGCCTGCACCAATGTCGTTGAGTTTTATTACCCGGAAGACATTGCCTTATTTGAGCGCGAGTACGTGGCCGCGCAACAAGCCGCTTATGAAGAAACCGCCGTAGAAGACAATGAAATTTGCCAACGCATGCACGACGGTCGCCGCGCCTTATTCACACAAAACATTGATGAGCGCGGCCCCTACCAGCATCCGATGGAAACGGGTATGGAACATTTTCATCAATGGGTTCGTCATCAACTTCAGCAGCATACGGCCTAAGCTTGAGCAACTTTCTGACTAAGCTTCATCAATGAAGTTACCCAGCTTTAGCTTGCCTAATCTTGGCAGCCTATGGATGCTAGTCGCCGCCCTTGGCTTTGCCATTATGGGTGCACTGGTTAAAATTGGCGCACAAAAATTTAGCAGTGCTGAATTAGTGTTTTATCGTTCATTATTTGGCTTAATGGTTATCTGGGTTTATATCTATACGCAAAAACTATCCTTAGCCACACCCGTCATGTACAAACAAATGTCACGTGCAGTGGTAGGCTTTGCATCACTGATTTTGTTTTTTTACGCAATCGCACATTTACCTTTAGCCACCGCCATTACACTCAACTACACTTCACCGTTATTTTTAGCGCTATTCACACCATTTTTACTACATGAAAAACCTAAAAAAACATTACTCATCGGTCTTGTTATCGGTTTTATAGGCATTAGCCTGCTACTTAAACCTAGCTTTAGCCAAAAAGATTGGCTGGCAGCCTCACTAGGCTTACTCTCAGGCATGGGCGCAGCACTAGCTTATATACATGTAAAGCAATTAGGCCAGGCCAATGAACCTGATTGGCGCACCGTGTTTTATTTCACACTGGTTTCCACCATTGGCGCAGGACTATGGATGCTGTTTGCACCCCAGGGTATCCTCTCTGGCATTTTTGGCGCTACTCACCTCAACACTTTTCACCACCTTGATTGGCAAGATTTGCTTTTGCTACTTGGGCTAGGCTTGACTGCCACCATCGCCCAGCTCGCCATGACTCGCGCCTACCGCACCGGTGACACCATGGTGGTCGCAAGCTTAGCTTACGTGACGGTATTGTTAGCCAGCTTATTTGGCGTACTATGGTGGCACGAACACCTAAGCTTAGACGCCTGGATTGCCA
>MHBU01000010.1:2324-4217 GCA_001803395.1 Methylotenera sp. RIFCSPLOWO2_02_FULL_45_14 | reverse complement strand
TTGGGCACTTGAAGTTTTGCCATCACAAGACAATAGCATCACAGAATTTACTAGACAGCCGAAGCTTACAGCAGTAATCTAACCCTTCCGCGTTAAAAACGTAGTCATTAAATCGACATGCCTCTTGCGATAAAACAGCTAGCCTTAAAATGGAGCGCTGTGACACTTGCGTCACTGGCGCTGTGCGGCTGCCTTGGCGGCTCTATTGCACAACAAATAGCAAGATCATTACTCTTGCAAGGTGCAGACAAAGCCACTGCCGCCGCCATGGATGCGCATGAACGCAACGAAAAATCAGCCGCCCAAAACGCACCGCTCAAAGACACCGTACCAAACGATTATCAAATAGCTTTTTTACGCTCAGGGTTTGAAACCATTCAACCACAAGTGGAACCTTTTCCGCAGATGCTGTATGAACAAGAAACCCCCATCCAATTCATGCAAGAAAGTAAATTAGTGAGTGTAGAAGTTTGGAACCTGCTCATTGGCGATGAAAAGCAAAGTGTATTTGAAAAAGCAAGATTACAAGGCTCAACCATCATCCCGCCAAAAGAAGAATGGTCTCAATGGCAAATTGCGGTAGGCGCGGCTGAAAACAATCCATCTAATAACAAACAACAGCCCATCACATTTTTAGTGTCGCCCGACATTGGCAAAATGCGCAGTGGCACTAAAGTAATAGTTGAATTATCCAGCGCTGAAGAATTAAGCATTGCGCGCTATGCGTTGAATTAGTTTTATGTGAAATCAAACCAGCTATAGTGATGCTTATTTGTTAGCAACTACACGCGCTTGCCATGGTGCAAAATATAGCGTTTAATCCAATCTAATTAAGCCTGCTCAGTACGAATACTGTAATGTTTAAGGCTAATTTTTCCACGCACTTGGTCTAAAAGCTTAGGTAGATCGACATTTTTAACAGAATTTTGTAATGAGTTTTTCATATTTTTACGCTGTATATCAATAAAATTTTAGGAAATACTAAAATAAGTTAACATAATGATTTTATTATATATTTCATTAACAAATATTAAATGGTATTCAATATTGACGGTTTATAAAGCGTCAATTAGGATGCCTACTTTACGTTAGGTAACAAAGGGGAAGTTATGAAACTTTGGGGAAGTATTTTGATTGTTTTAGGCTTATTTTGGGGCGTGATTGCATTTGACATGCCTACATCAGTGAAAATTGATGGTAAAACAATTGGTTCTGGTGAGCACTCAAGCTACATTGAACCTCATGAAGTTTTTAATCTAAGTTTGGCTAGTAATCGAAATTTAAATCTCACAATTGCCGCCGTTATAACGGTTATTGGTGCAATTCTATTTGGCTTCGGCTCCCTTCAACCTTCTGAAAGCTCTAATCCAAATGCTAGAAAGTGTCCTTTTTGTGCTGAGGCAATTCAACCTGAAGCACTGATTTGCAAGCACTGTAAAAGCGACTTAAGTATTATTCCTAAAAATCCAGAAAATTTAAGTGAAGTAGAACTAAACAAACTAATTGAGAAATTAAAATTAAAATAATGTTCCAATTAAATCTTTGTGTAATACCTAACCCATCATTCAAGCGGGACGCCTAACGGCGCCCCTTAATTCAAACGTTAGCATTTCAAGGAGAATGATTTGGGCACCTGTACATATTGTGGAAAACCTGCCGGATTTCTTCGCAGCAAACATGCTGAATGTGAGGAGAAAAACCAGCAGCGCGAGCGTGTGATCCAAGGAGGGCGGCAACAAATCGCCGTTGAAGTTGTGCGCGCAATTAAAGACTCAGACAACTTTGATAATCTGGAAAAAAACATTTCCGAGATTGAACAATCTTCATTTGTCCCCTTCATTGAACGAAAAGCACTTCTCATAAGGGGCTGGGAAAACTCTGTTGAACAGTTCC
>MHBU01000010.1:0-2306 GCA_001803395.1 Methylotenera sp. RIFCSPLOWO2_02_FULL_45_14 | reverse complement strand
CGTTGAATTCAAAGAGCGTTTTACTCTCTCTCAAAGTGACTTGGACAAAAACGGTGCACTAACAAAAACTACAAAAGCTGCCGTATTGCGAGATGTCCTCAATGGCGTAATACCACAGCGAATGTCTGTTAATGGAAATTTATCAATCAATCTTCAAAAAGGAGAACAAGTTGTCTGGGCTTTCCCAGGTTCGAAGTACCTTGAAGACAAGACACGCCGACAATTTGTTGGTAGTTCACAAGGTGTTAGTGTCCGTGTGTTGAAAGGTGTCTATTACAGGGTTGGTGCTTTCAAAGGCCATGCTGTTGAAAATACTGAACGTGTTCACGTTGACACTGGTATGGTAATTGTTACGACCAAGAACATCTATTTCGCTGGACCCCAAAAGAGTGTCAGGCTTCCCTACTCGAAAATTATATCGTTTGAGCCTTACAGCGATGGCATAGGCGTAATGCGCGATGCCGCTACCGCCAAGCCTCAGATATTCGTAACAGGCGATGGATGGTTTACCTACAATCTAGTCACCAACTTATCGCAGATTTAGCGCGTGGCATGCTAACCTTGCGTTCGAGCGGGACTGCCGAAAAGCGCGGCAGCCCCTCAACTTTACGTTGTATGTCACAAACCACCAATCACCCAAAGGGAGAATAATATGTACATAAAGCCAATCCTCGCACTACCGCTTATCGCGCTGCTTGTAGGATGTGCTACACCGGGTCTTCAGCCCACACAAACAAGCATCGACAAATCAAGGGGCTATAACGCGCCGTATGACAAAGTCTGGTCTGCGGTTATTGTTGGCGTCGCCGAATCGAACCTCAATATCACTACTTTAGAAAAAGAGAGTGGAATCGTCGCGATTTCAAACACAACTTATGATCCAAGCTGGGCAAATGAAGGGACACGCGGTAGCGTTCTGGGAGTTTCAGATCAAGTTATGGAGCGAATTGCCAATTTCAACATACTGGCCACCCGACAAGGAGCAGACCAAACACGCGTTCAAGTTAATAGCAGCTTCAAAATGAATGTTCGCCACGGTAATGGCTCTCAGGCAATTCCCTTCACTTACCAATGGCAACAGGCATATTCAAACGGGATCCTGGAGCAAATAATTCTCGACGGGATAGCACGTCGAATTCAGCAGTAATGACGTACAACCCTGCATTCGAGAGGGACTGCGCAAAAGCGCACAGCCCCTCAATTTTACGTTAGGTGCTTAATGCGCCCAGTACCTAGCCGATACCACTTACCAGGGCGTGGAGGCAATTTTATGAAGACATTGATCGTTGCATTAGCGCTGGTATTTGCTAGTAGCGTGGCGCTAGCTCATGGTGGTGGTTGTCGCAAAAGCTCACCCCCGGGGCAGTGCTGCCATATGGATAACAGCACTGGTATTGTCCACTGTCATTAAACATGGGTGAGAAAGTTCTCACCTAACATGGCGTTCGAGAGGGACGCGCCAAAAGCGGCGCGCCCCTCAACTTTACGTTGTGCATCTAAAAACACGGTGTAGTAAATTGCCTTTAATTTTGACTGTGTTAAAAAGTAGTTCAAGAAATATTGCTTTGCTAGTTGCTCTTGTGTTTTACCACTTATCAACATACAACATTTAAGGAAAACTCTATGCTCGAAGCTCTTTGGTCGGTTACTTTCATTGTTCCAACTTTCGGTAGTTACGGGGCAGGCGTTGTCGTCCTCGAAAACGGAACTGTTAGAGGTGGTGACAGTACCTATTACTATGTTGGTAATTTCAGGGTTAAAGACGATGTTGTCACCGCTGATGTTTCTATCAATCATTATTTTGGTCCTCTCAATAATGTTTTTGGAAATATCGAAAAAACCCAAGTTTCTCTGTCAGGCAAACCTGACTACGAAAGTTTTGAGTTAACCGGAAAATCCACAGACTTACAAATACCTATTGCCGTTAGGTTTAAACGTATCGCAGAGTTGTCAGCCTAGTTATGCACAACCCATCATTCAAGCGGGACTGGCTAAAGCCAGCCCCTTAATTCAAACGTTAGGTGTTTGATCGAAAGGCACTGATGACTGAGCAGCCCAGAATTATTCGTTTCGTGTACAAATCCCCACTCGTTCTTGCCGGGTTTATGGGTTTCGCGTATGGGATATTTATGATTCTCAATTACCGCGATGACACGACAAATGTTACCAATGCTGGCTTTGCCATAATGGCCTCGTTGGCTGCAATATCGTTTTCTTTCGCGAGAGTCATCGAAAGTGACGAATTGAAAGATCGAGTAATGTTCGCAGGGGAGCGCTTGCTACATGGTGCAATACTGATTCTTATC
>MHBU01000009.1 GCA_001803395.1 Methylotenera sp. RIFCSPLOWO2_02_FULL_45_14 | reverse complement strand
GAATTGTACGATGGAATGAGGGGGAAAATCCGGATCAGCTTTTAAAGCGTGTTGATGAAAAACTTTATTACGCAAAAGAGACTGGACGGAATAAGATTATTAGTTAAAATTTATTAGCCGATAAACCGATATCCGATCCCCGTTTCGGTCATGATCCATTTTGGGCGTGCAGGATCGGTTTCGATCTTTTGACGCAGTTGGTTGATAAAAACCCGCAGATAGTGGGTCTCATGCTGATAGCCAACTCCCCAGATCGCTTTAAGGAGCCATGCATGCGTGAGGGCTTTCCCCTGATTTTCCATAAACACACGAAGTAGTTTAAACTCTTTGGGTGTCAATTTAATCAATTCATCCTCTATACTCACAATCCGATTGCTAATATCCATACGCATCTCTTTCACGATTAAAATCGGTGAAGTTTCTGGTGCGGGAGGGACGCGGCGCAGGTTGGCATTGATGCGGGCAATCAGCTCATCGGTGTTAAACGGTTTGGTGACATAATCATCCGCTCCGGCATTGAGAGCGGCTATTTTATCCGCTTCATCATGGATCGCCGAGACGACGATAACGGGGGTTTGTTCATCTTCTCTATAACGCTCCAAAAATTTCACTCCGCTCATGTCCGGCAACCCCAAATCGAGCAAAATCAAATGGAAATGTTCATCTGCCCCTTTTTTCAGCCCTTCTTTTGCCGTAGAAGCACCCTCCGTCATAAAGCCTGCAAACGCTAGGGTCATTGCCAAGAGCCGACGGATAGAGGCATCATCATCCACGATCAAAATGCGCGGTGTCATCCCTCACTCCGAAGCGTTACATGAACGCAAAATCGGTCGTTTTCTAAATAAATCGATAAGATTCCGCCGTGCGCTTCTATGATCGTTTGCGAAATCCGCAATCCGATCCCTGAACCCGGTTTTCCTATCGCATTATCGAGCCGAATAGGGGAAGCAGCAAGGGACGCTATCGTCTCGGCTGAGGGGAGATCGCCGTTGTTAGAGATAAGTAAAGTGGTCTCATTAAATGCTGAGGTGATCTCAATACTGACGTCATCCCCGTATTTAAACGCATTATCGAGCAGATTCCCTATGGCGAGCTGGAGTAAGGCAATATCAGCATTAAGGGGTGGAATATCGGGTGAAAATGAGAGTTTTGCCTGTCGGCCCCAGTCATTTTCAGCTATGGCTAGTGCAGAAGAGACCACATCATCTATCCGAAGCATCGTTTTATTCAACGGTGTTTTTCCCTCTCGAAACCGCGCGTTCACCAGTAGGTTATCGATCACTTTTTCCATGCGGCGTGACCCCTCGACGATGGTTTGTACCATCTCCTCTTTATCCTTGTCGGCTAGGGTGAATTGTGGATTGGAGAGATTGCTGGCAGCTCCCCGTATCAGGGTGAGCGGGGTTCGCAGTTCGTGAGAGAGGAGATCGATCAAACTCTTTTGCATCGTTTCAACGACTTTATTCTCTTTGAATCCACGGGTAATGAGATTCAGAAACGGTCCGGTCATAATGGTTGTTACCAGTGCCATGACGACAAACATCGTGAACAATTCTGTGGAGAGTATCCCCATCTCATATCCGATATTCAGAACGACCAGTTCCATAAGTCCGCGCGTATTCATCAGTATCCCCAAAGCGAACGAGTCTCGCCAGCTGAATCCCATGTATTTGGAGGCAAGGGCGCTACCGAAGAGTTTACCGAATACCGCAAGGACGATGATTCCGCCGCAGATCAGCCACGCATCTACACTGTTGAGTAAACCGATTTCACTGCGTAATCCCGTTAGGGCGAAAAAGAGGGGCAATAATACCAAAAGGCTGACGTATTCCAAACGCGGCGCGATGAGCTCTTTGAGTCTCGATAGTGCCGATGAGGGCATCATCGCCCCTGCCATAAATGCACCGAACAGAGCATGTACCCCGATCGCTTCGGTCGCAAGAGAGGAGAGGAGGAGTAAGACGATGATAAACGACATCCCGTTCATACTGAGCCGTTCACTCTGAGAGTGCCCAATTTTAGCGAAAAGGGGGCGTATGACGTAAAACATGATAACGACATACAAGGCGATAAGGAATAATAATACGATGGAAGAGCTGAGTGATCCCGAAACAGAAATGGCAATGATGAGGGCTAAAATATACCACGCCGTAATGTCATCGGCGGCGGCGCAGGTGATTGCCATGGAGCCATAGCGGGTGTCACCGATATTTTTCTCTTTGATAATCCGAGCCAGTACGGGAAATGCGGTGATACTCATCGCGATACCGATAAAAAGGGCAAAAGGGATAAAGGAGATATTTTTGGGAGCGAATATCGGATAGAGCCAATAGGCTAATGCCACCCCCAAGAAAAAAGGGAAAATGATGCTCACATGACTGATAAATACCGAAGCACTCGATTGTTTTTTGATTTTATCAAAATCGAGTTCCATTCCCACGACAAACATAAAAAAGATCAACCCGAGCTGACTGATGAGATGGAGATTGCCGAGTGATTCTTTTGGAAACAAAGCGATAAACATATCCGGAAACAGTGCGCCCATGAGTGAGGGCCCGAGGATAATTCCCGCAACAATCTCACCCACGACGGTAGGTTGAGCGACAAAGGAGACCAAATAGCCAAAGAGCCGTGTAACAATCATAATAACGATAAACTGGATCAGTAACAGTGGGAGGGGATGGTGGAGCTGTTTTAGAAATGTATCGCTGATCGTGGAGGGTATCGATGCCGCAGGGGCTATAATTCCAGAGAATAGATGGCTCTCTAAAAGCGTTCCGTAATGGAGGATTCCCGCAATGGCGATCCCGAAGAAAAGGATCAATGCCACATAGATTAAAAGTGTCTTTTTCATCCGGAAAGTGTAGCGTAGATCGTCTCAGGAAAGTATCAAGAATACTTACCCAACAAACCGATACCCAATTCCTGTTTCGGTAACAATCCGTTTTGGACGGCTGGAATCGGTTTCGATCTTTTGTCGGAGTTGATTGATAAAAACTCGCAGATAGTGGGTTTCATTTTGATACCCGATTCCCCATATCTCTTTGAGAAGCCATGCATGAGTGAGGACTTTTCCACTGTTTTGCATCAGGATTTTGAGGAGATCAAACTCTTTTGGGGTGAGTTTTAACTCTTCATTCTCCAACATCACCGTATGAGAAGCGATGTCCAGCGAGAGATTGCCGCTTATCAAACTGGAATAAGAATCTCCACTATTACTGCCACTACGACGAAGTGCCGCTTTGATACGTGCGAGAAGCTCTCCCGTGCCAAAGGGTTTGGTGAGATAGTCATCACATCCACCCTCCAATGCCGCTATTTTTTCAGCCTCACCGGAGCGGGCAGAGAGGACGATGACGGGGGATTGACTCCATTCGCGAAAGTGTATCAGGAACTCTTTGCCGTCCATATCGGGCAATCCTAAATCGAGCAATACCAGTGCTGGGGCTTCGATCGCGGCACGGTTCAACCCCTCTTTCCCCGTCGCAATCGCTATTGGATGATACCCAGCCGCACTCAGTGCTACTTCGAGCAGTTTGCGAATAGCACTGTCATCATCGATAATTAAAATCGCCTCTTTCATCCCTCACCTCTATACGGAAGTTGCAGTGTCGCGCAAAATTGTACGCCATCGCTCATCGTCTCCACACTCCCAGCGTGCATTTTAGCAATTCGATATGCCACATACAGCCCTAATCCGATTCCCTCTTCGCCTCGAACATTGCTCAACCTCGAAAACGGCTTCCATGCCATCGAGGCTTCATTCTTAGGGGGGATGGACCCTGTATTACAAATACGGATCAATATCCCAACAGGATTTTGCTCTGCCGATACATTGACCGTATCACCGTACTTAAAAGCATTTTCTAGCAGGTTAAAGAGTGCCTGCTCGATCAAAACAGCGTCCCCTTGGATAGATGTAATCTCCTCATTTATCGTTAATTTTGCAGGGAAAGTGTGTTCTGTTTTCGATAATGCACTTCCTAAAAGTTCACGAATGTCGCACTCTTGGATTTTGAGTTTGAACATACCGCTTTGAAGGCGAGCGGTATCAAGGAGATTATCGATCAGTCGCCGCATCCGATGGGCACCCTGATCAATCGTGTAATAAAGCTCTTTTTTGTCTTCAGAGTTTAAATCGAGTTCTTCGGTGAGTAAGCCTGAGGATGCACCCATAATTGCCGCAAGAGGGGTACGTAGTTCATGTGACAAAGAGCCTAAGAGAGTTTCTTGGAGTCGTTCTGACGTCTCCAACTCTTTGGCAATAGCGGCCTGTGCACTTAACCATGAAACAATCTGTCCCACCACAATCATAATTACAAAACTAAATATATATCGGAGGTCATGTACGGTGAATGTAAAGGTTGGCGGGATAAAAAAGAAATTGAATGTGAGCACGGAAGCAACCGAGACAATCAACGTATCTCTACGTCCTAAGCGCATCGCGGCATAAAGTATCGGAAGAAGATGGATCATCCCGATATTAACCAGCTGAAGCTCCTCGCTAAAGAGTTTAGAGATCAGTGCAAGAGCGATCAAGAGCAAAAATGGGGGGATAATTGGGTACATGGCTAAATTATACCATTCATCACTAAATCTTCGCCCGACGGGCAACCCCAATCAGTTTCTCGTGAGGGAAATGGTAAAAGCTGACAAAATTTGGGGAGATATCTTTGATCAAAGCAAAAATTTTCCATAGTAAGCTATCGGATACAATCTCCTCATCCCCGTAAAAGATCGTACGCTCATCGATGTTTCGTTCACGTAAAATCGTTTCAACGTTGAGTGTCTCCATATATCCCGGTCGGATACTGAGGAGATCAAGCCCCTCACCAACGGGTGAGAGTTCACTCGTAACTCCATGCGGTTCATACGAGGGGTGGACGGTCACGATGATATTGCGCTCATAGATGATCCCGTTTTGAAACATGGTTTTGGAGATATAGGCAGGGATTGCATCGGCATTACGGGCAAAGAAAAGAGCCGTCCCCTCGACGTGGAATCCTTGAGCATAGCGTTTGAGATATTCACTCAAAAAGAGATCTTTATCAATCGGTACGAACGACGCATAGAGCCGTTTTTGCCCTTGGGTATAGAGGATTACAATAAAGAGCGGAACGGAGGCGATGATGAGAGACCAATACCCGCCGTGCGGAATTTTGAGCCAGCAGGAGACGAAGAAGACTAAACTCGTCAGCCCTGCAATAATGGAAACGCTCATTTTAAGGTATTGGCGTTTATACATGAAAATCATACTCATCAGTACACCCGTGATACTCATCGCCCCCGCAACCGAGAGACCGTACGCCGCCGCCAGTTTCCCCGATTCTGTGAAGATAAAGAGCATCGCAACGACACAGATAAACAAAAACCAGTTGATCGATCCGACATAAATTTGACTGCGCAGTTCGTTGGAGGTGTAGTTGACATTGAAATGGGGAAAAATACGGGTCGTCATTGCCTGATAAAGGACGGAGAAAATCCCGCTGATCATCGCCTGAGAAGCGATAATAGTAGCAACGACGCTCAATAGCAACATCGGAACATATAAATCAGGGACGAGGGTGTGATAAAGCTCAAAAAATGGACTTTTTGCCGCTTCGGGATGGGAGAGCAAAAATGCCCCTTGCCCGTAATACGAGATGAGCAATGCTACTGAAGCAAACAGCCACCCTTTGAGAATCGGAAGACGTCCAAGATGCCCCATATCAGCGTATAACGCTTCACCACCTGTCGCACAAAGCAATACATCGGCTAAAACGACAAAAGCGATATAAGGGTGTTGATAGATAAACTCAATCGCGTAGAGTGGTGAGATAGCATATAGGACGTCCGGCGATTGGAGGAGATAATACCCGCCCCCCAATGCAAGGGCAAAAAACCAAATCACCATGATAGGACCAAATGCACTGGCGACCTTTTCGATCCCTTTTTTTTGAACGGCAAAGAGGGCAAATGCGATTCCCGATGCGATAATAAGCAAGGTCAGTTTTGGGGTATCTTCATACCCGGGGATTAATGCAATCCCCTCAACAGAACTGAGGATACTGATGGCGGGAGTGATAACCCCATCCCCGATCATCAAAGATATGCCGATAAAGCCTAATGCCCCTACTAATGCGGTTATTTTAGCCCCTTTGAGATACGGTAATAACAGCTGAACCAGCACTACCGTTCCCCCTTCACCCCGTTTGGAAAGGCTTGTCGCCAACCATGCGTATTGGACAGTGACCAGCATCAACATCGTCCAAAATACCATCGATAAGATTTGAAAGATTGTCTCGGTTGTCGGCTGAACCAACAATAATATAACGGCAAAAGTATAGATCGGACTGGTTCCGATATCCCCATACACCACACCCAGTGATTTGATAACCATCATCTCACTTTTAATTCGTTCTTGTAACGTCATAACGTCTCTTTAGAATAGGATTTAGAGGTATATTATAAGGGTTATAATGTCAGTGAGGTCTCAGGATAGGGTCATTTGGTATAAAGAAAGTATAAAGAAGATCGCCCCAAAGGGAAGAGGGCGAGTGGTTTAGCTGATAAGAGTACTTTTTACAATAACTTGCCAAATAATCGCCGAAGTGATCCCTGCGGCAAATCCTGCGACAATATCATCTCCCATAACCCCTAACCCACCTTTTGCTTCACGGTCAATTCGACCGATGATCGAGGGCTTTTTAATATCATAAAGTCGAAAAAAGATAAAACTCATGATTATTTGAAGGGCAATGCCGTTATTCCATTGCATGAGTGTCGCGATATCAAATCCAATCCCCGGTGCGATGGAGAGGGCA
>MHBU01000008.1:65498-73496 GCA_001803395.1 Methylotenera sp. RIFCSPLOWO2_02_FULL_45_14 | reverse complement strand
GTGTTAGCGCAACAATCCATTGAAAATGCTCCATGTTTTTGGAGTTGATGAATATCTCGAATGGACGACGATGCTCTTGCGGCGTGCCTTCGTTCATCACCACGTCATTGATGGTGATGTAAAGCGCATGTTCTGTGACTGGCGTTTTTATTTTGTAGGTGTTGCCTACCAGTTTGTCAGGGCGACTTAGCGGTTCGCCCAGTTGCACAACTTTACCCGCCTCAACCTTTTGTGCTTCAGCCTCAGCTGCTTTGGCTTTATCTTCTTCATTCACCAGCGCGTAGCTAACGATTTTCTTTTCAATTTTAATTGCCATGTTGTTCTCCTGATTGGTAGGAGGGGCGGCTCGCCCCGATTAGCTATTGTTTCGCGACGAGGGCGTCGCTCCTACACTTAAAATGTATGCCTAGAATTTACCGTAATAGCCTTCTTTTAGCGCATCGTAAAGATTAGCCGCTGAGTGAATTTCACCATCGTATTCAATTTCTTCATTGCCTTTGGCCTCAACTTCAGTGCCATCATCTAGTGTGAATTTATAAGTGGTGCTTTCCAAATCTTTTTCAGTCACTAACACGCCTTGGAACGCTTCAGGATTAAATCTGAATGTGGTGCAACCTTTTAAGCCTTTGTCGTAAGCATAGAGATAGATGTTTTTGAAGTCTTCAAAATCATAATCCGTTGGTACGTTGATAGTTTTTGAAATTGAGCTATCAATCCATTTTTGTGATGCCGCTTGAATATCCACGTGGGCTTTAGCCATAATACTGGATGAATCCAGGAAGTAATCTGGCAACTGTTCTTCTGGTTTGTCGCTAAACGGCATCGCATTCGGGTTAATCAACTCACGGTAAGCCAATAGTTCGTAAGAGAACACATCGACTTTCTCTTTCGACTTTTTGCCTTCACGGATCACGTTACGTGCGTAATGGTGCGCAAAGCTTGGCTCAATACCGTTGCTGGCATTGTTAGCCAGTGATAGCGAAATGGTACCGGTTGGCGCAATTGAGCTGTGGTGGGTAAAGCGCACGCCTTTAGTTGCAATTTGGTTACGCAAGCCTTCAGGAAACTGCTGCATGTAGCGGCTATATTTACCAAGCAACACTTTACCTGCTACTTTACTGCCCACTTTAATGCCATCTGCCGCCATTTCAGGGCGTTTTGCCAGCATGTCTGCAGTGACTTCAAATTTCTCTTCCATAATCGGTGCGGCGCCTTTTTCTTCAGCCAGTTGCACGCCGATATTCCAGCCTTCTTCGGCCATCACACGGGTGACTTCTTCAGTGAATTTGATTGACTCTTCTTCACCGTATTTCATTTTCATCATGGTGAGGCTTGAACCTAAACCCAAATAACCCATGCCATGACGGCGTTTGCGCATGATTTCATCACGTTGTTGTTGTAACGGTAGGCCGTTAATTTCAACCACGTTATCCAGCATACGCGTGAAAATCGCTACCACTTCGCGGTACTCTTTCCAGTCAAAGTAGGCTTCGTCGGTGAATGGTTTTTTCACAAAGCGGGTTAAGTTGACTGAACCCAAAAGACAAGCGCCATAAGGTGGCAACGGTTGCTCACCACATGGGTTGGTGGCGCGGATGTTCTCGCAGAACCAGTTATTGTTCATTTCATTCACGCGGTCAATCAAGATGAATCCAGGCTCGGCAAAGTCGTATGTGCTGGACATGATCACATCCCACAAACGGCGCGCTTTAATGGTTTTATACACGCGGCACGCTACTTTACCGGCATCTTTACCATCAGTTTTTGTCAGATATTTGCCTTTTACTGGCCACTCACGCCACACTACTTGCGCGTCATCATTCACATTTAAGTCATCTACTATCGCTTCTTTTTCAGTCACAGGGAAAGCTAACTTCCACTCTGCATCTGCTTTTACTGCCTCCATAAACTCTTTGGTAATGAGGCATGACAGGTTGAATTGACGTAAACGGCCGTTCTCACGTTTTGCTTTAATGAAATCTATGACATCAGGATGTGAAATATCAAACGTTGCCATTTGCGCACCACGGCGGCCACCCGCGCTGGACACGGTGAAACACATTTTGTCGTAGATATCCATGAAAGAGAGTGGGCCGCTGGTGTAAGCGCCTGCACCCGCTACAAATGCGCCTTTTGGACGCAATGTTGAAAACTCATAACCAATACCGCAACCGGCTTTTAGGGTTAAGCCTGCTTCATGCACTTTGCCTAAAATGTCGTCCATGCTGTCTGATATCACACCAGAAACTGTACAGTTAATGGTTGAAGTGGCAGGTTTGTGCTCTAAGGCACCCGCGTTAGAGGTGATACGGCCTGCTGGAATTGCACCACGACGCAGTGCCCACAAAAATTTCTCATGCCACTCTGCGCGTTTTTCTGTCGTGGTTTCTACATCTGCCAAAGCACGTGCTACGCGTGCATAAGAGTCGTCTATGTCATGATCAACATGTTCGCCAGTTTTGGTTTTTAAGCGATATTTTTTATCCCAAATATCAAGCGAAACCGGTTGAATAGGAATTTCTTTTTCAAGCTCTGTAGCATTTGTATTTTTAGCAGTATCAACGACTTTTAGCATGGATTAACCCCTTATTTGTGCACCTGATGTCATTTTAAAATCATGACCCAAGCCTGTATTCGTTTAACGATTTTACATTTAAAACTTGCGACTTAACAGCATTTAAATTCTTGCGCTAAAATCAAGCTATAACCACAACATGTTGTGTTTTTTTAACAATTTAATCATTTAGTAGTGGTAGGTCAAGCAGTTTTTTTGAAATTATTTTTGGTAAATTACTATAATTTCACTTGCAAAAATCACGCATTAGACTGGCATTGGCTTACAACAAAGCCACTAATAAAAAGTGTAATCGCTAGCCTTGAAAAATATGTGAGAAAATAACGTCATGTCACGACGCTTCTATACTTTTTTACTTTATTTATTACTGCCGTTCACGCCACTTAAATTGCTGTGGCGCGCAAAAAAACAACCTGAATATTTGCAACACTGGCGCGAGCGCTACGGGTTTTACACGCTTAAATTAGCAAAGCCTGTCATTTGGCTACATTGCGTATCAGTGGGTGAAACGCGCGCGGCTGAACCTTTAATCAAATTGTTACTACATAAATACCCTAATCATCAAATTTTACTCACTCACACCACACCCACCGGGCGCGCCACTAGCGCACAATTGTTTGGGGATTTAGTCACTAGAGTGTATTTACCTTACGACTTGCCATTTGCGGTGAAGAGGTTTTTAAAACACTTTAGGCCCGCAGTAGGTGTGCTGATGGAAACCGAGCTTTGGTTCAATTTGATTGCTAATTGCAAACAACACGCCATTCCACTGTTATTAGTTAACGCACGCTTATCTGAAAAATCTGCACTTGGTTATGGCAAGCTAGGCGCAGTTGTCCAGCAAGGCCTGCAAAGTTTGAGCGCGGTAGGCGCACAAACCACCCAAGATGCTGAGCGTTTACAAAGCTTAGGTGCCCACAACGTAAGCATTATGGGTAACTTAAAGTTTGATGTGTCCCCTCAAGATAACGCCGTTACACAAGGTCAGCTGCTGCGGGATAGGCTTGGAGAGAGTCGGCCTATATTTTTAGCTGCCAGCACCAGAGATGGTGAGGAGATGCTGATTATTGACGCTGTTACCAAAGCCAACATTCCAAATTTGCTTACGATTATTGTGCCACGCCACCCGCAGCGTTTTGAAGAAGTGGCCACATTACTTAAAAAAAATATGCTTGGCTTTGTGCTGCGTTCAACACTTACTAATGAAGCGATACCACAAAATATTTCTTATCTACTTGGCGACTCTATGGGGGAAATGTTTACGTATTACGCTGCATGTGATGTCGCTTTTATTGGCGGTAGTTTATTGCCATTAGGGGGGCAAAACTTGATTGAAGCATTCAGTTTAGGTAAACCCGTGTTGATAGGGCCACATACCTTTAATTTTGCACAAGTGACGGAGTTAGCCATTGCGGCAGGCGCAGCACAACGCGTGCAAAATACGACCGAGTTAGCCAGCAGCATTAAAGTGCTTTTTGCAGATAAGAATAAGCGGCAGGCCATGAGTGATGCCGCCTTGAATTTTAGCGCACAAAGCCGCGGCGCAACGCAACACACCTTAAGCTTAATTGAGCAATACCTCTAAGGAAACGCCGATTTACTCGTGAAAATTTATCTCATACAGTAGCGCGTAGAGGTTACTCGAAACATTCCATTAGAACCTAAAAACCCAAACCCCGTCATGCTGAGCATAGCGAAGCATCCAGCAGCATTGCGTCAAAAACCTCTGGATGCTTCGCTATGCTCAGCATGACGGGCGACTTTAGGTTTTAATGGAAAATCTGGGATAATGATGAGGCTGACACGGCCCTCAGACCTATTATTGAACGCACTTATATTGAAAATATCTTAACGAATAAGCTTGGCTAACACCTTGAACGCATCGCCTTCGGCTGCACCCAACCACTCAAACACCAGAGACTCGGTATTGGTTACGATACACCCCGCATCTCGCAATCTAGCTAATGCATTGACTTTGTTAGCTGGATTACGTGAAACCACCGCATCTTCCACTACAAATACTTGCTTACCGGCGGTAACTAAATCCAGTGCTGTTTGCAGGATGCAAATATGCGCTTCCATGCCAGTGAGAATAATTTGTGAATGGTCACGGGTGAGCTGGCGCTTAAATTTAGGCGCTGCCAAACATGAGAATGTGGTTTTTTCAACTGGCTGAATATGCGCCAACAAGGCGGAAAGCGCTGGTACGGTATGCCCTAAACCCTTTGGATATTGCTCGGTAAGCATCAAAGGTACATTAAGCATGCTGGCAGCTTGCACTAAAATACCGCAATTTTTTATAACCTCCGTCATGGCATCAGGCGGCATAACCGACGCCAGGCGCACTTGCATATCCACCAAAACCAGCTGACTTAAAGTCACGCTCGCTTTTAGATTTTGATAAGGACTATCCATGTTACTGAGCACTCACCAGCACCAACTGTTGATTGATGTCAGCCAGGTCAGCTTCTGCCACTACGCCAGCAACAGATTTTAGACGAATAATATTCACCAGATAATTGTAGCGTGCTTGCAATAAATCGCGCTTAGCGCTAAAAAATTGTTGCTGTGCATTGAGTACATCCACACTGGTGCGCACGCCCACCTCGTAGCCTAACATAGTAGAATCTACTTGGCTTTGGCTGGAAATAAGTGCTTGCTCATAGGCTTTCACCTGCGCAATGGTCGTGCTTAAGTTGAGGTAGGCGCGCTGTGTTTCTAACTCTGTTTGGCGACGTGCAATTTCAACATCATCTTGTGCTTTTTGTTTATTAAGCACGGCTTGTCTGACGCGTGAACTAGTCGCACCACCTTGATACAAAGGAATCTGTAACTGCAAGCCTATTGTTCCGGTTTTAAGTTCATTCCCAGTACCAAACACAGAAACACTGCCATTGGCATAATTGTCGGTATAGCTTGCTACGGCATCTAAAGTGGGCAAATGCCCTGCATTGGCACGCTCAATTTCTTGCTCTGAAAACTTGACAGCCTCTTGTTGAATTTGTATGTTCAAATTGTTCTGTGCTGCCACTTCTAACCATTTATCCAGCCCCTGCTCTAAAGTGTTGGGTTTAATATCGGCTTTAACCGTGGCTAATTTTTGCGGAATTTCTCCAGTAATCGCCTGCACCGCACGTTTAGCGATTTCATACTCATTCACGGCACCTATTTCTTGCGCTACGATTAAGTCAAAGCGTGCTTGCGCTTCATTCACATCAGTAATGGTGGCAGAGCCCACCTCAAAGGTGGCCTTTGCTTGATCTAACTGACTCAAAATGGCGGCCTTTTGCGCAATAATCAGATCAATTTTATCTTGCGCGATCAGTACTTCAAAATAGGTCTGTGTGGTGCGTAAAATAAGCGTTTGTTGACTCAAATGTAATTGTTTATCGGCTTGGCTCACCTGCGTTTTAGTTTGCTCAATTTGTACCAAATTCTGTTTGCGATAAATAGGTTGGCGGGCATCAACACCAACTTTATAAGTTTCAAAATTGGACCGGCCTGAGGGCAAAGTGGAATTTAAATAGCGTATATCTGAGCTAATTGCATTGGCCTCAGCATTAAAGTTAACGGTTGGCCGATACAGAGCCTTGCCTTGCTCGATGATTTCTTGCGCCGCTTGATTAGCACTTAACGCAGAAGCTAACGTTGGGTCATGCGCTAACGCTTGGCTATAAATATCAAGTAGAGAGTATGGCTTGTCTTCAGCGTTCGCAAATGGTGCAAACGCTAAAAATAAGCTGATTAACGCAATACTTGTTAAGTTTTTAGGCATTTATTTAGTTTAGAACTCAAATTTAGTTGCCTGTGGTGCATTTTCAAGCGCGGGCAAACAAGTTTCAAAAAGGGTTTCATGGCGGTAGGCATCTTCGCTAATACGCTGTGTGAGCGTGGCTTGCATAATCGGCAAATCTCCAATCACAGCAAATAAGCGACCACCCACATTTAACATTTTTTCCGCCGCAGTTGGACGTAAAGGCAATGAGCCTGTAAATATAATCACGTCATAAGGTGCGGCGGCGGCATAACCATTTGCAGCATCAGCCACATACAACGTCACATTATGGATGTTTTGTTGATCAAGGCGACTTTTGGCGATTGCGGATAATTCAGGATAAATTTCAACGGCATGCACATGTGCAGCTAAAGTTGCCAGCAAGGCCGTTAAGTAACCACTGCCTGTGCCCACTAACAACACTTTATCCGTTTTTTTAACCCCTACCGCCTGCAAAATACGCCCTTCTACTTTGGGCGACAGCATGGTTTGACCTTCACCGATTGGCAGCTCAACATCAGCAAATGCCAAACCTACCTGCGACTCCGCCACAAAATTCTCACGCGGTACTGTATTAAACAGCGCTAGCACCACTGGGTCTAATACCTCCCAGGTGCGGATTTGCTGTTCTATCATGTTGAATCGCGCAGCGTCGCGCGGCGTGTTGAATCTGGCTATTTCATGGGTATCAATTGTTTTTGCTGTCTGTGTCATGTTGATTACTCTTCAATATTCTATTTAGCTTAATTATAACGCAAGTGCTTATTGGGCTAGAGATTTCCTAAAGCACTTTTACTTTAAACCAAGCCGCGTACAGTGCAGGTAAAAACAACACTGTCAGCAAAGTTGCGACCGCTAGCCCGCCCATAATCGCCACTGCCATCGGGCCAAAAAACGCTTCTCGTGAGTGGTATCATCGCCAGTATCGCAGCGGCAGCTGTTAACACAATCGGCCTAAAACGGCGAATAGTCGATTCAATAATGGTATGGGTTGATGATGCTCCCACAATAGTGACTAATGCTGGCCTAGGTGGCTGAAGTGGCTCTATGGGCTTTTCACAAGCTGTCAAAAATAAAATTAGGCCTAAAAATATAATCGTTGTTTTCATGTTATTTATCTATCATTACAAGCGCCCTAACACCTAACAATGCCTCAAACTCAGCAATCGGTATAGGTTTGCTGAATAGATAACCTTGATAGGTGTTGCAGCCGTTGTTTTGTAGTAATTGTCGTTGTTGTTCGGTTTCTACGCCTTCGGCAATCACATTCAGGTTCAGGGTTTGCGCCATGGCGATAATGGTGCGCACTATGGCTTGGTCACTGAGGTCGTAGGCAATATCACGCACAAAGGATTGATCGATTTTAAGTTGATACAGCGGCAGTTTTTTCAGGTATTGCAGTGATGAGTAGCCAGTGCCAAAGTCATCGAGTGAGAAGCGAACGCCGATTTCTTTGAGGGCGTTCATGGTGGCAATGGTGAGGTCAATTTGTTCGAGCAGCATGCTTTCGGTGAGCTCGAGCTTGAGGCGCACGGGGTCGATGCCATGTTGGTGCATGGCGGCTTGCACTTGTGCCACAAAATCAGGTTGGCGGAATTGTTTGGCGCTGACATTGACTGATAATGTGAGATATTGGGTATGGGCGTGT
>MHBU01000008.1:45649-65454 GCA_001803395.1 Methylotenera sp. RIFCSPLOWO2_02_FULL_45_14 | reverse complement strand
CCAGGTGTAGCCAGCGGATGAGGACTTCAGCCCCTAGAGCTTGGCCTGTGCCATCCACTTGTATTTGATAGTAGAGTTGAAATTGTTGGCGCTCCAGGGCTTTGCGCAGCTCGCTTTCCAGATTGGCGCGGATGTTAATGGTTTCTTGCATTTTAGGGTCAAAAAAGCGCAGGGTATTGCGGCCGGCTTTTTTGGCTTGGTACATGGCAATGTCGGCTTGCTTTAATAGTTCATCAATACCAGACTGATGATCGTTGAATAAAGTAGCGCCAATGCTAGAGGTGCTGTGATGCGCGTGCATGCCAAGCTGATAGGGCTGCGATATGGCTTCGAGAATTTTTTCTCCGATGGCTTCGGTTTGCGCGGCGGCTTCTATCGCTTGCTCACTT
Organism: Methylotenera sp. RIFCSPLOWO2_02_FULL_45_14; assembly: GCA_001803395.1. Taxonomy (GTDB): domain Bacteria; phylum Pseudomonadota; class Gammaproteobacteria; order Burkholderiales; family Methylophilaceae; genus Methylotenera. The sequence goes on along the minus strand of MHBU01000008.1, from coordinate 65,065 downwards.
AGGTCTTCTAACATCACCACAAATTCGTCACCACCCAGGCGCGCAACGGTGTCGCCTTCGCGGATCGCGGCAGTTAAGCGCGCAGCCACCTGTTGTAACAGCAAATCACCAACAGCATGGCCTTCTGTATCGTTGAGGGTTTTAAAGTGGTCAAGATCAATAAACAACAATGCGCCTTCCTTGCCACTACGCGCATTAGATGTTAGCGCCTGCGTTAGCCTATCAAGCAATAACCGCCGATTCGGTAACCCAGTGAGTGGGTCATAAAAAGCGAGATGTTTAATTTCGTTTTCTGCAGTTTTGCTCTTGGTGATGTCTGTGAGGGTGCTGACATAGTTGGTGACAATACCCGCTTGATTTTTAACGGCACTGATTGAAACATGCCCTGGGTAAACCTCACCATTCTTGCGTTTGTTTTGAACCTCACCTTGCCAAACACCTTCTTTATTGATGGAATCCCACATCGCAGCATAAAAGCTTTCATCCTGATCACCAGCTCTGAACATGGTTGCTGACTTGCCGATAACCTCTGTCGCTGTGTACCCAGTCATATTCGAAAAAGACTGATTGACCCTTAAAATTAGGTGATTAGCATCCATCACCATCATGCTTTCTTGAGATTCAAAAGCGGTAGCAGCAATTTTAAGTTCTGTTTCAGCTTTTTTACGTTCAGTGATGTCAATAAAAGTAGCGATAACCCCAACGACGATGCCATCAGTAACAATGGGGTGAGACCAGTATTCCACTGGTATTGCCAAGCCGTCTTTACGCCAATAGACCTCATCCACACTGTGCATTTCCTGATTGCGCTGATAGGCTGCATGCATTTGACATTCCGTCGCTGGATAATAGCTGCCGTCCGCATGCGAATGGTGAATGAGCTCATGAATATGCCGACCAATGATCTCACCCTCGCTCTCAAATCCTAGAATGCGCAAGAATGATTTATTTACAAAGGTGCAGTTCCCGTTTGCATCCACACCATAAGCACCTTCTGCCATTGAATTTAGCAACAATTGCATTTCTTCCATTGCGCCTTTGATGAGCTGTGTTCTGCTGGCTACTTCATGCTCTAAATGGCTGTTCTGGGCTGAAAGCTCTTGGTCGCGCTTTTCAACTTCATTCAGCATGATATTAAACTGGTCTGTTAAGTCGCCTAACTCGTCGTCCGCCAGCCGCTCTACTCTTTGTGAATACTGACGCGTTTTAGCAATGTTTGCCGCACTACTGATTAAACGCTCAATGGGCTGCATAATGTCTTTAAGCATGCCGCGTATCAACAGCAGGCTAAAAATTAAAGCCAAAACCATGGCAGCGATAGCGGCGGCGATAGCGGCAATCATCTCTATCCAAACTGTGACCATATCTGATTGTATTTTCACCTTACCCAATACTTTTTTATCCAGGGTAACCGTATGTTCAATCGTTACCAATGCATTTTCACCTAGAACCCACGCCAGCATTTTTCGAACCACACTGGTTGCAGCGTCACGATTACGTCCGCCTCCATCTTGTCCAAACACTCTGCGTGCCAGCACCTCACCTTGTGAGGTCGTAATCTCAGCGTAAACAATATCAACATTAGGTTCGAGCGCATTAAGCGTTTCTTCAGACACGTTTTTGTCGTTAAACAACAAAGCAGACTGGCTATTTAATGCAGTGATTTCTGCAAGTACTTTTAATTCTGCAGTCGCTTCGCTACGCTCTGCAGAAATTTTATAAACCGCACCAAACATAAAAGTGACAATCAGTGCCACCGTGACTGCGGCCATTGCTAAGTATCTAATTTCACCTCGGATGGTTTTTTGCTGTGTCATAACGTTATTGCAGCACTTTGCGTGCAACGCGTAGTAATTTAGAGCTAATGGATAACTTCGCATTTTTTGCCTGCGCATAATTCACATCAAAAGCCAGCTCTGCAAACCAATTTTGCCATTCTAATTTACCAAACAGGTGCCGACTTTGTTGTTCATCCAAATTTCGCGCCACGCCGCCATTACCAGCACTGACCGCTTCCGGAAAATAATGATTTTGACCGTCACTATTAAAACCAGATGCCGACAACAGCACTTCCGCACCATTATCTAAGCGCTTACCATAATTGATTTTGGCCTTGCGTCCACCGTAACTCGCTACCTCACCGATAGCTTGCAGGCCGTTGATATCCTGCCTTTTTTTTGTGATGATATTGATAATGCCAAAAAAAGCATTATTATCGTAGATGGCCGAACCAGGGCCTGAAACATATTCCACACGTTCAATCAGTGAAGGGTCGATAGCGCCAGCATATTCAATGTTGTAACTACTGTAGATACTATTGCTAATCTGCATGCCATCCAGCATCAGCATAGTGCGCCCAGCATAATCTCCTGGTTGGCCAAACCCGCGACCGCCTAAATAAGAATAAGCTCTATCATTGGTAATATAGAGCCCGCGCATACTTTCCAGTATTTCGGCGAGCGTGTGATAGCCGTAGGCTTTAATGCCGTCTACCGTCACTATGCTAACGGCGGAAGGAGCCGCGCTAATTTGACTGGCAATTTTAGATGCACTTTGCACATCCATTTTGACTAATTGCTCTATTGGAATTTGCATGAGATCGCCTTGATTACGAATGTCAGATTCCTCAGCGAACACCTGAGTGGTGCTAGCCAGCATTAGCCAAATATAATAAAAAGCACTGTTAAACCGCAAAATTACCACCCCCTAAATGCAGTCGTTAGGATTACATGGTATTACACCTGCATGTATTATGCTTAAATACTTTACTCAATACAGACAACACTGTCATGCACCCAAGTCAGCTCATTTGGTACTGACTCAACTTATACCAAAGCGAACGCTCGCTAATTTCCAACAGCTTGGCGGCGCGGCTTTTGTTGCCGTTGGTTGCCAGCAAAGCTTCTGTAATTAAACGTCGCTCTAAAATCTCTACTGCATTGGGTAGCGCAAACGTATTAGCTGCACTAGTCTCTGCCTCTGATGTTGGTACTGAAAGTGCATGGTAACTCGTCATTTCAGCAGGCAAATGCTGTGGCATAATGATTTGATTACCGCTAATAATCGCCGCGCGCTCCAATACATTCTCTAACTCGCGCACATTGCCTGGCCAATCGTACTGTATTAAAGTGTTAATTGCAGCAGGGGAAATATCCACGTGGCGTTTGGCCAAAAAGTGGCGCGCTAACGCTTCAATATCTGATTTACGCGCTTTCAGCGCGGGCAAATCAATGCGAAATACATTCAAACGGTAATATAAATCTTCGCGCAATTTTCCTTCTTTAATCGCATCACGCGGGTTGCGATTAGTGGCGGCAATCACACGAATATCCACTGAAATAGGGCGATTGCCACCCACGCGCTCAATGAGATTTTCTTGCAAGGCACGCAATAACTTTGCCTGCAACTGCATTGGCATCTCGGTGATTTCATCCAAAAACAGCGTACCGCCATCTGCCAACTCAAACTTGCCAATACGTTCTTTAATGGCACCAGTAAATGCGCCTTTTTCATGCCCAAATAATTCAGACTCCAGCATTTCATGCGGAATCGCGGCACAATTCACAGCGACAAATAACGCATCGCACCGTGGTGAACCCGCATGAACCGCACGTGCCACCAATTCTTTACCTGTACCCGTTTCACCCACTACTAACACCGTGGCTTTTTCAGGGGCCACTTGTTTAATCGACTGTTGCAATTGCTGCATGGCAGGGCTGCTGCCTACTAAACCAGTATGGGGTGATTTTTCTTCACGCAAAAATTGATTTTCAACCACCAAGCGCGCAAATGACAAGGCACGTTTAATGGCAACTTCCAGCTCTTCTAAATCAAATGGGCGCAAAATATAATCAGATGCGCCGTTTTTCAGCGCTTCAATCGCAGATTTAACCTCACCTTGTGCGGTAACAATAATCACAGGTAACTCTGCATTTTCTTGACGGATTTCTTTGAGCAATTGCAAGCCATCCATGCGCGGCATGTGCAAATCTGTCACCACACAATCAACATCGTGAGTGCGGATAACCTCTAACGCCTCGCGTCCATCTTTTGCGGTCAGCGGCTGATATCCTGCTTGGCGCAAACTGATTTCCAGCAAGCGCAACATGCTGGGCTCATCATCTACTGCTAATATGGTTTTAATACTTTCTGACATAAATTCACTCTAATCTATCGGGCAGTTCTAAAATCTACAGCTCTAAAATCTGTAGAACAGTTCTAAGGTTATCTTATCAATTCACTAGTGCAATTGCCGCTTCGGTAACTTCACTCTAAAATCAGCACCCGTATCAGCCAAGGTGCTTTTCTCTACGGTCAGTGAGCCAAAGTGAGCGGTTACTATCTGCTTTGATACCGCCAAACCTAAGCCGATTCCGCCTGGACGCTGTGTAAAGAATGGATCAAAAATCTGCGCTTTTTGTGCCTCACTGATACCGCTACCATTATCAGCAACACTAATGGTCACGCTGTCTGCTGCTTCGGATAAGGACACGACAACTTTACCACCCGTAGGCAATACCTGAATAGCATTGAGCAATAAATTTAGTATCACCTGCGTGATTTGTTCATTATCGCATTCTACTAACAGCTTGTTAGAGGCCGCATCTTCTGCCAAGCCTTTAATCGCCAGTTCTAAACTAATGTCTTTTTTATTGGCTTGCATACGCAACATGGCGACGGCATGCTCCAGCAAACCAACGATATCATGCATAGCAAACTCCGGCTGGCGTGGGCGCGCGGAGTCAACCAATGTCGAAACCAATTTATTGAGCCTTTCGGTTTCTGTAGTAATAAAGACAACGACTTCCAAACCCTCTGCACTCAGGTTTTTTTCACGTGCAAGCACCTGCGCTGATGAGCGCAATATGCCTAAAGGCGTTCTGATTTCGTGGCTCATCGCAGCGGCCATTTCACCTGCCACCGCCAGCTTGGCAGCGCGCGTTAGGTTTTCTTTTGAAAGTGCGAGGTCTTCCATCATTTTGCCAAATGCACTCGACAAAGCACGCACCTCAGAAGGTCCGTCTGCGGGAGGCAATGCCCCTTGTGATGAGCGCATAAATCGATTAGCGTAATCAGTCAGGCGTGCCAGTGGCTTGGTAATACTGCGCGCTAATGGTGCCGCCAGAATCGTTGCCAATATCGCAGTCACTATCAATAAAAAGATGAAAATATACCCCATGCGATGCACTGGCGCCATGACCACTGAACGGTATTGCGTAATGGCAACGTGCCAGTTAAATATGGGCGGGGTTGCCAAATTATTAGCGATCGAACGCACTGAGATGTCATGTGCGGCTGTGATTTTTTTCCAGTCTTGCGTTTGGGCAAGCTCTTGAAACTCTGTAGCATTTTCATCGAGCAATGCTGCCGCACTGCCTTGGTTTCCGGTGTTGTTAAGAATACTTCCAATGTATTTCCAATCAAACAGCACCCACAACGTACCAATTTTTCTCTGGTTCACGTCCAAAATATCACTTGCGATTGGTAAGCGCCGTTGCGTGAGCTCAGCCAGAAGCACCGGATAGTTTGCAAACCGAATTTGCATCCATGGCACATGCGTACTGGCTGACTTGCCTATCTCAGACGGCTTACTCGAGGCGATCACAATATTTTCATTATTCACCACATAAAGCGCCTGATAAACACCACGGTAGCTCACTTGCAGTTCACTTAAAAAATTAGATAGCCGCTTATCAACATCCCCTATCGCAACCTCATGCATGATTTCCAGGCGGCTCCAGGAAACCACATTTTGTAAGCGCTCAAACATCATGTTATCAATTTCACTTAATGCTGCCGTAGCGCGCGTTTGCATATCGCGCGTAATTTCCTCGCGCAGCACTGTGCGCGCTTGATAAAACGCGAGCACTGTTACAATCAGCATGGGCAACAGCGCCGTGAGTAAAAAACTCACTAACAACAGCTTTTTAACCGACTGCGGCTTGATAAGTAAATGCTTAATCTGCATGGATAGCCATGTGTTTATTCACAATAAATTCCCTTTTGAAAGAATAGAATATAATTCGGGTTGCAGCATCAACTTGATTCCATTCCTATCAAATAAAGCTGTTACTTAATCTAACAAAACAAATGTTAGTTTGGAGCAACCATGCGTTTTAATAAACTAATCTGTAGTGGCAGTGTAGCCTTGCTACTCATGCTGTGCAAGGCTGCGAGTGCAGATGAGGCGGCTCACCTCAATAGTGGCTTTATTGACGGATTCAGATTGGGTGGCTACGCCAGTGCAGGCGTTACGGTGCCAAGAAATGCAGAAACCCGAATTACGCTCAACGAAATCAGCCTGATTTTGACTTGGGAGAATGAAAGTCGCTTCAAGTTTTTTGGCGAACTGGAATTTGAAAAACCACTTTCCTGGGACGACGATAACAAACTCAACACCAAACAAAGTTATGTAGATTTAGAACGCCTATATCTGGATTACAATTTTTCTGAAAAAATCAACTTACGTGCGGGACGCTTTTTAACACCTACAGGCCGCTGGAATCAGCTACATGCGGCGCCGCTGGTATGGACCAGCACGCGGCCGCTCGCCACCAGCCGGCTTTTCCCCATTGCAAGCAACGGGGTGATGGCATTTGGCGCGATTCCTATTGATAACAGCGCGCTTGAGTACTCGCTATTTGTTGAAACGCTCAAAGATCAAATGAATGATGACAACGAAATCAAATTTAGCAACGTTAAAGGCGCGCGTCTTACGTTTGGTCAAGAAGCCAACTATGGTTTAACCTTAATGTCCTTCAATGAAAAAACGGCATTCAAACCCGCATACCGCATGCTGGGTATTGATTTCATTACCCACTACAAAGGCATAGAGTTTTTAGGTGAAGCATTTCAGCGCTGGGATACCCACAATGAAGATGGTGGTAGCGGCGCGTATCTTCAAACCGCTGTGCCATTGCCTTTAGTGCAAAATTGGACGGGCATCGCACGGATTGAAACGTTTCATCGACCAGATGAAGGTCATCATCAACGTTGGTTGATAGGTACGGCTTGGCGCATGAAACCAACACAATTATTAAAGCTTGAATTTACAGGCGGTAGCGGTGATCAGCCAGAATCACCTCGCGGTTTCCTGGCCTCTTTTGCGGTGCTGTTTTAATGCAATTGCCAAGTCTAATTAAAATACCCAGTGTAATACGCTTAACTGTAGCCATCATTGCCCTTATTTGTCTGGCTGCACAAACAGCTAGCTTTGCCGCTGAAAAAACAGTGATTGCCGTGATTGTAGCTAACGAGCATCCAATCAAAACCATTTCATTAGCTGAACTCAAGCTGATTTATTGGCGTAAAAAAACCTACTGGGCCAATGGTCAACGCATGCATCCGGTGAACTTGCCCGCAGATCATCCACTACGGTTGCAATTTTCCACCAGCATATTAGGCAGCCTGCCCAGCGCACAAAATGACTACTGGAACGGCTTATATTTCCATGGCACCTCACCACCACACGTGGTCTATTCTGATGAAGCAGTCATTCGATACATACAAGAAACCACGGGCAGCATCGGGTATATAGATGCCTGCAAAATAGATGCACGTGTAAAGCCGGTTTTTTGGATTATGCCCAATGGCGACATGAGCAGTGATTTGCCAAATTTCAGCTGCGATTAACTAGCGAGCTACTCCGCGCTGACAAACTCTTTCAAGTCGCCATGTTTATAGGCACGTGCCGTGGTTTGATAATAAGCCACGGCTTCATCCACCAAGTTTGCATTCGCATTACCCGAATTAACCTCTAATGTTTTTGGGTCAACCTGATAAGTCTCCACGGATTGCTTGGGAGAAAGCACGACTAGCATATCGTTTTTATAATAACCTAGCGCTTGATAGTTGCTGACAAATGCACGCTCAGGCATTTTTTTTGCCGCAGCCTCAAACATCGATTGTCCATAAAAATGCCGGGCGCCAGATGTGCCCAATACATCTAGCAAGGTAGGCACAATATCAATTTGACTGGCAATACGTGAGTAGTGTCCTGCTGGCAATAAATCAGGTGCGTAGAAAAACAAAGGAATATGATATTTCTCTACTGGCAGCTTGGTTTTTCCTGCTACCGATGCACAATGATCCGCAACAATCACAAACAAAGTATCTTTAAACCATGGCTTGGTTTTAGCATGTTCAATAAATTGCCCAATGGCATAGTCGGTATATTTCACCGCACCTCTACGGCTGCCCTGTGGCAAATCAATTTTGCCTGCTGGAAACGTATAAGGTCGATGGTTGCTCGTCGTCATAATGTGCGCAAAAAACGGCTGGTTTGTTTTAACGTTTTCATCAAATATTTTCAGGGAATTGTTAAATAAACTCTCGTCATCTACACCCCATACGTTTTCACTTTGAATGGTGCTTTTGTCAAAATCCGTACGATCCACTACTTTGTAATCATTGCCCCTAAAGTAAGTGTTCATACTATCAAACATGCCATAACCACCATAAATGAAGAATGTGGAATAATTTTTAGCTTCAAGCAACTCGCCAATGGTAGCTAAATGTTCAGAATTTGGGCGGTGTACAATTGCCTGACCTGGGATCGGTGGAATCGCAATGGAGAGCGCATCCAAGCCACGCACCGTACGCGTACCGGTTGCAAACAGCTTATCAAACACCAAACTCTCGCTCGCCAGCTTATCTAAATACGGTGTTAAATTCTCTTGATTGCCATAAGTCCCCAAGTAAGAAGCAGACAAACTTTCTACTGAAATCAGTACTACGTTTTTGGGGCGCCGTGTAAATGAGCCGAGTGATTGAGCGCTTTGTGAATGGTCGTTGCTTTGTGCAGCGATCACCGCGCTGGTTGTTTTTCTATTTACACCCACTGCCTTTAATATGCTCAATGCTTGCGCTTGCGGTAAGGTTTTATAGAACTTATCGTAATCCAACTCATTGCGTCTTGCAGCGGCCGCAAAACTAAAAACACCATTGCCTGATAACTCATTCGCATAAGTATTTTTACTAAACTCCATTTGATCTACATTGGAAAATTGATAGCTCAACACTGGTAATGCTAGCGCAACCGAAATCAAAGATAGCCTTTTCTTGCCAGACCGTTGTGCAGTTTCAAAACGCACCCATCTGCTAAGCGCAAATAAAGCCGCGAGTACTATTATTGCGATGCCAAGCAAAATCAACGGCACCGGGTAAGATTCACGAATATTGCCGATCACCTCATTGGTGTAAATTAAGTAATCCACCGCAATAAAATTAAAACGCGTGGTGAACTCTTGCCAAAAGATAAACTCGGATACCGCACCAAATAGCAAGCCAAACATCACCAGGAACGCCATCACCCAGCGCGCTTTGTTCACCCAAGCCCTACCACGCAAAGTGTTAGGAATTAGTGCCGAAACTAACAACCAAGGCACAATCAAGTACGCCAAGGCAGCAATATCAAACCACAGCCCGTTGAAAAATACACCCGAAGCTTCACTAAGCGCCATTTGTGAAAAACCGACTTGCAGGCTTAATACCAGACGCAACAGCAGCCAAATAGCCAGTGCTATGCCAGAAATAGCTAATGAGAACGGAACGGTATAAGGTTTTTTTCTAAATGATGTCATTATGTTTTTGTGTGTCTTAAGTTTCTATTTTTAATATTGTTATGAAAATCGAATGTTTTTATACGGAGAAAGCCTTGCTGAGCGGCCAAATCCAATACAAAATTAACATGGCCATCCAAACTACCCAGCAACTCCAAGCCATAACATATTGATAGCTAGATGCGGCTACTGTGCATAAAAGCAAAATACTGGCTTATTAGTTAAGTGACGATAGCAATTAAAAGGCATAGATGCTTATAATTAAAGTATTCAGAACTAGCCTGCAAACACCATGCCAGATAGTTAACCAATTGTTTTGTTATACATTTCTCAAGTCATAAAAAACAATCTATACAATAAATGCAGGGTTATATGAAATACGTTGCTTGAATTGTGCAGATTTTGCATAGTATCTGCACTTGGTTAGCCAGTTAATCAGCACATCAAATGCGCTAATTTTTGCAGATTAAGCAATACCTTGAAAAAGACAGCGATCAATAACATAATGATAATAAACAAATTTTTTATTACAATCATGTTTTAACCGAATTGCAGGCTGGCATTTTTTAACCGATAATTATTGCTAATAAATATTAGGCACACAATTTGCCTAAGGTTAAGCAAGATCAATCAGATGGTGAAATACAAAATGCTTAGTCTAAGTTTTAGTGCAAGCCCCACATTTTTTCATGCCGAAGCTGCTTATAAAAGCCGTCCATTAGTTGCGTCTAAAAGGCATCGCGCTGAAGACGTCACCGTAGCAACGTCTGACATCTACGCTGCTGATCGTGCAGAGATTGAACAATTTATTCACGATGTTTTTGCTAAAACCTATGGCGCCAATGTGCAACATTTTATGCCGCACCTAGTGAGTTTGCGTGATGAAAATGGCGAGCTGGTTGCCGCATTTGGTTTACGCAAAGCAGATGATGCACCGCTATTTTTAGAGCAGTATTTAGATGCACCCATTGAAACCGTGCTATCAAATCGTTTTAATAAAACCATCACCCGCAATCAAATTACCGAAATTGGTAACTTAGCTGTTTCCAATCCACGCAATGCAGGCGTATTGATTGCGCATGTGATTCAACATAGTTTAGATATTGGCGTTGAATGGTGTGTGGCAACCGCTCATCACAGCTTGCAAAATGGGTTGATCAAGGGCGGGCGCGATGTATTTGCTTTGCAAGCCGCAGATAAAAATCGACTCAGCCTGGATGAACAAACGGCTTGGGGGCGTTATTACGACAGTGCCACGCAAGTAGTTGCGGTGAGAGGTGTAGCGGAACTATAAGCGTGAGACAAAAGCACTTCATCAATAAAGCTATTGCATATAACGCGCGCCAACGACCTCACCTTGTAGCATTGCAGGGGGGAGAAACCAGCAATACGGGTTCAAGCCTGACTTACACTGAACTACAAGCTGCAATTCAAAATCAAGTACGCACTTGGGGCGCACTTTGCGCCAACAAACACCCCACCATGGCCGTGGCTGTAGAAAACCATCCAGCTTGGGTCATTTTAGACTTAGCTGCGTTGGAATGCCAAATACCGCTCGTGCCGTTACCGTTTTTTTTCTCACCCACCCAATGGCTGCATGCCATGCACGACGCAGGTGCGAGCGTATTGGTTACCGATCATCCAGAGCTATTTGAGCCACTACTAGCGGGAAATATTGCAAATTCATCGCAGTTTACACTGGCTGGAAAAATGCTCACTCAGTTTGAATTCAACGCAAAGAGCACAGTAAATTTACCTGTTGGCACCGCAAAAATCACCTACACTTCTGGCACCACAGGCAACCCCAAAGGCGTTTGTTTAAGTGTGAATAACATGCTCAATGTGGCAAACTCTATTGCCCAAGCCACCCAATTATCATCCAAAGACGTGCATTTAAGCGTGTTACCACTCGCCACTTTGTTAGAAAATGTCGCTGGCGTTTATGCTTCACTGCTCGCAGGGGCCACCTGCGTATTACTGCCAACAAACGAAATAGGTTTAAGTGGCGCCACGGGTTTAGACATTAAAAAACTATTGGCTACGCTTAAACAAACCCAAGCCAGCACTGCGATTTTCACCCCTGAATTACTGCACGCGCTGGTATTATGTGTAGAAGCGGGCGCCTCGCCGCCCAGCGATTTACGCTTTTTAGCCGTGGGTGGCGCGTCAGTCTCACCCGCTTTACTCAAGCGCGCACAACAATTATCTATCCCCGTGTATGAGGGTTACGGACTTTCTGAATGCGCTTCTGTAGTGGCGCTCAATGTGCCGTTTATCAATAAAATCGGCAGCGTCGGCAAAGTATTGCCACACGTTAAAGTTGATTTTACAGATGAGCATGAAATTGTCGTCACGGGCAATGCCTACCTCGGCTATGTTGGTCAACAGCAGACGCAACAAAATAGCATTGCCACTGGCGACATTGGCTACCTGGACGAAGATGATTATTTAATCATTTCAGGGCGCAAAAAAAACATCTTTATTACCTCGTTTGGCCGCAATGTATCGCCAGAATGGGTTGAACGTGAGCTAAAAATATCGCCTTATATTGCGCAAGTCGCTTTATTTGGCGAGGCCAGACCATGGAACGTTGCGGTGATTGTGCCCAGAGCAAACGCAACTGTTGATCAAATTGAACATGCGGTGCAAGCCGTGAATGGCAACTTGCCGGATTACGCCAGAGTTACACGCTGGATTATTGCCAATGCGCCATTTACTTTAAACAACCAGCTACTGACTTCAAACGGCAGAAATCGGCGCGATATGATTTGGCAATGTTACCAAGACAAAATTAACGCACTATATGAAGGACATAACGCATGACTGTTTACCAAACCTTACTCCAAGCTACTGAAAAAGAACGCGCTGAATTGCTCAGCCTACCTATGATTGCACAAGGCGCCAAAGGGCAAATATCGCTAGCCACTTATGTGGGTTTTCTCACACAAGCTTATCACCACGTAAAGCACACCACGCCTCTACTCATGGCTTGCGGTGGACGTTTACCCGCCCACTATGAATGGCTACGCACCGCCATTGGTGAATACATTGAAGAAGAAATTGGGCATCAGGAATGGGTGCTTAACGATATTGCCGAATGTGGTGGCGATAAAGAAGCCGTACGCGCCAGCAAAACAGCAACCACTAGTGCCAGCGTCGCCACCGAGGTCATGGTAGCTTACGCTTACGATATAATTAACCGCGTCAACCCCGTTGGTTTTTTTGGTATGGTACTGGTACTGGAAGGCACCAGTACCGCAGTTGCCACGCAGGCAGGTGAGACCTTAATGCAAAGTTTAAACTTACCTAAAAAGGCCTTTAGCTACCTGCTCTCACATGGCTCACTTGATATCAGCCATGTGTCATTCTACGAAAGTTTAGTGAATCAAATTACCGATGCCAACGACCAAGCCATGCTCATCCATAGCGCAAAAGTTTTTTATAAATTATATGGCGATATTTTCCGTACAATAGAGTCTGAATTTATGCTGAACTAATGAGCAGAACTTATCGGGAATATAGCCATGCAACTTAAAAATAAGCGAATTTTACTCACAGGCGCTACTGGTGGTATTGGTAAGCATTTAGCGCTCATGCTGGCAAGCAAAGGCGCAAAGTTGGCCATTGTTGGACGTGACGCTGACAAGCTCGAAGATTTAGCCAATCAAATCGCCCAGAAAGGCGTTACTGCAGAGCAGATTATTGCTGATTTTGAGGTGATTGGGTCAGCTGAAAATGTCGCAACAGAGGCCATAGCAAAACTTGGCGCAGTGGATATTTTAATCAACAACGCGGCCATTCTTGATTTTATTCAATTTGAAGACCAAAGCCCTGAACGTATCGCACAAATGATACACGTCAATGTCACCGCGCCCATTCAGCTTGCGCGCGCCTTATTACCACAATTTAAAGCAAACAACCAAGGCCATTATGTGATGATAGGTTCTATTCTTGGCTCGCTGGGTTTTCCGCATTATGCTACTTATTGTGCAACTAAATTTGCCGTGCATGGTTTTTCACAAGCATTGCGCCGCGAGTTGGTTGATACCAATATCGGCGTCACCTACATTGCACCACGTGGCGTGAATACGCCAATGAATGATGCAGCCACACTGGCTATGCTCGCCAAAACAGGCGGCAATTTAGATGAGCCTGGAAAAGTAGCCGCTATTGTAGTAAAAGCATTAGAAAATGAAAAACAAGAAGTGTTTATCGGGCAGCCAGAGTCATTTTTCGCATGGCTGAACGGTGTGCTGCCCCAAGCGGTGAATATTGGCTTAAAAAAACAAACCAAACTGGCAAAAGACTATGTCACGAGAAACCTAAAATAGCGAAGCTAAATTAGGTTAATACCAGTTTATGAACCACTCAGGCTAGAAATACAACACCACTGGAAATACAGTTACTGCTAATACTAGTATTAGCCAGTCCATCCCCCAGCGCTCAAGATGCCCTGTGAAATGCAAAGAAAGCGTTGCAATCGCAACCACGTAATAAACCAAGTAAATAGTCAGTGCCATATATCCACCCATACAGTTGTGTTAATTTTTCATCCATCACTAGTTTAGCAAAAATTATTTAATAAAGCTTAATTTTAATCATGCATTAAAGTACTTATTGCAGACTCAACCTAACGACCGCGCTAGTCTTTTTCTTTAAAAATCCTGTTTTAAATCACAAATTGTAAGGTAATAACTTGACTTAACCACTTGGTTTTATTGCCGTTCTAGCGTATATTTCTCCCATTGCTAGGGGTCTGTATTTTAACCAGAATACAGTGAGACACACCCTTTGAACCTGATGCGGATCATACCGCCGTAGGGAAGCACTTAACATGCTTCCCTACCAATTAAACCAATAGGGAAGCGGATTCACTGCTCCCTATGTTATTTTGGAGCCTTACAGTGAACGCCACCGACAAAAACCTCGCAAAATTTTTAACTGCCACCGCAGAAGTTGACCCTGCCACCACACAAGCTTTTGCTAAATCACGCAAAGTCTATATAGAAGGTAGCAGACCCGACATTCGCGTACCGTTTCGTGAAATTTCGTTAAGCGATACACCGTCCATGTTTGGCGCGGAAAAAAATCCACCGGTCATGGTCTATGACACCTCAGGTCCTTACACTGACCCAGATGTAAGCATTGACATCCGTAACGGCTTGCCAGCTTTGCGCGCGGCCTGGATTGCAGAGCGCAATGACACCGAGCAATTGGATGGCCCCAGTTCAGATTTTGGTGTTGCGCGTAAAAATGACCCTGCACTGACGGAAATGCGTTTTAACCTGACGCGCCAGCCATTGCGTGCTAAAGCGGGCATGAACGTGAGCCAAATGCACTATGCACGCAAAGGCATTATCACCCCTGAAATGGAATACATCGCCATCCGCGAAAATCAACGCCGCGAGAACATGAGCGAGCTGCTGCAAACTCAACATGCAGGCCAAAACTTTGGCGCAAGCATCCCCAAAGTGATTACACCTGAATTTGTGCGCGATGAAGTCGCACGTGGTCGCGCCATTATTCCGATGAACATCAACCACCCAGAAATCGAGCCAATGATTATTGGCCGTAATTTCCTGGTAAAAATTAACGCCAACATCGGTAACTCGGCACTTGGTTCCAGCATTAGTGAAGAAGTTGAAAAAATGGTGTGGGGTACGCGCTGGGGCGGCGATACCGTGATGGATTTATCAACAGGTAAAAACATTCACGAAACCCGCGAGTGGATTATTCGTAATTCTTCCGTACCAATCGGCACTGTGCCGATCTACCAAGCCTTGGAAAAAGTCGATGGCAAAGCCGAAGACTTAACTTGGGAAATCTTCCGCGATACGTTAATCGAACAAGCCGAACAAGGCGTGGATTACTTCACCATTCATGCCGGCGTGCGTTTGGCTTACATCCCGATGACGGCAAAACGCATGACCGGCATTGTGTCGCGCGGTGGCTCAATTATGGCTAAATGGTGTTTAGCGCATCATAAAGAATCATTCCTGTATGAGCATTTTGAAGACATCTGCGAAATCATGAAAGCCTATGACGTAAGCTTTAGTTTAGGTGACGGCTTACGCCCAGGCTCAATTTACGACGCCAACGATGAAGCACAATTTGCCGAACTCATCACATTGGGTGAGCTGACACAAATCGCTTGGAAGCACGACGTGCAATGCATGATTGAAGGCCCAGGCCACGTGCCTATGCATTTGATTAAAGAAAATATGGAGCTGCAACTGGAGCATTGCGGTGAAGCCCCATTCTATACATTAGGCCCATTAACCACAGACATTGCACCGGGTTATGACCATATCACTTCGGGTATCGGTGCCGCCATGATAGGCTGGTACGGCTGTGCAATGCTGTGCTATGTCACACCAAAAGAGCATTTAGGTCTGCCTGATAAAGAAGACGTACGCGTTGGTATTATTACTTACAAAATCGCGGCACACGCGGCTGACTTAGCCAAAGGTCACCCCGGCGCGCAAATTCGTGACAATGCATTATCTAAAGCGCGCTTTGAATTTAGATGGGAAGACCAATTTAACCTTGGCCTAGACCCAGAAAAAGCCAAGGAATTTCACGATGAAACCCTACCGCAAGATGGCGCAAAGCAAGCGCATTTCTGCTCAATGTGTGGCCCACATTTCTGCTCAATGAAAATCACGCAAGATGTACGTGACTACGCGGCTAATTTGAATATTTCAGAACAAGAAGCACTTACAAAAGGCATGCAGGAAAAATCGATTGAGTTTGTGAAAAAAGGCAGCGAGGTTTATCAGAAGGTTTAAACAATAAAAGACTCCTGCGTGGCTGAAGTTTTCCGGCTTGCAAGTTCTATTTGTGAAAAAGCAGGATTGGTGCCTGCTTTTTTATTTAGGACATCCGTGGTTTGTAATTGATTTTAGCAAATTAACGCAGAGATTAGACCTCCCGATAACAGACCTGCGTGAAGCGGAACTTTTGCCCCGTTGCAGTCATATGTTCGAGCCTAGAATGCTTCACCAATTCAAACAAAAATGAGAACTGGAATATAGTAATTATACTTTTCTGAACACCTTCATTTATAACATTTTTGTAAGCCTTGCCCAGTCATCAAAATTATAATTTTGTGGACTATTAGTTTCTAATACATTAACTAAATTTAATTTACGAATGCCAAATTCATTAATGCCTGAAGCTTTTTCAAATAATTCAGGGAGATTATTCCAAAGATTTATTATTATAAGTACTTCTGGTACAAACCCTTCATGTACTAATTTATTACGCCTTTGCCTAGCTGATGAAAGTGCAGAGTAACAATTCTCTGAAATAAACTTAGTTTGCCACAGTAGTTCATGTTTTACAGATGTTGAATACGTGCGATTATCTTTTAAAGAGTCAAGCCTTCCATTAATTTTCTCGGTTGGATGTAAGCTATCCGTTTTTAAAAATTTGCTCTCCCACAAAAATGATGTTAACTGTTCGACAACTATCCAAAGACTACTTAAGGCATCACTTAAATTGTTGTGAGTGATGGCAGAAAAGCCATGAATTAAATAAAAAGGAGAAAAGTTCTTTATTGCATTTATTACGAGAATTCCGTTATTAAATGCATTTTTTAGATCGGCTATAAGGATTGTTCTTGGAAATATCAGTGGAGCTAATCGCTCATCCAGCGAAGTCATGTTATTACGAAGTCTGTTATGTAGTGAAAGCTTATAAAGGTCAATATTATTATCAGAGTTAAGAGCGCCTATTTGTAAATTACTGCTATTAACCACTTCTACGTGCAAACCACCAAGCAAAATCGCACATAAAATAGTATTAATTTTATTAATAGCATCACCATCTTTTTGATAATTATTGTTATAGGGAATTGCAATTCCTCCATCGTAACTGATCAAAGCATCAATTTGATCCGAATTATCTAGCGGAATTTTTGCGACTATTTTTGATAGCATTTTCCCGCTGTAAGAGTTTGTATTTACATCTTCAAGTGAAACTTCTACTTTGTCGTTTATATCGGTCACAACAATACTATAGGGTGCAATAAATCCTACCCAAGCTGAATTGTAAATCGGCAGAGACGATACTGGAGCAATGTAATTATCGGGGGCTTTTGCTTTTTCAATCCAATTATTTTCGTACCACACATGCGCGTCACTAGGTTTGGGAATTACATTTTCAGATAACGTATTTGGTATTTTTAATTTAGTTAAGTCGGCATCATCTTCAAAACAATGGAGCTGTCCTGTTTCAGTATCTTGAAATGTTTTCATTAAATTATTTCCTACCTACTCAATAAACTAAACCCCGTTCATGTAACACGGGGGGCTATAAATACATAAAATAAATACTATCCGATAAAACTCAAATAAAGAAGCTAACTGATTTTCATCTATTGACATCTTTAGTGATTGGGTTTAAATTTGTAACCCATTAAGTGTTACATAAAAAACCCAAACGCGAGGTCGTTATGATAAAGCAGTATGAACCTACAAAAGCAGAGCATTTAGCAGGAGTTATTGCGGGTACAGCAAATACTTCAACATCGATGGCAACTGTGCAAAGAAGTCATCGCTTCCCATTACATATATTTGTGGTAATTGAAAATCTAGCAAAGAAAGCAGATTGCAGCGTATCAGCAATGATCAATCAGTTGTTAGAGGTTGGCATGGAGTCTTTGCTTAAAGAGTTACCTCAAGAGATAGCACAAGAAATTCATCACGTAACACAAGAGCAAATCGATAAAGCTAATTCAAGCGTTAGTCAAACACTTGGCAAGAAAAAGTAATGTCTAGTTTTAACCATCTCATCTCTGGTCACGACACCATTGAATGTGCATATTATTTGATGCGTGAGGATGGTTGCATACTGGACTTTGAAGCACTTGCAGTACAAAAGGAAGAGCTAGTACGCTCTAAAATTCGCAAGCCAAAAGCCATTAAGTTAGGCTGTGAAGAATTCCTGCTTGCTTCACATGGTACTGGTAGCGGCTATTCGTTTTTGATTGAAAACGATACATTCAGCATCCAGTTTGGTGAGTTCAATAACCCTAACTTTTACGTGACCTATCGAAGTATTGCGCTATGGCATGAAGGCGCATTTAATTTACACCAACGCTTTCTTGATTGGGCTAAATCGCTAGGGCTTACGCCCTATAAAGCTGAAACCCTATCACGGGTGGATTTCACCTTTGATTATTACCTGCCTGCAATTGATTTTGATGCAGACAATTTTATTACGGCTGCAATAAAAGATAATCAATACCGCAAAGATCGCAAGGTGCAAACCTTTAACTTTGGCGCGGGTGATACCCTTCTGCGGGTGTATAACAAATGTGATGAAATAACCGAAACCAGCGCTAAAACTTGGTTCTATGACATTTGGGGCATAGACCATGACGTATGGCGTATTGAATGGCAAATCCGTAAAGATCGGTTGCGCACCGTTGGCATTAAATCTTTTGAGGATTTGAAAGAGCGCCAAGGCGACCTATTGCGCATACTGGTAAAAGATCACACCACGTTACGCATAAAAGCCGATGACAGCAATCGTTCGCGTTGGCCTCTGCACCCCTTATGGCTAGACCTGATTGAGCGCGTCAACCAAATGGAGGGGTTGGGCATCGTTCGTGAATTAGACGCATTAGCCTTGCTAGAAGAGCGCTTTACTCGGATTGCCATCAGCGTCTATGGCTACATCAAAAGAGTGGCGGCGATTGATGCACTTTATACAGGCGTAGAAAAATCCTACGTGGATGAAGCCTTCACGCACCTGCAAAACAAAATTATGGAATTACACGATCCATTGACTTGGCAAAATGATGTAAACAAGCGCGTTGAACAAATGAGGATTGGTGAATGATAAGCGCTCA
>MHBU01000008.1:0-45643 GCA_001803395.1 Methylotenera sp. RIFCSPLOWO2_02_FULL_45_14 | reverse complement strand
TCATGCGGCAATTACGCTACTCAATACCCGTAAAAATCGGATATTACTGATTGCCCAATCATCGCTACCAGAACATCAATTTCAGGCATTTAAAAAGCTGCTTTTAAATGAACTTGGTGAGCGTGGCTTGGAACAAGAATTAAAGTCGCTGTTACTTCAAAAGCAGCATGGGATGGACGGGAATGGGCGGGAATAGACTATGCAAGAAAGGGGGTGCCATGATGCGTGAACAAATATCAAAACTTCGATGTAGCTTTCACAGCCCGTCAATTTATAGATTCAGATAATGTTCTATTAGAGGAGCTGCGTTTAATCAGCGTAGTATTTCCAGAAATACTAAAAGAAATGATCCAAAACATAGAGCAAGACTAAGGAGTAAATCATCATGGCGGTTGCACTATATGCAAGAGTTTCCACAGTCAAACAAGCAGAAAAAGACCTTTCTATCCCAGACCAATTAAATCAGATGCGTGATTGGTGTGCGGCGAATGGTCATGCTGTGGCGATGGAATATGTCGAAGCTGGTGCTTCCGCTACTGATGATAAACGTCCAGCCTTTCAGCAAATGATTGCCGATGCCACGGGTGACAGTGAACCCTATGAAGCGGTTATCATTCACAGTCGCTCACGCTTCTTTAGAGATATGTTCGAGTTTCTCAATTATGAACGCATGCTCAAACGGGCTGGTTGCAAGATCATCTCCATAACCCAGCTCACCAGCGATGATCCAGCAGGGGAGATGGCCGCTAAGATTTTTAGCTTGTTTGATGAATACTCCAGTAAAGAAAACGGCAAGCACACATTACGCGCCATGAAAGAGAATGCCAGACGCGGCTACTTCAACGGCTCACGTCCGCCATTCGGTTATCGCACGTTTGATACTGAGCTTATCGGCAGCAAGGGCAAGATCAAGAAACGCATTGAAATTGATCCTGCCGAATCGGTTACGGTAAAACATATCTACGATTTATATTTGCATGGTAATGAGCAAGGCTCTATGGGTGCGAAAGATATAGCGACGTATTTGAATAACAAAAACATCATGCTACGCACTCAGAAATGGAATCGCAGCAGGGTGCATGAAATACTTTCCAGCCCGACTTACAAAGGCGAATACTACTTCAACAAGACCGACCAAAAAACCAAAGAGCTGAAGCCTGAATCCGAATGGATCAGGATAGAGTTAGAACCAATTATCTCGGCGGCAACGTATGAGGACGCACGCAGCCGCCGTGCGGCGCGCGCGCGCGCAAAAGTGCCGCCGAGATTAGTCAACTCTCCAACCCTGCTCACTGGGCTACTTAAATGCGGTGTCTGTGGCGCTGGACTTACTCTTGCAACAGGTAAAGGCGGTCGTTATCGCTACTACAAGTGCAACACGCGCATAGGAAAGGGTATTAACCTCTGCACCATGCCCGCATTTCCCATGCAGAAACTAGATGACCTCGTCCTTACTTCCCTTGCAGACAAAGTTTTTACGGCGGATCGTGTGCAGATCATGCTGGATGAGATGAGAAAACTGCACAAAGCCTCACACGCCGACCAATCAGAACGCCTCAAACCGTTACAGAAAGAAATGGAAACACTCAAGCAAAGCTCCGAGAGGCTATTTGAAGCGGTTGAGAAGGGCTTTCTACCATTGGATGAAACCTTGCAGCATCGCTCGCACAAACTCCAAGCTAGACGGCAAGACGTACTGCTAGAGATCGCCAGCTTGAAACGTCAGCGTGAAATGCCGACTGATATACTCAAGCCGCAACATATCAGCGCATTTAGCACTGCACTAAGATCAAGACTATTAGATCGTAGCTCACGCTTTGGTAAGGACTATTTAAAGCTATTGGTAAATGAGATTACGATTGAAGGCAACGAGGCGCATATTTCTGGCAGCTATGATGCGCTTGCTTATGCGGTTGCAGAAACAAAAAAGGGCAATCCGCAAAGAGTGCCCACTTTTGTATCTAATTGGCCCCCCAATCAGGCTCGAACTAACTGCTCTAAATGGCTGTAATTGGCCGCAAGTTGCCCCATAACTTCTAAATCAAGGTACTCTAAAGCAGATGCTTAATTAAGAATGGCAAATCAATCATGAAATACGGATACCTTTTATTTACAACACATTCTCCCGAAATAAACTTTGCAGCTAACGCTTTAATAATTCAGAGAATGTAGCTTTATTTTGTTAAAATAGCCTTACAAATTAAATGAATGCAGATTATTTTGACCACACTTAAACTTAGCAAAAAATCCGATAGCGAGCTTGTTAAAACTAGCAAAGCCCCTGTGCGGCGTACAGAGGTTGCAAAGCGTGACCGCAGCGTGGCGCCGCCTAAAGCCGCTGTGCCGGTTAGGGTAGAACCACAGCCAGTGCGGCAAGAGCCAGCGAGCCGTGCGCCATCCAACCAATCACCAGCAAGAGCGGGGCAGCGAAATCATCGTTTTGATGGCAAGTCACATCAAACAACTTCAGCGGATGCTGCGCCGAATGAGCGCAAGCCATTTGAAGCTAGACCAGCCGATAATAGTCAAGAGCCTCGGCAACCTAGAGCGCATGGCGTTGATACGCGCACCACGCCTAGGCCGAGTAAAGAAGAGCCGCAGTATCGGCAAGCGCCGCGCCGTGGTGGCAAGGTGCGCGATGGTTATGATGCGGTTGCTACGCCGCAATACGGCGCTGCCGCAAAGGCCGCCTATAAATCTACTTCTGTCAGCACTGATTTACCACGGCTTTCAAAGGTCATGGCGGAGCGTGGCATTTGCTCACGTCGCGAGGCGGACGAAT
Organism: Methylotenera sp. RIFCSPLOWO2_02_FULL_45_14; assembly: GCA_001803395.1. Taxonomy (GTDB): domain Bacteria; phylum Pseudomonadota; class Gammaproteobacteria; order Burkholderiales; family Methylophilaceae; genus Methylotenera. Next base: position 42,861 of record MHBU01000008.1, on the reverse strand, counting down.
GGATTATGAACAGCTGGGTCATGGTGGACGGCGTGATTATTGATACGCTAGGCTCGCGCATTAACCCGGATGCTGAAATTGTGATCAGTAGCTATGCGCATGAGGTGCAATCAGAATTAGTCACCATTATTTTGCATAAGCCCGTGGGTTATGTGAGCGGGCAGGCGGAGGATGATTACCAACCGGCGATTGTGCTGGTGCACCCCGATAACGAGTGGCTGGATGATCCTGAGCTGAATCAGCACCACGCTAAAGAATTTCAGCGTCGTTTTTTGCATGGCTTAGCGCCGGCTGGTCGCCTGGATATTGACTCGACAGGGATGTTAGTACTTACTCAAGATGGGCGCGTGGCACGCCATTTGATCGGTGAAAATTCAACCGTAGAAAAAGAATATCTCGTGCGCGTAGAGGGAAATTTAACTGAAGCCAATATGAAGTTGCTTAATTTTGGTTTAAGTTTAGATGGTGAAAAACTCAAACCTGCTAAAGTAAGCTGGCAAAATGAAGATCAATTACGCTTTGTATTACGTGAAGGCAAAAAACGCCAAATTCGCCGTATGTGTGAAATGGTAGGTTTGCACGTGGTGGGTTTAAAACGCGTGCGTATTGGCAGTGTAAACTTAGGTAAATTACCCGTTGGGCAGTGGCGCTATTTACGCAATGATGAGCGTTTTTAAGCTACTTTTACTCGTTTGAAAAACTGAAGGAAGCATGATGGGATTGTTTGATCGCATAGCAGGTGCAGCATTAGGTAAGTTAGGCGGCGATAAGGGCGCTATGGTACAAATAGCCATGGATTTATTTAACCAAAATGGTGGCTTAGAAGGCGTTTTAGAAAAATTCAAGGCAGCTGGCTTTGCAGCGGAGGCGGCTTCATGGGTTGGCAAGGGTGAGAACTTACCGATTTCAGCCGAACAAATCACGCAAGTATTAGGGAGTGACACGCTGGCAAATATTGCCACCAAATTAGGCACGAGCCCAAGTGACATCGGCAATAAAATTGCCGAATATTTGCCACAAGTCATTGATAAAATGACGCCGAATGGCGAAGTGGATGCTAACTCAGGCAACCTAATGAGCGCGCTGTTAGGCTTGCTCAAATAAACAATCAACAATGGGCCTCTTAGCTGCCCTTTTTTGTTAAGCTAAGTTTAAATAAAAAATCATCTCGAACAAATGGAAATATGGATCTAATTTTACTATTCAAAGCCTTTATTCAAGGCATCGTTGAAGGCGCTACTGAATTTTTGCCGATTAGCAGCACGGGGCATCTCATCATTGTGGGCGACTTAATCGGCTTTAATGATGACAAAGCCAAGGTGTTCGACATTGTGATTCAACTCGCGGCAATTCTGGCCGTGTGCTGGGAGTACCGCCGCAAGCTTATCTACACCGCCTTACACATTACCAACCAAAGTAAGTCGCAAGATTTTGTGCTTAATTTGTTTATTGCTTTTTTGCCTGCCGCCTTGCTCGGCTTGGTCTTTCACGAGCAAATTAAAGAGTATTTATTTTCACCGCTTACCGTAGCGGTTGCCTTGATTACTGGCGGTATCGCTATTTTGGCTATTGAGCAAATACCGCTCAAAGGCAAAACTGTTTCCATTGATGCCATGAGCCATAAACAAGCCTTAAAAATAGGTTTAGCTCAAGCTGCTGCGCTAATTCCCGGCGTATCACGTGCCGGCGCTACCATTTTAGGCGGCATGCTCTTTGGTTTAAATCGCCATACTGCAACCGAGTTTTCTTTCTTTTTAGCCATCCCCATTATGTTTGCGGCCACAGGCTATGATTTACTTAAAAGTCGGCAGCTGCTTTCAGTAGATGACATCGGCATGTTTGCCGTAGGTTTTGTTACTGCATTTATCTCAGCATTGGTGGCCATTAAATTTTTGCTACGCTTTGTTGCGACCCATGATTTTAAAATATTTGCCTGGTATCGCATTGCACTTGGTTTAATTGTTATTTGGTATTTTAATTAGGTTTTTGTTTATGGAGAGTGCTTTGCTTTATTGCAAAACACAGACGTTGTAAACTTGAGTAATCCGTGAAGTTTGATTAACTTATAATTGATAGAGCCCATCATGAAAAAATCTCTAAAATATGGTTTGTTTGGTTTAGCTGGTGTCATTGCCTTGCTGCTATTAGTGGTGGCAATTATCGCCGCGACTTTTAACCCAAATGACTACAAACCACTGATTATCAAATTAGTACAAGACAAAAAAGAGCGCACCTTAATCATTGAAGGTGACATCAAGCTGGCTTTTTGGCCAAAAATTGGTGCTAATTTAGGCAAAATTTCTATTTCAGAACACAAATCTGATAAAGAATTCGCCTCTATCCAAAGCGCAAAAGTAGCGCTTGCGATATTGCCGTTACTCAAAAAACAGTTGGTAGTCGATACCATTTATATTGATGGCGCAAATGCCAACATCATTAAATATAAAGATGGCACCACCAATTTTGATGATTTACTGAGTAAAGAAGAATCACCAGTCATTAAATTTGATGTCGATGGCGTTAAAGTAAGTAACTCTACGGTGACCTACACTGACGAAGGATCAGGTGCCAAATACGCACTCTCTAAATTCAATTTAACTTCTGGTCATATTGCCTTGGCTGAGCCAGTCGATTTGGTAACAGATTTTTCTATTGCCTCAAACCAACCTGCACTTTCTGCCAATGCCAAACTCAAAGGCAACTTTTTAGTTGACCCTGAGACCAAGCACTTTGTGGCAAAAGGCCTAGATGCAGTAATCAAGGGTGATTTGTTAGGCGGTAAAGAGGTGGAAATTACTGCCAACGGTGATATTGATGCAAAACCTGAAACACGTGAATTTTTGATTGATAGCTTAAAGCTTGCCGTTTCTGGGCAATTTAGTGGCGCTAAACTTAAGCTAGACTTAAATGCACCTGAATTAGTCGCGCAAAAAGATGAGGTCACTGGCAAAAAAGTAACCGTTAGTTTGTCGCATGATAAAGCCGGCGATACTTTCAAGGCTAACTTGGTGTTAGCTGACATTAAAGGCTCACCCAAAGCCGTGCAAAGTAGCGGCATTACAGGCGATATTGCTGGCGTACAAGGCAAGCGCACCATTAACGGTAAGTTTTCTTCACCCTTTAATGGCAATCTTGAAAACCTGATTTTTGACTTACCCAAACTTGCGGGCAATTTAGACATTAAAGACCCAAGCTTACCCAATGGCGCGATGCAAGGTCGCTTTGATTTAACCCTGCATGCGGATATTAAAAATGAATTGGTGAATAGCAAATTTAACTTAAATATCGATGACACCAAATTAAATGGCGATGTGGCAGTCGCCAGCTTTAAAAAACCCAATATCAAATTTAACCTGAATGCCGACAAGCTCAACCTCAATAAGCTGCTCGTAAAATCCAATCAGCCTGCCCAGGAAAATAAAAGTGGACTTAGCGCACTGAAATCACTGTTGTTAGACGGCAAGCTAAATGTGGGCAGCATTTTGTATGAAAAATACCAAGTTTCAGGTTTAAACGTCAATATCAAAGCGGATGGCGAAAAGTTGGCATTAACTGGCCTCAACGTAAAGTTAGACGATAGCCGCATCAAAGGTAGTGTAGGGATCAGCCATTTTGCAAACCCCCTTTACACCTTTGATATTGATATTGACCAGATAGATGTGGATAAATATGTCAGTGACAGCACCAAGCCAACCGACAGCAAAGCGAGTGATAAGCCGCTGGATTTAAGCGCACTTAAAGCGCTTAACGCTGATGGCTCGCTACGCATTGGCAACCTTAAATACGGCAAAACCAAAGCGTCCAATATCCGCATCGACCTGAAAGCAGATGGTCAAAAGTTAAACTTAAATCCAGTGACCGCGAAAGTGGATGATAGCCAAATTAACGCTAATATAGGCATTGCACGTTTTAGCGACCCGATTTATAGCTTTAACGTAAACATTGATAAATTAGATGCAGATAAATACATCACCAAAAGTGACCAGCCAGCAGCAAAAGGTACTGACGATACACCGATTGATTTGAGTGCGCTAAAAAAGCTTAACGCGTCTGGTGACGCGAAAATTGGCTGGCTAAAACTGGCCAACGTAACCACGCAAAACGTACAAATTGGTCTTAAAGCTGATGGCGGATTGGTAGCTGTTTCGCCATTTTCCGCCAATTTGTATCAGGGCAGCATGAGCGGCACGCTCAAAGTGGATGCGCGTGCTACGCCTAACATCAGCTTCAAACAAGACATGAAAGGCATTGCCATTGGCCCATTGTTAGTAGATGCCATTAACAACGATATGCTGGACGGAAAAGGCTCACTCAGTGTTGATGTAACAACATCGGGCAACAGTGTAGGTGCGCTTAAAAAAGCGCTAAACGGTAAAGCTGCTATTAACCTTGCAGATGGTGCGGTAAAGGGCGTGGATATTGCGGGTACGATTCGCGACATGAAATCCAGGGCCGACCTGTTCAAAGACAAAAGCAGCATCGGCGCTGACAAGTCTAAAAAGACCGACTTTAGCGAGCTAGCCGCTTCTTTTGATATTAAAAATGGTGTTGCGCACAACGAAGACCTCGCCATGAAAGCGCCGATTCTAAGGCTTGCAAAAGGCGATAGCCGTGGTGACATTGATATTGGTAAGGAAACCATTAACTATTTAGCCAAACCGACCGTGGTAAAGTCACTTAAAGGGCAGGGTGGTGCTGATTTGGATGCTTTAGCAGGCCTGACTATTCCGGTAAAAATTACAGGCACATTCTCTGCACCTAAATACGGCATGGACTTTGCTGCCATTGGCGTTGCGGTTGCTAAATCTAATTTATTAGATAAAGTGGGCAGTGACAAGGGCGGCGCGGTAAAAGAGTTGCTTGGCGGTGGCGATAAAGTAGATGCGTTACAAGGTTTGCTAGGCAAGAAAAAACCAGCTGATGCGGCACCATCAGAAGCGCCTGCTAATACAGATAGCACAGCCCAACCAGCTGCACCTGCTGAAGCACCAAAATCAGCAGAAGACCAAGCCAAAGAAAAGGCCGCAGCTAAACTTAAAAAACTACTTAAGTTTTAACACCGTGCCCAATGGCGTGGGCAACACGACCTAGCGTTTGCTAATATTTGTTATGACCTGGTGCATTTTCACTGTTACCAGGGCCATGTGGGTCGTGTCCTGGCGGTAGTATTCTACACGCTGAAAATGCTGTAACCACTAAGCCGATTAGCACCATCATTAGAAACTGTTTCATGTTATCTCCTCATTCAAATTAAACACTTTTTAGGTCAAATACTAGCATACCAGATGAATGACTTTTCAAATCGCCTAATTACATGGCAAAAACAGTTTGGGCGGCACGATTTACCTTGGCAAAACACCACTGACCCTTATGCTATTTGGGTTTCAGAAATTATGCTACAGCAAACACAAGTGTCTGCTGTCATTGCTTATTACAGCAAATTCATGACGCGATTCCCGACTATATCCACGCTCGCTAATGCCACACAAGATGAAGTATTGCAGCACTGGAGTGGCTTAGGTTATTACTCAAGAGCGCGCAATTTACACCATGCAGCACAAACCATTATGGATGAGCATAGTAGTGAGTTTCCGCAAGACTTTGTAGCCATTCAAACGCTGCCTGGCATTGGTCGCTCAACCGCAGCGGCAATTGCTTCATTTGCATTCAATCAAGTGCAAACCATCCTCGATGGTAATGTAAAACGTGTGCTTACAAGACATTTTGCGATTGCAGGCTGGCCTGGTACCCCCAAAATTGAAAAACAATTGTGGGCGCTTGCTGAGAGTTTATTGCCTGAAACAGAGATGGTGGCATATACACAAGGCCTGATGGATTTAGGCGCCACACTGTGTACCAGAAGCAAACCTAAGTGCGGCTCCTGTCCATTAAATAGTAGTTGTGAGGCTTACAAACAGAATCTAGTCAGTAAGCTTCCCACGCTGAAGCCACGTAAAACCATCCCCGAAAAACAAATTACCATGCTGATCTTGATGCATGGCAATGAAGTGTTGCTTGAAAAACGCCCACCCACTGGCATTTGGGGCGGATTATGGAGCTTTCCTGAAACTGAAGCCACCGATGATTTTGCAGCGATCTCACACAACAAATTTGGTATGAGCGTACAGATTAGTCGGCCGTTACCGATATTAAGCCACATCTTTACACATTTTAAGCTACACATTCAGCCGCAGCCCTTACAGGTACTCAAACAATCCACTCAGGCCAAAGAATCTGGGCATGTATGGCTAAGTATAGAAGATGCGGTTGGCGCTGCCATTCCCGCACCTGTACGCAAAATATTGCTATCTTTAACTCAAAATTGATGCTTAAACCAGACTTTCCATCTAGCGGATTTCCCTTCGACCAAGCTTAAGAAATATCAAATAAAGTCAGCAATTACCTTGCCGAAAAAGGTCGTGAGGCGTAGCATGAATATAGTGTTGGTGAAAGTCGCACATGAAATTAAGTGTTTAAATAATGGTCACATCACTTATTGCTATCAATAACATCAAGGAGAAACTGTAATGAGTACAAATAATTTACCTGCTGGAATAGATGTCACCAAGGGACAATTGATCTCTGATTTTAAAGTGGTGATTGGCGATGCAGAAGCGCTCATCAAAGCCACCGCAAGTCAAGGTGGAGAAGCCCTTGCCTCACTACGCGCTAAAACGGAAGAGTCGCTTGCTGTAGCGAAAGCAAAAATGGCAGATGCACAGGAAGCACTCGTAGAGAGATCTAAGGCTGCCGCCCGAGTAACGGATGACTATGTACATGAAAACCCATGGCGCGCTGTTGGCGTTGCTGCTGGTGTTGGCCTGATCATCGGCTTACTTATTGGTCGGCGCTAACTCTAGATGGCTGCAGAAAATAATCATTTAGAAGAGGGGTTATTTACCTCTCTTAAAAACTTGGCAGCAACACTCGTCGCCATCGTTCATACTCGCCTTGAGCTAATTAGCACAGACTTAGAAGAAGGTCGCGAACGGCTAATTTCACTATTGGTAATGGCTTTTGTGTCACTTTTTTGCCTTTGCTTTGGTATCGTGTTACTCGCTATTTTGTTAGTCGTAGTGTTTTGGGATACCCACCGGCTATTGGTACTAAGCACTCTGACTAGTGTTTTCTTTGTAGCTGGTTTATCGCTGTGCGTCCTTGCGATACGCGCTTTAAAAGCCATGCCTAGAATGTTTGCCGTCAGTTTGGCTGAGTTATCAAAAGATCACCAACAGCTTGATGCAGACAAGTAAACCAATCTGGGGGAAATCGGTGCATCACAAATTAACCACATTAGCTGAACGTCGCCAAAAACTGCTTCTCAAAGCGGCGTCACAACGCATTGAGTTAGCTCATAGTATGGCGCCATTACGCAGACCGCTCATCATTGCAGACCGCGGTTTACAGGTAGTGCGCTATTTTAAACAGCACCCTGTTTTAATGTTGAGTGTTACCACTTTATCGGCAGGTTTAATACGCAAACTACACATTGCCCGCTTTAGTGCATTGTTAAAAACGGGCTGGTCAGTGTTTCAACTGGTGCGTAGTGTGCGCCAGTCCTTAGTTAAAGATTAACGGTTTTGTAACTACCTATTTTATAACTAATATTTTCAAGCAATACAAAAACATTCGCCAATAAAAAAGCGGCTATAAGCCGCTTTTTTATCTGATGGGGTTCTACTTATTTCTGATCCCAAGAATCTTCCCACATACAATGTTTGATTGTATGACGATTTGCAATTAACTCATCAATCGTTGGCTCATCGTTTAATGCACGTTTAATCGCCAATTTGGTCGCATCGTAGTTATTTTTATACATATCCGCTTTGTCTAAATTTTCATCTTTAGCCGCGCGCGGATCAATCCATACCAAACTGATAATACACAAATCATTCACTTGGTCTTTAGGAATAATGCCTTCGATCACACAATCCAAAATGGCATCGGCAGTAGCCGCTTGCACCAGACCACCAAACAACTCAATGTTCGCGCTGTCTTTTAAGGTGACTTTTGGCGCCATCATACATGCCGGACGCACCAGTTGGTTTAAATCACGCACTGCAAACATAGCCGTATGACCCTTGCTTTGCGCCATCATATTGGCAAATGCGTGGCCTACTGGGCCATCAATGCTGCCGATTAAAATTTCCGGCATCGCCGCGCCAGTGTCTTTACCTTCGGTGTAAATAGTCGCTTCACCAGCTTTAAAAATGATTTTTGACATGAAGAATCCTTGAAGAATGTTGGGTAAATGAATTTTTTAAAAATACTTAAATTCTATTAAGGTGAGATTTTATAGAATAGCCTTGCTTTAAGCAATTTATCGCGCCAATTGCATATCCACATGCAAAATGTTGGCGTCTAAATAGGGCTTGCTACACACTTTAAACCCTGCTTTTTCATAAAAAAGGATTGCATGCACTTGTGCTGAAAGCGTAATGGTTTTAATCCCTTGTTGCTGATAGTGTGCAATCGCCATATTGAGTAGCGCTGTGCCAACGCCTAAACCGCGACTAAGCTTCAACACTGCCATACGCCCGATGCTGCCATCACCCAGCAGCCTTGTGCAGCCCATGGCTTCGCCAGCATCATTGAGCGCTAACAAATGTTGTGCTGTTTCATCTAAACCATCCCATTCCAAGTCGATGGGCACTTGTTGCTCTATAATAAACACTTGCTCACGCACCGCTTTTAATTGCGCGGCGTGGGTTTGCCATGTTACTTTTTGAACATTGAAATTATGTTGCAAGGCTTACCCCCTTGCGGGCTATAGCAGTAACAGGCATTATGCCTCTTTATCTTTCGAGTTAATTTAACTAATCATTTATATTTAAGGTTTACTATGCAAAAATATCAAACAACTATCGCGCGAATTTTTTTAGCCGCAGTTTTTTTAGGGATAGTCATACTTAAGTTGACTGCCATTGCCAGCCATCCAGACGGATACTTGCAATATCAAATGACACTAGGGCAGTTTGGTTTGCCTAGTATTTTTGCACCGTTGTTAATTCTAATTCAATTATTAGGCGGCCTAGCATTATTGCTTGGCTTTAGAACTAAATTAGTTGCTAATGTGCTGGCTGGCTTAGCTATATTTATGGCGCTTGTATTAGGAAGAGTCATTCCTGATTTGCTGTTTTTATATTTAGGTATTGCTGGTGGCATGCTTTTACTAAGCGCATATCCACAAAGCGCTTGTAGTTTAGATAATTTAAAAAAATAAACTTATACTAAACAAAAATCGGTACTAAGAAATAACTTAGTGCCGATTTTTATTCCCACTCCAGCATTGGATAAAGCGTATTCACATTGCGCCTATTGGCAATATCAAATAATTTCCATTTATCACGTTCACTTGCCGCCGCGGTGTCCATGGCTTTTTCCATACCGTCGTTGTTTTTAATACTCGCACGAATATCCGCCAATAGTACGTTCAAATAACGTTGAGAATCAGACAGTGCTGCCACCCAATCTTTAACGAAAGGACCGTGTCCTGGCACGACTTGTTTTGCAGGGCTGGCTTTGAGTTTTTCAACTTCTGCAATTAAGCCTTTAATATCGCCTTCAATCACTGGCGTGCGTTCAATGAACAATAAATCGCCCGTAAATAACGTGCCAGTTTTACTGTCTATTAATGAAACATCGGTATTGGTATGCGCAATTGGGTGAGCCATTAGGTTAAGCTTTCTATCACCTAGATCCAGCTCCAATGTGGTTTCAACACTCAGCGTAGGCTTAATCAGCTCGCTGCCTTTGGCATCTTCACCCAATAACTTATCATTCAGTTTCGCATATTGCTCACGACGAAACTCCATTGCATTGGCTAATTTTTCATGCCCAACAAACTCAGGTTTTGCTTCATTTGAGTGACTTGGTAAAAATGCAGCATTACCATAAACGTGGTCCGGGTGCACATGCGTGTTAATCACATACAGCACTGGCAACGCGGTTACTTTGCGAATGGCTGCATGTAGCTGACGACCCACTTTTAGGCTGCCACCAGTATCAATCACCGCGACACCACGGCTACCGACAACAAAACTAATGTTACAAATGTCACCTTGATAGCCCGTATCAATATCTAAATGTGCGCCATGGTGCACATAAATACCATCACCAACATTTTCAATGGCAAAGTTATCGGCTTGCACTTTTGTATGTACCTGGGCATGAGAGCAGCCCATAAAAGCCAGCATACTCATGGTTATCATTAAAATTCGCATGAATTATTCCTTATGTAAGTGTTACCGATTAGAATGATGCGGTTTTATGCAATTATTGCTTGTGATCATTGTCACATACCATAACATTTATTTCCTTCAGGATATTACTATGAATCACACTTCAACACGCTATACGAAAACTGCCATTGTGCTACATGGCCTTATTGCCCTTGGTGTTATTGTGATGTTTGCACTGGGCTGGTATATGAGTGAAATCCCGAAAGAGGCCGCCAAGCAAACTGCCTTCGATTTATTTGATTTAGGCATTTACACCTGGCAGCTTTCTGAAGCAGCAAGCCCTAGAACTTTTTACTTTAACTTGCATAAATCGATAGGCATCACGTTGTTGGCTTTGATTGCAATCCGCGTGCTTTGGCGCATTACGCATCGCCCACCAGCCATGCTCTCTTCATACAAAGCGTGGGAGAGAAAACTCGCTACAGGCACACATCATTTACTTTATTTATTGATGATTGCCGTGCCTGTTAGTGGTCTTATTATGGCCATTAACAGCAAATATGGTGTCATGTGGTTTGGGTTTGATTTCATTGCCGGGCTAGATAATAAAAATTTACGTGAACTTTTTAAAGAGGTGCACGAAATTGTAGGGGTAATATTTTTGGCATTCATCATCCTGCATATTGCAGGTGCGTTAAAACATAAGTTTATTGATAAAGATGACACGCTGAAACGTATGTCATTGAAATAATTGACGCAAGAATTAAAAAACCCGCAAATGATGCGGGTTTTTTAATTACTGATGATACTGCTTACTATGGTGTCTAACCGCCTCTAACATCGCTGCCGCATTCTCTGGCGGCGTCCACTGGGTAATGCCGTGACCTAAGTTAAACACATGACCATTGCCATGGCCGTAACTCGCCAACACGCTGGCCACTTCTTTTTCAATCGCTTCTGGTGTTGATAGCAAAATAGCAGGGTCTAAGTTGCCTTGTAGCGCCACTTTATCGCCCACACGTTTACGTGCTTGCCCAATATCTACAGTCCAATCTAGCCCTAGTGCATCTACGCCAATCTCAGCTTGCGCTTCTAGCCATAGTGCGCCGCCTTTGGTGAACACGATGCTAGGCACTTTGCGGCCATCATTATTTTTAATTAAACCCGCTACAATTTTTTGCATATAGTTGAGTGAAAACTCAGTATAAGCATTGTGTGAAAGCGCGCCGCCCCATGAATCAAATATCATCACCGCTTGTGCTCCTGCAGCGATTTGCGCATTTAGGTATTGAATCACCGTTTGCGCGGTGGTTTCTAAAATATGGTGCAGTAAATCCGGGCGTGCGTAAGCCATTTTCTTGATATTTAAAAAGTCTGTGCCGCCTTTACCTTCTACCATGTAAGTGGCAAGCGTCCACGGGCTGCCTGAAAAACCAATCAATGGCACTCTGCCATTTAAAGCTTTGCGTATGCTGCTCACAGCATCAAACACATATTGCAGTTTCGCCATGTCTGGCACGGCTAATTTTAGAATATCTGCTTCTTGTTGCAAAGTGCGCTCAAATTTAGGGCCTTCACCTTCTTCAAAATACAAACCTAAACCCATCGCATCTGGCACGGTAAGAATATCTGAGAATAAAATAGAAGTGTCTAACAGCGGGTAACGGTCTAACGGCTGAATAGTCACTTCAGTCGCAAAATCAGGATTTTTGCACAGGCTTAAAAAACTGCCCGCTGTTTTGCGGCTCTCGCGATATTCAGGCAAATAGCGGCCTGCCTGACGCATCATCCACACTGGGGTGTAATCGGTAGGTTCACGCATCAAAGCGCGAAGAAAAGTATCATTTTGTAATTGACTCATTTTAGTAACCTAATAAAAAAAAGGACACAAAGCTGTATTACTTTGCATCCTTTGATTTTTTAACATTTGTGTAGATTTGATTTCAAATTAGCGTGACAGTGTAGATGAACCCATTAAAAATTCATCAACGGCACGCGCGGCTTGGCGACCCTCACGGATTGCCCACACCACTAAGGATTGACCGCGACGCACATCACCCGCTGCAAACACTTTGTCTTTGCTGGTTTTGTAGCTGGTATTACCTTCGGTAGAGGCTTTGGCATTACCGCGACTGTCTTTTTCTACGCCAAAGGCTTCTAATAACTTTTGTACTGGTGACACAAAACCCATGGCTAAAAATACTAGATCTGCAGGGATGGTAAATTCAGACCCGGCAATTTCAGACATTTTGCCGTCTTTCCACTCCACACGTGCGCCTTTAAGCGCTACAACTTTACCATTTTCGCCAACTAATTCTTTAGTCGTGATTGACCAGTCACGATTTACGCCTTCTTCATGCGAGCTTGAAGTACGCAATTTGAGTGGCCAATTTGGCCATACTAACTCTTTGTTTTCTTTTTCCGGCGGTTGTGGCATTAGTTCAAACTGCGTAATGCTTGCGGCGCCATGACGATTTGATGTGCCTACGCAATCAGAGCCTGTATCGCCGCCGCCTATCACGATGACGTGCTTGCCTGTGGCTTTAATTTGGTTTGGGACAACATCACCTGCAACCACTTTATTCTGTGGTGTTAAAAAATCCATTGCAAAATGTACGCCATCTAACTCACGGCCTGTGACCGGTAAATCGCGTGGCTGTTCTGCACCCGCAGCTAATACTACTGCATCAAATTCTTCTACCAAATCATCTGCTTTGACGTTTTCGCCCACGTGTTGATTGACACGAAACTCAACGCCCTCAGCTGCCATCTGCGCCATACGGCGGTCTATGTGTGATTTTTCCATTTTAAAATCTGGAATACCGTAGCGTAATAAGCCGCCGATACGGTCACTTTTTTCTAACACAACAACTGCGTGACCAGCACGTGCCAATTGTTGTGCTGCAGCCAAACCAGCAGGGCCAGAGCCGACAACCGCTACTTTTTTACCTGTTTTATTTGGGTTAATTTGCGGTTGTACCCAATCGTTTTCCCACGCTTTATCAATAATCGCGTGTTCAATAGATTTAATACCGACTGCGTCATCATTGATATTTAAAGTACAAGCGGCTTCACATGGTGCCGGGCAGATACGGCCCGTAAATTCAGGGAAGTTGTTGGTTGAATGCAATACATCAATTGCACCGCGCCAATCCTGGTTGTAAACCAAGTCATTCCAATCTGGAATGATATTATTGATTGGGCAACCCGTAGTGCAGAACGGAATGCCGCAATCCATGCAGCGCGCGCCCTGCTGTTTGGCTTGCTCGTCCGTTAAATGCAATACAAATTCCTTGTAGTTCTTAACGCGATCCTGAACCGGCAAATTCGCCTCGGCCAGACGTTTAAATTCCATAAATCCAGTTACTTTACCCATACTATAAAGCCTTTTTCCATTAAGAGTCTCTTCACATATTTCATATTAAAAGCGACTCTAAGCCGCTATCAGTGCTTTATTTTCAGCAAGTTCAATTAAGGCGCGTTTATATTCGTTCGGCATGACTTTAACAAACTTATCGCGCGCATTTTCCCAATCAGCAAGAATCGCCTTGGCGCGCCCACTATTGGTATAGCTGACGTGTTTGTTAATTAAGGCAAGCAACGTGACCTCATCCGGCTGATCAAGGTGATGCACGGCATTTTTTGCCGCATTGGCTGCATGTTCGACTTTTTCTAAAGATACCATGCCCATATTGCAACGTTTAGCAAATAAGCCATCTTCATCATAGACATAAGCCACGCCACCGCTCATACCTGCTGCGAAGTTTTGACCCGTTAAGCCAAGTACAACCACCGTGCCGCCTGTCATGTACTCGCAACCATGGTTACCTACACCTTCAACCACAGCAGACGCGCCTGAGTTACGCACACAGAAACGCTCGCCAGCGACGCCACTAAGATACGCTTCGCCAGTGGTAGCGCCGTACATCACCGTATTGCCGACAATGATGTTTTCATGTGAAATACCACGGAATGCTTGAGGCGGCTTAATCACAATACGGCCGCCGCATAAGCCTTTGCCTACGTAGTCATTGCCTTCACCCGTCAGTTCAAAGCTAATACCTTTGGCTAAGAATGCTGCGAAACTTTGGCCTGAGGTACCAGTAAAGTGCACCCGTATCGTATCATTTGGCAAACCTGCATTGCCATAACGGCTAGCAATTTGGTGTGACAACATTGTACCCACAGTACGGTTAGTGTTAGAAATTGGAAGTTCTAACACGACTTTTTCGCCTTTTTCTATTGCAGGTTTTGCTAAAGCCACCAATTTATTATCAAGCGCATTGATTAAACCATGGTCTTGCACATCATTATTTTTACGTGAAACACTGGCTGGCATATCAGGTTGATGGAACACTTTACTGAAATCCAAACCATTGATTTTCCAATGGTCTATACCCGCTTGCATATCCAACAAATCGGCACGACCGATTAAATCATCAAATTTAGCAATGCCGATTGAAGCCATTAACTCGCGTACTTCCTCAGCCACAAAGAAGAAGTAGTTCACCACGTGCTCAGGCTGCCCTGTAAAGCGTTTGCGCAGCTCTGGGTCTTGCGTTGCAACACCCACTGGGCATGTGTTGAGATGACATTTTCGCATCATGATACAGCCTTCAACCACCAACGGTGCGGTTGCAAAGCCGAATTCATCAGCACCCAATAACGCACCAATCAGCACATCACGGCCTGTCTTCATTTGGCCATCAACTTGCACCACAACACGTCCACGCAATTGGTTAAGTACCAATGTTTGTTGTGTTTCAGACAGCCCTAACTCCCACGGGGTGCCTGCATGCTTGATAGATGAAATTGGGGAGGCACCTGTACCGCCATCGTGACCTGCAATCACAATGTGGTCTGATTTTGCTTTTGCTACACCTGCAGCCACAGTACCGACACCAGTTTCTGATACTAATTTCACTGAGATTGATGCATTTGGGTTGGCATTTTTCAGGTCATGAATCAGCTGCGCTAAATCTTCAATCGAGTAAATATCATGGTGTGGTGGTGGTGAAATTAAACCTACACCAGGCACAGAGAAACGTAACTTGGCAATGTATTCACTTACTTTATGACCAGGTAACTGGCCGCCTTCACCTGGTTTTGCACCTTGTGCCATTTTGATTTGAATTTGATCGGCTGAAGCTAAATACTCAGCTGTTACACCAAAACGACCAGATGCCACCTGCTTAATGCGTGAGCGCATAGAATCACCCGCTTGCAAGGCAACGTCAGCTTCAATCAAATCATGACCAATCACGGCTGCCATACTTGAGGCAGTCGCTACTGGAATAAAACGTTTGGCGTCTTCGCCTCCTTCACCCGTATTGGATTTACCGCCGATACGGTTCATCGCAATAGCAAGCGTAGCATGTGCTTCAGTTGAAATTGAGCCGAGTGACATCGCTCCGGTTGCAAAGCGTTTTACAATTTCTTTAGCGGATTCTACAGACTCTAGCGGAATAGCAGCACCCGCTGATTTAATTTCAAATAAGCCACGCAAGGTCATATGACGGCGTGTTTGATCGTTAATCAGCTTGGCGTATTCTTTATAAGTCTCATACTTACCTGTACGCGTAGCGTTTTGTAGCTTGGCGATAGATTCGGGTGTCCAGGTATGCTCTTCACCGCGTACACGGAAGGCATATTCACCGCCTGCATCCAGGCTATTGGCTAATATCGGGTCTGACCCAAATGCAGAAGTATGCAAACGCACAGCTTCTTCAGCCACTTGATCTAAGCCAATACCTTCAATATTCGTAGCAGTACCAGTGAAATATTGATCCACAAAACTGCTGTTTAAGCCGATTGCTTCGAATCTTTGACCGCCACAGTAAGATTGGTAAGTAGAAATGCCCATTTTAGACATGACTTTGTACAAGCCTTTGCTAATCGCTTTCACAAAGTTTTTATTGGCTAGGTAGCTGTCAGCCGCCATGTCTTTGATCGTCTCAAATGTGAGCCATGGGCAGACAGCCTCAGCGCCGTAACCTGCCAGCAATGCAAAGTGATGCACTTCGCGCGCAGAGCCGGTATCAATCACTAAGCCCGTGCTAGTTCTTAAACCGGCTTTTACCAAGTGTTCATGTGTTGCAGAACAGGCTAATAACGCCGGGATTGCCACACGTGATTCGCTGACATTGCGATCTGACAAAATCAAGATATTAAAGCCATCTTGCACCGCACTTGAAGCCGCATTAGTAATGCTTGTTACGGCCGCGGCCATGCCCGCTTTACCTTGTTCAGCAGGGTAGGTAATATCTAACACCAGCGATTTATATTGATTTTGTGTCAGTGTCGCGATTGCTTTTAATTGTTCCAGTTCGTCAAGCAAAAGCACCGGCTGACTGGCTTCCAAACGCATTGGCGGCGTTGCTTCATCCACACCTAACAAGTTTGGTTTAGGGCCGATAAAAGTCACAAGTGACATCACCAACTCTTCACGAATTGGGTCAATCGGCGGATTAGTTACTTGCGCGAATAACTGTTTAAAATAGTTGTATAAAACTTTAGGTTTAGCAGATAACACTGGCAAAGCAGCGTCGTTGCCCATTGAGCCCGAGCCTTCTTCACCATTTTGCACCATCGGCTGCAACACAAACTTAATGTCTTCTTGCGTGTACCCAAACGCCTGCTGTGTATCTAACAAATCAGCCGCCAACTCTAGGTGACCTTCCACTTTTGGCATGTCGCTCAGGAAATAGCGTGATTTTTCAATCCATTTTTTATAGGGCTTTGCTGTAGCAAGTGCACTTTTCACCTCAGCATCATCAATAATGCGGCCTTGCTCCATGTCAATCAGCAACATTTTTCCCGGCTCTAAACGCCATTTTTTAACGATTTTTTCTTGCGGAAATGTCAACACACCCATTTCAGATGCCATCATCACTATGTCATCATCGGTCACTAAATAGCGCGCTGGACGCAAACCGTTACGATCTAAAGTAGCACCAATCATACGGCCATCGGTAAATGCAACCGCTGCAGGGCCGTCCCATGGCTCCATCAGTGCCGCGTGATATTCATAGAACGCACGGCGCTCTTCATCCATCAATGGATTACCTGACCATGCTTCTGGAATCAGCATCATCATTGCGTGCGGCAAACTGTAGCCACCCGCCACCAGCAACTCTAAACAATTATCAAAGCAGGCCGAGTCTGACTGTCCATCTACAATCAACGGCCATAATTTTTCCAGATCTTCACCCAACACGGTTGATCGCATCGCCTCATGGCGCGCTGCCATCCAGTTCACATTACCCTGAACCGTGTTAATTTCGCCGTTATGCGCAATCATGCGGAACGGATGCGCCAAATCCCAAGCAGGAAAGGTGTTGGTTGAGAATCGCTGATGCACCAGCGCCAACGCTGAAACAATACTTTCGTCATTTAGATCTTTGTAATAAACGCCTACCTCATTCGCGAGCAACATGCCTTTATAGACGATAGTGCGTGAAGACAATGAAGGCATATAAAATGCGGCATTATCTTTTAGCTCAAGTGCGCGGACTGCGTGTTCTATACGTTTGCGGATAACAAATAATTTGCGCTCAAATATGTTTTGGTCTGCAACGGTGCTCGCAATGAAGACCTGACGCATGGTTGGCTCAACATCGCGTGCTGCTTGGGCAATATTGCTGTTATCAACCGGCACATCGCGCCAGCCTAATAAGGTTTGATTTTCTTCAACGATGATTGAAGTGAATAGCGCTTCGCATGCTTCGCGGTTCTTTATAGCTTGCGGCAAAAATACATTACCTATGGCATATTGCCCAGCAGCTGGCAAATTAATATTGAGTTTAGCTGCCTCTTTGCGCATAAACGCGTCAGGCATTTGCATGAGCAAGCCAGCACCATCACCTAATTTAGGGTCATAGCCAGTGGCACCACGGTGTGTAAGATTGGTAAGCAACTCCAAGCCTTTTTGCACAATATCGTGACTCTTATTACCCTTGATATGGGCGACAAAGCCAACACCACAAGCATCATGCTCATTAGCAGGACTATATAAACCCTGCCTTGCTGGTCGCCCTGAATATATTTCCGGGGTACCTGACGCTGCACTATGCTGCGCGGCTGGTGTGTTCTCTAAACCAATTTGGTTACTTAAATCTAATGCCATATTATCTAATCACAAAACATTTAGCGGAACCTTCAAGTTTACCGCTAAATACCTATGAGTTCAATAAGATAGGCATGAAAGATAAAGATTATTTAACTCACACCCTCAAGCGACAGCGCAACACAAAGCCAAGCTTTAGGTGCAACACTAATGATTTGACAGTGATAAAAATGCTTTTTTGGCCGCTTTGAGCGTAAAAGCAATATCTTCATCCGTATGTGCGGCTGACACAAACCCAGCCTCAAATGCAGAAGGGCCCAAATAAATACCGGCATCCAACATGCTATGAAAGAATTTATTAAAGTTTTCTTTATTAGACTGCATCACTTCGGCAAAACTAGTTGGGCATTTTTCACTGAAATATAACCCAAACATCCCGCCCACGCTTTGCGCACTAAACACCACGCCGGCCTCTTTTGCCGCCGCCACCAAACCATCTACCAATTTTTTAGTTTGTGCCGCCAGCTTGGCATGAAAATCAGGTGTCTGAATCAGCTTCAATGTTTCCAGACCCGCAGTCACTGCCACCGGGTTGCCCGATAGCGTACCAGCTTGGTAAACCGCACCCAGCGGCGCCAAGCATTGCATAATATCTTTACGGCCACCAAACGCGCCTACCGGCAAGCCGCCACCGATCACTTTGCCCAGCGTGGTCATGTCAGGCTTGATGTTATACAAAGCCTGCGCACCGCCCAAAGCCACACGGAAGCCTGTCATCACTTCATCAAAAATCAGCACCGCGCCATGCTTAGTACAAAGCTCACGCAGAGTTTGTAAAAATTCTTGCGTTGGCACGATTAAGTTCATATTACCAACCACAGGCTCGATAATCACACAGGCAATTTCATCACCAATTTGGGCGAACAAATCTTTTAGTGATTGTGTATTGTTATATTCCAAAGTTAAAGTGTGAGCAGCCACTTCCGCCGGAACGCCCGCAGAGCTTGGTTCACCAAATGTTAGCAAACCAGAGCCTGCTTTGACTAACAACGCATCGGAGTGACCATGATAGCAACCTTCAAATTTAACCAGCTTATTGCGCCCAGTAAAGCCGCGTGCTACTCGAATCGCACTCATAGTAGCCTCGGTGCCACTGCTCACCAAACGCACCTGCTCCATACTTGGCACCAGCTTGTTAATGAGCTCAGCCATTTCAAGCTCTAAACCAGTTGGCGCACCAAAAGACAAACTATTTGCCGCCACCTCTTGCACTGCTTTAATCACTTGCGGATGCGCATGACCTACAATCATCGGGCCCCAGGAGTTGATATAGTCGATATATTCTTTACCATCCACATCCCATAACTTAGACCCTAAGCCTTTTTTAAAGAATATCGGCGTGCCACCCACGCTGCGAAACGCACGCACGGGCGAGTTCACGCCACCTGGAATCAATTTAGAAGATTTTTCAAAGAGTGTTTGATTGAGTGAGGTCATGATATGAATAGCTTTGTGAATTGTTGAGTGGTTGATTTTACATCTTGTGCATTAAAAATTGCGTTAATCACTGCAATCGAGCTAGCGCCCGCCAGCATTATTTGATTTGCATTGGCAAGTGTAATACCGCCAATAGCAACGCTAGGAATAGTAAGTTCAGAGCTAGCGCGAGTAAATAATTCCAGCTCCGCCACCGGCGCATGTGGCTTGGTGCTCGATGCAAAACATGCGCCAAATGCCACATAATCTGCACCCGCTTGCTGTGCAGACACGGCTAAGTCAAAACGGTTATAACACGAAGCGCCCATGATTTTATCTGCACCTAATCTGGCACGCGCTTCGCTTAAATTGCCGTCATCTGCGCCTAAATGCACGCCATCTGCATCTAACGTCAGGCAAAGTTTGATAGAGTCATTAATAATCAGTGGCACATGATATTGACGACACAGGGGTAACAGTGCGCGCGCTTGTTGCGTTTGCAACTTGTGATTAGCACGCTTGTTGCGGTACTGCAGAATTTTGATGCCGCCTTGCAGAGCGGCTTCGACTTTAGCCACCAGCACATCGGTATTTTGCTCGTCTGGTGTCACGGCATATAAACCAGTAATCATACAAAAATACCTTAAGCAATAACGGCGCTAGTGCGTTTTAACGCTGCCATCACCGCTGTTTACGGGGGTATCTTCTTCATCACGCGCCCAGAACATACGGTCAGGAATATATTGCCCCATGCCAGGCCTAAAGCCGTTTTTAAGGGTTTGCCAGGTATATTCCTGCGCTTCTAGCACCGCTTCTTCAACGCTAAGCCCATGCGCCATGCAAGCAGCAATCGCACTAGTTAGCGTGCAACCAGAACCATGATAACTGCCAGGCAAGCGCTCCCATTTGTAGACTTTGATGAGCTTGCTGTCACCATATAAAGTATTGGTCACCTCAGAGGTGCGCTCATGAGTGCCTGTAATCAATACGTATTCGCTACCCATCGCCAACAGACGTGCTGCACTTTCATCTAAATTCGTCAGTGCCACTTCATCGGCATCGTCGGCAAAAGCAAATCTGCGTGCTTCCAGGCTATTGGGTGTAATCAATGTGGCTTGAGGAAAAAGCAACTCGATCATGGCTTCCATCATTTCATCGTTACTTAAATCATCCCCGCGGCCTGAGGTCAAAATCGGGTCAATGAGTAATGGTATATCAGGATAATCAGCCATAATTTCTGCAATGACTGCTATATTTTCAACCGAGCCTAACAAGCCAAGCTTAAATGCTGACACTTGAACATCTTCTAAAATAGCGCGTGCTTGGTCATTTACCCAATCAGGGTCCATCGCCAGCACACCATCTACACCCACGGTATCTTGTGCGGTGATTGCCGTCACCACAGACAATGGGTGACAGCCAATGCTGGCAAACGTGAGAATATCTGCCTGCAAACCTGCGCCGCCGCTGGGGTCTGTGCCTGCAAAAGTTAATACTGAAGGAGGTGCAAGGTTTGCCATAGTTTTCTATAAATCGTATCATCAATGGAGCGGGTGACGGGAATCGAACCCGCGTATCGAGCTTGGGAAGCTAGCGTTCTACCATTGAACTACACCCGCCTAATGCCGTATTTTACTGCATTTTGATTGCAGCCAGTTAATTCCAGAATGCGAAAATCGCCTTTAGCCACAATCAAAACTCTAATGGATTTACATCGACCGCCCACCTTACCTTGGCGGCAATAGCCTGAGATCTAATTTTGCTGACTAAATGGCTAAGTAATTTTTGCAATGCAGGTCTATGACTCGCTTGCATCAACACATGTCCACGCTCCATGCCTTTTAAGCGTTCCATTTGCGGGCGCACGGGGTCATAAACCAGCACCTCATTACTCAAACTGCGCGCCTGCTCAAATGCAAACTGCAAAAATTGTTGCACCAGCGCATAATCATTAGCTTCCGCGCGCAATAGGGCCACAAACACATAGGGCGGAAACTGCACTTGTTCGCGCTCTTGCAACAAGTCATTGGCGTAACTTTCATAATCCTGACGGCGCAAGGCGTTAAATAAGGCGTGATCTGGAAACTGCGTTTGAATAATGACTTGCCCCGCTTTATCAGCACGGCCAGCGCGACCAGCCACTTGCATGAGTTGCGCAAACAAACGCTCACTGGCACGAAAATCCGGGCTATACAGTGCATTGTCAGTATCAATTACACCAACCAAGGTTAAATTCGGGAAGTCATGCCCTTTGGCGAGCATTTGCGTGCCCACCAAAATATCAATTTCCTGGTTGTGTACACGGTCTAAAATATCGACCAGCGCATGTTTACGGCTGATACTGTCACGATCCACCCGCGCAATGCGGGCAGTCGGTAGCAATTGCGCCAAGGTTTGCTCTAAACGCTGTGTGCCATGGCCAGTAGGGTGCAAGTCTGCATCGCCGCAACTGGGGCATTGATTGGGGATTTTTTGCTCATGTCCGCAATGGTGACAGCGTAATCTCTTCTGCCCCAAATGCACCACCAGCTTGCTGCTGCAACGGGTGCAGGAGGCAATCCAATGGCAGGCTGAACATAACAACACTGGCGAATAACCACGGCGGTTAATAAAAAAGAGTGACTGTTCTTTACGCGCTAATCTTAAACGTAGCGCGGCAATAAGCTGCGGCGTGAGACCGTGTTGCAGATTAACTTTGGTCGTATCAATACAATCAATCTGTGGCAACTGTGCCGCGGCGACTGCACGCTGCTTCAAGCTCAGTAAGCCGTATTTGTTGGCTTGGTTTTTATCAGACTGAGCTTGATTGCCAACCGCGTTATACCAACTTTCAAGCGCGGGCGTCGCAGAGCCCAACACCACTGGGATATTCAAGCGTTTTGCACGCACCAATGCCACATCCCGCGCATGGTAACGCATGCTATCTTGCTGTTTGTAAGAGCTATCATGCTCTTCATCAATAATAATCAGTTTTAAATGTGGCAACGGTGTAAAAATAGACAGCCGTGTGCCGATGATGATTTGCGCAGTGCCAGATTGTGCCAATTGCCAATGATGTAAGCGTTCACTCTCACTCAGGCTGCTGTGTAAACTCACTAAGGTAAATTGAGGTAAACGCGCTCTAAACCGCGCTTCTAGCTGTGGCGTAAGATTGATTTCAGGCACTAGCACCAGTATTTGCGCACCATGATTTTGAAAGCTGGGATTTTGATAAGTATTAGTTTGAGAATCAGCTTCTTGCAATATATGTTGCATCAGGCGGATATAAACTTCAGTTTTGCCACTGCCCGTAATGCCGTGCAATAGCCACGCTCTAAAAGCATGAATGTCTTTAGTGATGCTTGCCACTGCCTGCATCTGCTCATCATTTAATTGCGGCTCAGGCGTTGCCAATATGGCTGGCACACGTTGCACTGCCAGCACCTGTTTACTTTTAGCATAACCTAAACCGACTAGCGCTTTCGCGGCTTTGCGCGCAGTACTAGAAATAGTATCCAGCTCTGCTTCAGTCAATTGGTTAGACATTTGCAAAGCCGCCAATACGCTACGCAACACACGTTGCCTTTTTGTAATTAGCTCAACATCCGCTTGTTGCCCCAAATCTGTCAACTGATACGCAAATTGCTTGCGTGAAACGGCGGGTGCAATTTGGCGCAAACGTGCAGGCAATGCAGCCAACAACGCCTGACCAAACGGATATTGATAATAATCTGCACTAAATTTAACCAAACTTAACAGTTGGGCATCCAGCGGCTGTTCATCAGTAAATGCTTGCGTAATGGATTTAAGTTTTTCTATGGCAAATTCGCTGCTATCTGCAACACCCACCACAATACCAATCTGGTTACGACGGCCAAATGGTACCAGCACACGCTGGCCAATTTGCACGGCAACACCACCACTTAAATAATCAAATAAGCGGTCTAACGGTACATCTAATGCAATTTTTAGTATGGGTTTGGGCAATGGTGATTTGATTATGCTGTGATTAAAGAAAAAGTGACTACAGTAGGTTAAAATACCGCTTTTAGCATTTTATGCAATTATTGTGAAAACACATCTTACCCAATTATTAGTCACTGTCGCAAAAACTATTGCGCCTGACGTTGCTGACTTAAACATTTTATTAGAGCGCCCAAAATCTGCAGAACATGGCGATTTTGCCACAAATTTGGCGCTAGTTCTGGCTAAACCACTCAAACAAAACCCACGTGCGATTGCTACTCAGATTATTGAAGCGCTACCAGTCAGTGAGTACATCGCTAAAACTGAAATCGCGGGAGCGGGTTTTATCAATTTCTTTTTGAGTCCACAATCTAAACAAGTGGTAATTAAAGATATTTTTAAAGAGGGTCCCCAGTATGGGCGCAATACCATAGGCAATAAACAAAAAGTGCAGGTGGAATTTGTATCTGCCAACCCGACTGGACCTTTACATGTAGGGCATGGGCGTGGCGCTGCGGTAGGGGATTGTTTAGCGCGTTTGTTAGATGCAAATGGCTGGGATGTGACGCGTGAGTTTTATTACAATGATGCCGGCGCCCAAATTGATAACCTCACCATTTCTGTTCTGGCGCGATGCAAAGGTGTCTCGACTGACCATGTGAGCTTTCCTGAAAACGGTTACCGTGGCGAGTATATCAATGATATTGCCGCCGCTTATCTAACCAAACACACGGTAGTCGCCGATGACATTGAAGTCACTGCCAGCGGTGATATTAACGACTTAGAGTCAATTCGCACGTTTAGCGTGGCGTATTTACGGCACGAGCAAGATTTAGACTTAAAAGCATTTCAAATTAAATTTGACGTGTTTTCACTCGAAAGCGCGCTCTATACCACCGGCCGTGTTGAGCAAACGGTGCAAGCGCTCATTAACAGCGGCCATACTTACGAAGAACATCAAGCGCTTTGGCTCAAAACCACCGATTTCGGCGATGATAAAGATCGCGTCATGCGTAAAACCGATGGTGGCTACACTTACTTTGTACCTGATATTGCCTACCATACCGACAAATGGAATCGCGGCTTTGTGCGCGTGATTAACGAGCAGGGCGCAGACCACCACAGTACCATTACCCGCGTTCGCGCTGGCTTACAGGCTTTGGATATTGGCATTCCACAAGGCTGGCCTGATTATGTATTGCACCAAATGGTCACCGTCATGCGTGGCGGAGAAGAAGTAAAACTCTCTAAACGTGCAGGCAGTTATGTGACCTTGCGAGATTTAATTGAAGAAGTAGGTTGCGACGCCACACGCTACTTTTTAGCCGCGCGCCGTGCTGATTCTCAATTGGTATTTGATATTGATTTAGCCCGTAGCCAAAGCAACGATAACCCGGTTTATTATATTCAATATGCGCATGCGCGTATTTGCAGCGTACTGAGTCAATGGAATGGTGATGCTGCAAGCTTAATCAATGTAGATTTAAGCCCGCTTAATACAGCGCATGAAACCGCACTCATGCAACGCCTGAGCGAATACCCGGAGGTAATTGTCAATGCAGCCACTGAGCTTGCGCCGCATGTCATTGCTAACTACTTAAAAGATTTAGCCAGTGACTTGCACAGTTACTATAACGAATATAAATTTTTAATTGATGATGAGCACCTGAAGCTTGCACGTTTGAGCTTAATCAGCGCCACGCAACAAGTGCTTAAAAATGGCCTGGATTTACTTGGCGTCAGCGCCCCCAATAAAATGTAGCAAAAAGGTAAGGATTACATAAATATGAGTAGAGATTACAAACCAAGCCCTGAACGCACTAAAAGAACCAGCAAAGGCAGCCCCTTTTTTTCTGGTTTATTAGTAGGTTTTTTATTAGGCGTCGCCGCATCACTGGCAGTGGTCATGTTTATCAAAGGGACGGATAGCCCATTTACTAACTTGGCAAAACCCAACAAACCAATATCTGAAAAAATCGCAGAAACCGCGAAAAACCAACCTGAGGCTAATAACAACCAGCCTGATAACGTGGATGACAAGACGCGCTTTGATTTTTACACCATTTTGCCCGGAACTGAGCGCAAAGTGACCCCTGAAGAAATCAAAATTAAAGAAGAGCAACCTCAAGCCGCCGTACAAAGCACTTATTTTTTACAAGTGGGTGCTTTTACAACAGAAGAAGATGCTGACAACATGAAAGCAAAATTGGCATTACAAGGCTTTGAGGCGTTAGTGCAAACAGCGACTATTCCTGACAAAGGGGTATGGCACCGTGTGCGCGTTGGGCCTTTAAA
Organism: Methylotenera sp. RIFCSPLOWO2_02_FULL_45_14; assembly: GCA_001803395.1. Classification (GTDB taxonomy): domain Bacteria; phylum Pseudomonadota; class Gammaproteobacteria; order Burkholderiales; family Methylophilaceae; genus Methylotenera. The sequence goes on along the minus strand of MHBU01000008.1, from coordinate 16,899 downwards.
TAATTTGGATCAAATCAATAAAACCAAAGCGGAATTAGCCAGCAACGGCTTTAAAACTGACCTGATTAAAGTCAATAATGAAAACCAATAATCAGAATGCTGGTCAATTAAAAGCTACTCTATTATTATCAACAAAAAATTTGTCAGCCAAATTCAGTATCATTCGTTCTAATAGGTGAATTTGTTAACGCAAATCTAAAGCATCATTTACAAGGAAAAATATCAATGAAGAAATTATTAACGGCTTTAATGTTACTTGCCTCATTCAATGTGATGGCAGACCCGCAACTGGGTAAAGATTTTGATAAAACTGCGCAAATTATCACAACCGACACCCCCAATAAAATTGAAGTGACCGAATTGTTTTGGTACGGCTGCGGCCATTGCCACCAAATGGAATCCTCATTAAATGCATGGGTTAAAAAATTACCCGCTGATGTGGTGTTTAAACGCGTTCCAGGTTTGCCACACCAAGCATGGGCACCAATGGCAAAAACTTATTATGCGATGGAAACTTTAGGTGTTTTAGAAAAACTACACGCACCATTATTTGAGGCCATTCACAAACAAAAATCACTCAACCCAACGGATGAAAAAGCAGCGATTGATTGGGTCACTAAGCAAGGCGGTTTAGATAAAAAGAAAGTTGAAGAAGCTTTCGGGTCATTTTCTACCAATACCAGCTTAAACCGTGCAGCGAACATCTTCCGTGCATCAGGTGCAACGGGCGTGCCTAGCTTAATTATCAATGGTCAATTCATTACCTCTAGCACCATGGCTGGTAGCAATGATGCCGCTTTAAAAACAGCGGATTATATTATTACTAATATTCGCGCAGATAAAGCAAAGGCGGCAACCCCGGCAAAAAAGTAACCCAACCAACAAACTGGTTTAAAGCTTTTTACAAAAAGATTTTTAATTGGTGATTTTAGTAACCTTACTATCAGCTTTAACCGCTTAGAATGAACCCGTTTCTACCTCGAAATAGAAGCGGGTTTTTTTACACGCATCATTCAATTCATATTTTCCAGGACTTTTTCCATGAAGGTTTTTATTACAGGCGCATCAAGCGGCATAGGTGAAGCACTTGCTCATGAATATGCCAAGCGTCACCAACATGAAAATACCATAATAGGGCTAGCAGCCAGACGTAGTGAGCACTTACAAAAACTACAGCAAACTTTAGAAGCAAGCTACAACATCAAATGTGCGATTTACCCGCTTGATGTGCGCGACAGTGCCACACTGGCCACTGCCGCCGCTGACTTCATACAACAACACGGCACACCTAACGTAGTCATTGCCAATGCTGGTGTAAGCAGTGGCACGTTAACCGCACACAAAGAGGACATTGCCGCATTTCAAGCCGTCATGGACATTAACGTAATTGGCTTAGTGCATACTTTCCAACCATTTATTGACGCCATGCGCAAAGCTGGCGAAGGCAAATTGGTAGGCATTGCCAGTGTGGCAGGCATACGTGGCTTGCCAGGTGCGGGTGCTTACAGCGCATCAAAAGCAGCAGCTATCGCTTACTTAGAAAGCTTGCGTATTGAAATGTTGCACCACAATATTGCCGTCACCACCATCGCCCCTGGCTATATCCGCACGCCAATGACTGACATTAACAGCTATCCGATGCCATTCTTAATGGATGCCGATGTTGCCGCTACCAAGTTTGTAGATGCCATTGAGCATAAGCGCCGCTTTGTGGTAATTCCATGGCAAATGGGCTGGGTTGCAAGATTGATGCGCTTTATACCGCCATTTTTATGGGATTTTTTAGCGAAAAACGCACCACATAAAAAACGCATCAATGTTGAATGAGGTAGGGGCGACGAGGCGTCGCTCCTACCATCTTTGAAGTTTAGGCGAGCATGCCCCGTACGCGAGGCCACGTTGATAAATTTCTTTAATGCTCACTATCGCGTAATGGGTTTGTAACGAATACGCTTCGGCTTGGCGCCTTCTTCACCCAGACGTTTGCGTTTATCCGCTTCATATTCCTGATAGTTACCGTTAAAAAACGTCCATTGCGAATCGCCTTCAGCCGCCAGAATATGTGTGGCAATACGGTCTAAGAACCAGCGATCATGTGAAATCACCAGTACACAGCCTGCAAACTCCAGTAGTGCATCTTCCAACGCACGTAAGGTTTCTATATCTAAGTCGTTGGACGGTTCATCCAACAGCAATACGTTACCGCCAGAAATCAGCGTTTTAGCCAAATGCAAACGGCCGCGCTCACCACCGGATAGATTACCGACAATCTTTTGTTGATCGCCACCCTTAAAGTTAAAGCGGCCAATGTAGGCGCGTGAAGGCGTTTCATAACGACCCACGGTTAAAATGTCTGAGCCGCCTGATATTTCATCAAACACGGTTTTATCATTGCTGAGGTCATCACGGCTTTGATCCACGTAGGCCAGCTTTACGGTTTGACCAATTTTAACTTCACCGCTATCTGGCTGTTCTTTACCGGTAATCATTTTAAATAATGTCGATTTACCCGCACCGTTCGGGCCGATAATACCGACAATCGCACCTGCTGGCACACTAAAGCTCAAGTTATCGATCAACAAACGATCTTTAAAGGCTTTACTCACGCCGTTGAACTCAATTACCTGGTCGCCCAAACGCTCGCCAGTGGGAATGAAGATTTCCTGTGTTTCATTACGTTTTTGGTATTCCGCACTTGCCAGCTCTTCGTAGCGGGCAATACGTGATTTACTCTTGGCTTGGCGTGCTTTCGGATTCTGGCGCACCCATTCCAACTCTGTACTCAGTGCTTTACGACGTGAAGATTCTTGTGATTCTTCAAGGGCTAAACGCGCTTGCTTTTGCTCTAGCCAGCTTGAATAATTGCCTTTCCATGGAATACCATGGCCGCGATCTAGCTCTAAAATCCACTCTGCTGCATTATCCAAGAAATAACGATCATGCGTTACTGCCACTACCGTGCCAGGGAAGCGCACCAAAAACTGTTCTAACCACTCCACTGATTCTGCATCCAAATGGTTGGTCGGCTCATCCAGCAGCAACATATCAGGCTTGGAAAGTAATAACTTACAAAGTGCCACACGACGCTTTTCACCACCGGAAAGCGGGCCAATTTTTGCATCCCAGGGCGGTAAACGCAGCGCATCGGCGGCAATTTCCAGTTGCGTGGTTAAATCAGCACCGCTAGCTGCAATAATATTCTCGTACTTAGCTTGCAACTCAGCCAGCTTATCAAAATCCGCATCTGGTTCAGCATAAGCCGCATACACCGCCTCTAAATTAGCTTGCGCCTGCATCACCTCACCCATGCCAGACTCAACCTCTTCACGCACAGTTTTTTCAGGGTCTAACTGCGGCTCTTGCGGCAAATAACCGATGGAAATACCAGGCTGCCACTGCACTTCGCCCTCAAACTCTTTATCCACGCCCGCCATAATGCGCAGTACAGTTGACTTACCTGAACCATTTAAACCCAGCAAACCAATTTTAGCCCCGGGAAAGAAAGATAATGAAATATCTTTAATAATCTGCTTCTTAGGAGGAACAATTTTGCTCACGCGGAGCATAGACATTACGTATTGAGCCATGATGATAATTTACAAGTTTGAAAGGTGAAAGCTTAACAGAAACCAAGCTAGCGTAATAGGCGAGGGGTAATATAGGTATAATGCACTCACTTCAAAGAACGCTAAAAATCACCATGGCTATCAAATCCACTATTTACAAAATAGATCTCCAAGTTTCAAATATGGATCGCAGTTATTATCAACAACATAGCCTCACGCTAGCTAAACACCCGTCAGAAACCGATGAACGTGTGATGGTCAGGCTGCTTGGCTTTGCGCTTTATGCCAATGAAACACTGATATTTGGCAAAGGCTTGAGTGATGATGAAGAACCCGACTTATGGCAAAAAGACCTCACTGGCGCCATCGAACTTTGGATGGATGTAGGCTTGCCCACCGAAAAAGACATACGCAAAGCCGCAGGGCGCGCTAAACAAGTGGTGGTGGTGCTTTACGGCGGACGGATTGCCGATATGTGGTGGACGCAAAACAGCAAAGCCTTGCTAAAACTCAGCAACCTCACCGTCATCAATCTGCCTGATACGCAAGCACTCGCAAATGTTGCATCACGCAGCATGAATATCAGCTGCACCATTCAAGATGGTGAAATCTTACTGGGCCATGATGGCGGTAGCTTTGACATCACGCCAGTGATTTTAAAACAACCGAATAAGGCGCATTAGCACAGCGTAATACGCCGAATGAAAATTTTATTCTTGCGGCGCAATGCCTTAAAACCATTACGCCGGCGCGCGTGCCGGTTTTTAGCCAGCCTCACCCCAAGGAACAGAAAATTATTAACCCGCAAAGATTAAATTTTTCCGTCCAGTCCCATCTGGAAGTATTTGTGCACGATTTTTTCCTGATTCTCTAACAACCAACCAATACTTGGCTCATTACTCATTGCTTCTCCTCAGAAATTTATTGTGATGAATGTAATCACAACTTGTTTGTACTATTGAAACGTTGATAAATCAAACTATTCAACCGTCACACTTTTTGCTAAATTCCTTGGCTTATCTACATCCGTACCTTTAATTAAAGCGGCATGATACGCTAACATTTGTACGGGAATCGTATGCAAAATAGGGGAGAGCACGCCTACATGACGTGGGGTGCGGATCACATGCACGCCTTCTGACTCCGTAAAGTGGCTGTCACTATCGGCAAATACGAACAACTCGCCGCCGCGTGCTTTTACTTCCTGCATGTTAGATTTTACTTTTTCTAGCAAGGCATCATTGGGCGCAATGACCACCACAGGCATGTCACTATCTACCAGCGCCAATGGGCCGTGTTTCAGCTCGCCTGCGGGGTAGGCCTCGGCGTGGATGTAAGAAATTTCTTTAAGCTTGAGCGCGCCTTCTAACGCGATTGGGTAGTGTATGCCACGCCCTAAAAACAAAGCATGTTGTTTATTGGCAAATGATTTTGCCCATTCACGAATTTGCGGCTCCAAATTTAGTGCATGCTGCACACTGCCTGCTAGTTGGCGCAAGGCACTTAAATATGATTGCTCCGCTTCGTGACTCAATAAGCCACGTTGCTTTGCCAAGGTCGCGGCCAAAGTAAACAAGGCTACTAATTGTGTGGTAAAGGCTTTGGTTGAAGCCACGCCAATTTCTGCCCCGGCACGCGTGTAAAACACTAGTCGTGAGGCGCGTGGGATGGCGCTTTCTTGCACGTTACAAATGGCTAGCGTTAGGTTTTGACCTAATAGCTTCGCGTGTTTAAGCGCTTCCATCGTGTCTAGGGTTTCGCCAGATTGCGAAATAGTGACAATCAACTGACGTGGGTTTGGCACAGATTCGCGATAACGATATTCACTGGCTATTTCCACATTAGTTGGCAATTTTGCAATGCTTTCTAACCAGTATTTGGCGGTAAGTGCGGCGTAATAACTGGTACCTGCAGCGAGTATCAATATGCTGTCAACTTGCTTGAATACATCACCTGCATTTTCACCAAACAGAGCAGGGGAGAAGCTATTGTCATCAATCAGCGCCTCTATGGTGTCTGCCAGTGCGCGTGGTTGCTCGTGTATCTCTTTTTGCATGAAGTGTGCATAAGGGCCAAGCTCCATGCTGGCGAGAGATACATCGCTCACGTGAATTTTACGCGTGACTTCTACACCATCACGGCCATAAATGGTCACGCCTTCACGACGAATATCGGCCACATCGCCATCTTCAAGATATATCACTTTACGGGTGACAGAAAGCACTGCAGAAACATCTGAAGCAATGAAGTTTTCACCTTCGCCTAGGCCAATCAACAGCGGGCAACCCAAGCGGGCCGTAATCATATGCTCAGGCTCTTTGACTGATATCACGCTGATAGCAAATGCGCCTGTGAGTTCACTCACGGCTTTTTGCGTGGCGGCAAGTAGCGTCAAATTTTTATGGTAGTAGTGAATGAGATGCGCAATGACTTCAGTGTCAGTTTGCGAGGTGAACTCGTAGCCTAGTTTTTTAAGTTTTTCACGCTGTTCATCATGGTTTTCAATAATGCCGTTATGCACTACGGCAATTTCGCCTCCAAGAGGATTAGGCGAAACGTGCGGGTGTGCATTGCTCTCTGTCACGCCGCCGTGCGTTGCCCAACGTGTATGGCCGATGCCAACTTGCCCACTTAATTGCGACGCATTGACTTTATCGGTCATGGCAGCTACACGGCCTACAGCGCGCACACGTTCTATACCGCTGCTATTTAACACGGCGATACCAGCTGAGTCATAGCCGCGATATTCCAGGCGGCTTAAGCCTTCAATCAGCGTGGATACAACGTTTCTATTTGCTACTGCGCCTACAATACCACACATATATTCTCTTTCTTTATTTTAGGTAGGAGCGAATTTATTCGCGATTGCAATATTGTTTTCGCGAATAAATTCGCTCCTACATACGACTTTGCAAGTGCTTTCACTCAGAATAATGAGCTTTAGCTCATATATTATGTGGGGAAGCCAAATACTGGCTTAACACTTAGCGAGTCGGAGTACCCTTTTGGTACAAAAGTATTTCTTAATCAATTATTTCTTAATTTTCACAGGTCGTTTCCAGCCTGAAATGGATTTCTGCTCTTTAGCACGACAAAAGGTCAACTGATCTGCTGGCGCGTCTTTCGTGATGGTTGAACCTGCAGCAATGGTTGCGCCACGCCCGATAGTCACCGGTGCAACCAATTGCGAATCTGACCCAATAAATGCGTTATCTTCAATGACGGTTCTAAATTTATTAGCGCCATCATAGTTACAAGTAATGGTACCCGCACCGATATTCACGTTTTTACCTACCGTGCTATCGCCCACATAACTAAGATGATTGATCTTGCTACCTACATCCACTTGCGCATTTTTAAGCTCTACGAAATTGCCGATATGCGTATCAGCGGCAAGTGTAGTCCCTGGTCTTAACCGCGCAAATGGGCCAATACGACTATTTTCGCCGATTTGGGTGTCATCAATATGGGTAAATGGCGCAATGTGAGTACCTGCGGCAACCACGGCATTTTTAATCACGCAGTTTGCGGCAATTTTTACATTGTCACCCAAGATGACAACGCCTTCAAACACGCAATTAACATCAAGCTCTACATCGCGCCCACAAGCCAAATCACCACGGATTTCTATGCGGGCAGGGTCTTTTAACGTCACACCTTGTTGCAGCAACTTTTGCGCGATTCGGCTTTGATGGACACGCTCAATTTGTGCTAAATCTGCTTTGGAGTTGATGCCTGTGACTGACCATTCATCGGCGGTGACTTCTGCAACTACATTAACATTATCTTTTACCGCTAAGGCAACAATGTCCGTGAGGTAGTATTCACTTTGGGCATTGTTATTGGTGAGGGCTGACAACCATTTTATCAAATACTGATTGGGCATCGCCATAATGCCAGTATTCACTTCAACAATATCACGTTGCGCTTCGGTGGCATCTTTATGCTCCACAATGGCGGTTACATTACCCATAACACCACGCACAATACGGCCATATCCTGTTGGATCTGCTTTGTTAAATGATAATATTGCCAGTGTGTTATTCGCTAGCGCTACCAACTTTTGGCAAGCTATTACATCGACCAGCGGCACATCACCTAATAAAATGAGCGTATTTGCGTCATCTTCTAAATACGGCATGGCTTGCTGCACCGCATGGCCTGTACCTAGTTGTTTTGCCTGATTTACCCAAGTAATGTTTTCGCCAACAAACGCTTCTTTAACCGTTTCACCGCCAAAGCCATACACAACGATTATCTTGTTAGGGTTAAGCGCTTTAGCGCAATCAATCACATGCGCCAAAATAGGTTTTGCACCAATCACATGCAACACTTTGGGCAAGTTTGAATGCATGCGAGTGCCTTTGCCCGCTGCTAGAATAACGATATTAAGTTTGTTCATTTTTAATTTAGAGAATCTCTTAAAACAGTGTGTTTTTATAGTCAAAGTATAACAAAAAAGGCAGCCTAGGCTGCCTTTTTGCTGATCTTACTACTAGCTTAATTTTGATTAGTGCGCTGTTTTACGCAAACGCTCAATGGCTTGGATCTGTGCAAGCGCTTCAGACAATTCAGCTTGAGCTGCGGCGTAGTTCACATCTGAGGTTCTGTTTTTCAACGCTTCCTCAGCTGCTTCCTTCGCGGCTATCGCTTTTGCTTCATCTAAATCGTGACCGCGTACTGCCGTGTCAGCTAACACCGTAATAACACCGGGTTGCACTTCTAACAAGCCGCCAGAAATATAAATCAACACCTCTTCTGCCTCGTTAGACTGCTTGATACGCAATGCACCTGGTTTGATGGTTGAAATCATCGGCGCGTGATTTGGGTAAATACCCACTTCACCAGCACTAGCAGGAGCCACCACAAACTCAGCTTCACCTGAGAATATGCTTGCTTCTGCGCTGACTACATCAATATGAACAGTATTTGCCATTATTTTTTCCTTAAAACGATTAACTAATAAGTAGCCCCTCATAACTAGAGGCTAACATCTATCAACTAGTTAAGTGTTTTTGCCTTTTCTACAGCTTCTTCAATAGCACCCACCATGTAGAACGCTTGCTCTGGCAAATGATCATACTCACCGGCAACAATGGCTTTAAAGCCTTTGATAGTTTCTTTTAATGGTACGTATTTACCTGGCGCGCCTGTAAACACCTCAGCCACGTGGAATGGTTGTGACAAGAAACGTTGAATTTTACGTGCACGGCCAACAGCCAATTTATCTTCTGGTGACAACTCGTCCATACCCAAAATCGCAATAATGTCGCGCAATTCTTTATAACGTTGCAATGTTTGTTGTACGCTACGTGCTACGTTGTAATGTTCTTCACCTACAACAAGAGGGTCTAATTGGCGTGATGTTGAATCCAATGGATCAACCGCAGGGTAGATACCTAAAGATGCAATATCGCGGCTCAACACAACGGTTGAATCCAAATGCTGGAATGTCGTTGCTGGTGACGGGTCAGTCAAGTCATCCGCAGGTACATAAACCGCTTGAATAGACGTAATAGAACCCGCTTTAGTTGAAGTAATACGCTCTTGTAAGCGACCCATTTCATCAGCAAGCGTTGGTTGGTAACCTACGGCTGAAGGCATACGGCCTAACAACGCTGATACTTCAGTACCGGCCAATGTATAGCGGTAGATGTTATCCACGAAGAACAATACGTCACGACCTTCGTCACGGAATTTTTCAGCCATGGTCAAGCCTGACAACGCTACGCGTAAACGGTTGCCTGGTGGCTCGTTCATTTGACCGAACACCATCGCTACTTTTGATTCTTTCATGTCATCAAGTTTGATAACGCCAGCTTCTGCCATTTCGTGGTAGAAGTCATTACCTTCACGAGTACGTTCACCCACGCCTGCAAACACAGATAAGCCTGAGTGTTGTTTAGCAATATTGTTGATTAGCTCAAGCATGTTAACGGTTTTACCTACACCCGCACCGCCGAACAAACCAACTTTACCGCCTTTAGCAAACGGGCAAACTAAGTCAATCACTTTAATACCTGTTTCAAGCAAGTCAACTGAAGGAGATAACTCTTCAAAAGTTGGCGCTTTTTGGTGAATGGCACGACGCTCGTCACATTCAATCGGGCCAGCCTCATCAATTGGGCGACCTAACACATCCATAATACGGCCTAAAGTACCTACGCCAACTGGCACCGTGATTTGGCTGCCTGTAGATTTAAACAATGTACCGCGCGAAAGACCATCTGAAGAACCCATCGCAATGGTACGCACAATGCCGTCACCTAATTGTTGTTGCACTTCAAGCGTTAAACCTGCTTCGGCGTTACTTGATGCATCATCAATAATCAACGCTTCAAATACTTTAGGCATTTGGTCACGTGGAAACTCAACGTCAACCACCGCACCAATAATTTGCACTACTTTACCTGTTTTTACACTAACGTTTGCTGTACTCATTTTAATTTCCTATTCAAACTAATCTGTTGAATTCTAACTTAATGTTCTATTTCTGACTTTAGGCAACCGCTGCCGCACCGCCGACAATCTCGGAGATCTCTTTAGTGATTGCTGCTTGACGTGCTTTGTTATAAACCAGTTTCAAATCACCAATGACTTCTTTTGCATTATCCGAAGCTGATTTCATTGCCACCATACGTGACGACTGCTCTGAAGCCATATTTTCTGATACCGCGTTATATACCAACGATTCGATATAACGTACCATCAACTGGTCAATCACAGGCTTTGATTCTGGCTCATAGATGTAATCCCAATGACCTTTTGCAGCGCCAATCTGCAGCGCGCTTTTGATGACACCACTGGTAGTAAGCGCTTCTGCTTTTTCATGGGTAGGATGCGTACCTAAACGCTCGCTGGTGAGTGGCAATAATTGCTCCAACACAGGCTCCTGCTTCATGGTGTTGATAAAGCGTGTATAGCAAATATGTAACTGATCAATTTCACCAGTGGTATAAGCGTCTAGCATCACCTTGATAGTACCGATCAAGGTTTCAAGATGCGGCACATCACCTAAGCCTGTGATATGTGATTTCACATTGGCACCAACACGGTTCATAAATGCATAACCTTTGTTGCCAATGGCGCTGACAGTAATTGCTTTACCCTCTGATTCCCAATTTTTCATCTGGTTAATTGAGAGTCGCAACACATTGGTATTCAAGCCACCGCAAAGTCCTTTATCAGAACTAATCACGATGATGCCAACATTTTTCACATGCTCACGCTTTAAAAGAAAAGGGTGCTTGTACTCTGAATGTGCTAAAGAAAGGTGGGCAGCCACATTACGAATTTTGTCTGCATATGGGCGTGATGCACGCATTCTATCCTGCGCTTTACGCATTTTAGAGGCAGCCACCATTTCCATCGCCTTGGTGATCTTACGTGTATTTTCTACACTTTTGATCTTGGTTCTAATCTCTTTACTACCAGCCATTTTAGTGTCCTAATAGTTAAAGATTAGTATGCGTTTGTAGCTTTAAAATCTTGAATTGCCGCTTCAAGCGCTTTTTCATTGTCGCCGCTCAAATCTTTACTTGATTCAATCGCGTCAGCAATTGTTTTGTATTTTGAAGCGATGAAACCATGCAATTTATTTTCAAATGCTAATACTTTGTTGGTTGGAACATCATCAAAGTAACCTTTGTTAGCTGCAAACAAGGTAATCGCCATGTTTGATATACTTAAAGGTGCATATTGAGCTTGCTTCATCAACTCAGTAAACATACGACCACGGTCTAGCTGTTTACGGGTTGCTTCATCCAAATCAGATGCGAACTGCGCAAATGCTGCCAATTCACGGTATTGAGCCAAGGCCAAACGTACACCGCCACCCAGTTTTTTAATCACTTTAGTTTGCGCTGCACCACCCACACGAGATACTGAAATACCCGCGTTGATCGCAGGACGGATGCCCGCGTTGAACAAGTCAGTTTCCAGGAAGATCTGACCATCGGTAATTGAAATCACGTTAGTTGGCACGAAGGCAGAAACGTCACCCGCTGCTGTTTCAATCACTGGCAATGCGGTCAGTGAACCTGTCTTACCTTTAACTGCACCATTGGTGAATTTTTCTACATAATCTTCATTCACGCGAGCAGCACGCTCTAATAAACGTGAGTGAATGTAGAACACGTCACCTGGATAAGCTTCACGGCCTGGTGGACGGCGTAATAGTAATGAAATTTGACGATAAGCAATCGCTTGTTTAGTCAAATCATCATATACGATCAATGCATCTTCACCGCGGTCACGGAAGTATTCACCCATGGTACAACCAGAATATGGTGCCAAGAATTGCAAAGCAGCAGAATCAGAAGCAGTTGCGGCAACCACAATGGTGTAAGCCATCGCGCCGTTCTCTTCTAGTTTACGTACCACGTTAGCAACAGTTGAAGCTTTTTGACCAATCGCCACGTAGATACAGGTCATGTTTTGACCTTTTTGATTGATGATGGCATCAATCGCAACCGCAGTTTTACCTGTTTGACGGTCACCAATAATCAACTCACGTTGACCACGGCCAACTGGCACCATAGAGTCAACTGATTTCAAACCGGTTTGCACTGGTTGTGACACAGATTTACGCGCAATCACACCTGGCGCCACTTTTTCAATCTTGTCTGTCATTTTAGCGTTGACAGGGCCTTTGCCGTCAATCGGCTGACCTAGTGCATTTACAACGCGGCCGATTAACTCAGGGCCGACCGGCACTTCTAAAATACGACCGGTACATTTACAGATGTCGCCCTCAGTAATGTGCTCGTAATCGCCTAGAACCACGGCGCCCACTGAATCGCGCTCCAAGTTAAGCGCTAAGCCGAATGTGTTGCCAGGGAACTCAATCATTTCACCTGCCATCACGTTTGATAGGCCATGAATTCGAACGATACCGTCAGTCACTGAAATAACAGTGCCTTGTGTACGCGCTTCAGCTGAGGTAGAAAAATTTTCTAATCTGCTTTTAATCAGCTCACTGATTTCTGATGTAGATAACTGCATTTACTAAACTCCTATAATTTTCTCTGGCTGTGCCTTATGCTGTAAGCGCGTAGGCTAAATTTTGTAACTGACCTTTGACGGACGCGTCTATCACGGTATCGCCAACAATAATTTTAATGCCGCCAATAAGTTCTGAGTCAACAGAAACATTAGCTTCGATTTTTTTACCGAACTTTGCCTCTAAACGTTTTACCAAATCTTTAATTTCTGCTGCACTGGGTTTAGCTGCGGCAATGATTTGTGCATCTAAAGTGCCTTCATCTTGAGCTTTTAATTCCTCAAAAGCGGTGACTATCGCAGGCAAAATCGACAAACGACCGTATTCAACCAAAACCTTAATCAGGTTTTGTGCGTTTTCATTGAGCTTATCGCCACACACCTTCAAAAAGCTGACCTGCAAATCAAGGCTCACTACTTTCGGATCTTGAATATAAGCTTGCATTTGCGCATCACTGACGACTGCATTTGCAAAACTTAACATTTCAGACCATTTAGCAAGCGCTTTTTGTTCGCTTGCTAGCTTGTAAGCAGCAACAGCGTAAGGTCTTGCGATGGTTGATATTTCAGCCATGTCTTGTTTTCCCTTATTGGTTCTTAAAGTTCCGCTGCGAGTTTAGACAACATTTCGCTATGTGCTTTTGCGTCAATTTCTTTACGCAAGATTTTTTCAGCACCAGCAATGGCAAGGGCTGACACTTGCGAACGTAAACCTTCTTTTGCACGGTTTACTTCTTGGTCAATTTCAGCTTTAGCACCGGCTAAAATACGCTCACCTTCGACCTTAGCATTACCTTTAGCTTCTTCAACGATTTGTGATCCACGCTTTTCAGCTTGGCCAATAATTTCGCTGGCTTTTTGCTTGGCTTCGTTCAAAGTAAACTCTGATTTTTTAGCCGCAACTTCTAAAGCACTTCTACCTTCATGCGCTGCTGCCAAACCATCAGCAATTTCTTTTTGGCGTGTTTCAATCGCGTTTAATAGCGGTGGCCAAACAAATTTTACTGTGAACCAAATCAACACAGCAAATGCAATAGCTTGTGCGATAAGTGTAAAGTTAATGTTCATTTTTGATCCAAATTAAATATCATTAAGACTAAAATCATTTAAGATTAAATCGTTCATCTAACAAGTCATTAGATGAGTGTTTTGGTCTTTAACAAACCCAAACAAATCATCTAGTGGCTGATTACTGAGCAACTACGCTTAATAATGGGTTAGCAAACGCGAACATCATCGCTAGACCAACACCAATAATGAAAGAAGCATCGATAAGACCTAATAGCAAGAACACTTTACCTTGCAATTGTGGAATCATTTCTGGTTGACGTGCAGCACCTTCTAAAAAGCTAGCACACATAATACCAATACCGATACAAGCACCTGCAGCGCCTAAACCAATAATTAAACCAATGCCAATACCTGTGTAGGCTTGAATTGTTGATAATGCCGTTACTAATGATGCGTCCATTTTATTACCCTCTCAAAAATTAAACTTACTACCAAAACTACCTAAAAATAAAACTACTCAATTAAAACTAAACCACTTAAAAACTAATGTGACTCATGCGCCATGGCTAAATAAACCACGGTCAACATCATGAAAATAAATGCTTGTAACGCCACAATAAGAATGTGGAAGATTGACCAGCCCGCGCCTAAAATCGCTCCAAAAATAGTGCCTGAAACACCAGTGGCTGCCCACAAACCTAATAGCAGGAAAATAACTTCGCCAGCATACATATTGCCAAACAACCGCAATGAATGTGAAAGTGGTTTTGAAACGTATTCGATCAGATTAAACAGGAAATTGGCTGGCCATACCCACACCTTGCTGCCAAAGGGCGAGCAAAACAACTCGTGTACCCAGCCGCCTAAGCCCTTGACTTTGATAGAGAAGAAAATCATCAAAATCCATACGGACAAAGCTAAAGCAAACGTAGTATTAATGTCTGAAGTTGGTACCGCGCGCCATTTAGCGTGCTCGCCACCAAAGAATGAAACAATGCCCGCAACCCAATCTACTGGCAGAAAGTCCATTGAGTTCATGGCAAACACCCATAAAAACACGGTTAATGCGGTTGGCGCAATGAAGCTATGGCGGTTGCCATGGAAAATGTTTTTTACTTGATCATCAATAAAACCAAATACCAGCTCAACAAAAGCCTGACCTTTGCTTGGCACGCCTGAAGTCGCTTTACGTGCAACCAACCACACCAAACCCATCACAAGCAAACCCAGTGCCACTGACATGACAAAAGTATCTACATGTAATGTCCAAAAACCAGCACCGTCAGTCATCGGCTGCGCATTAAAGCTTAGGTGATGCTCAATATAACCAGATGGGGTCAATACTTGTTGTGCGTTATCTGCGTGTTCTGTAGCCATAATCTATTTTACTCTAACTAAATATCGTTTAAATTACACGTTTAACTTGATGACTTAAGGCTGCACCTGAAAATATAGCTGCTGCCGCCAAACCTGCAATTAGTGCAAACGGCACCAACTGCTTATAAAAACTAAATATGACCACCAAAAGTACGATGATCACTAAAATTTTGACCGCCTCTGCTTTTAATAAATTGACTAAAATAGCAGTTGCATCAGTATTACCAACACCGCGTTGTGCTACAACTGATGCCAAATAAGCGCCAACCAACACGCTTGCACCACCTAAAACTGCTGATATTGCAGCATGTAAACCAAAAAACAAAAACATAACCACAGCCACCGCCAATGTGGCAATGAGCTGAATTTTAAGCATTTTACTAAAAACTTCTGATGGCTTTGATGCTGACAATGACTTAAACCCAGTTAATTTTAGAAGCTTTTGTAAACGTTTTTATGATTATTTTTAGCGCTTAATGCTTGCTTACCCAAAAGCCTCGAGTAGCAAAGACCGCGATTTTGAATTATTAACGCTTTTTAGTCAAGGCTTAAGTTACACGGATTTATCGGTTGTTTAAGTAAAATGAAACACTTAGCGTGTAATCTTACTAATAATGTCGTCTAATTGGTCTAAATTCGCATAGCTGATTTTCAATGACCCCGCGCCATTGGTTCCTGCTTTAATGCTGACTGACGCCCCAAGTTTGTCGCTTAAAGTGTCTTGCAGCCTTAAAATATCCTGATTAGCTTTTGGTGCCTGCGAAGGCTTTTGTGCAGGTTTAACGGTTTGTTCATTAAACTTTTTAACCAAACTCTCTGCCTCGCGCACGGATAAATTGTTATACACAATTTGCTCAGCCAGCATCACTTGTTGCGCACCTTCTAAACCAATCAAAGCACGCGCGTGCCCCATGTCTAGTTTTGTGTTCATCAACATGTCTTGCACGGGCGCAGTTAAGGTGAGCAAGCGCAATAAGTTAGAAACCGCGACGCGTGAGCGCCCAACCGCTGCAGCCGCTTTTTCATGCGTCATGGCAAATTCATCTATCAAACGCTTAATGCCTTGTGCTTCTTCTAACGGATTTAAATTCTCGCGCTGAATATTTTCAATCAACGCCATCGCCAGCGCGGCTTCATCGGCAATTTCTCGCACTAGCACTGGTACTTCATTTAATCCTGCTATTTGGCTGGCACGCCAGCGGCGCTCACCCGCAATAATTTCATAATGCTCATCATCAATGTGGCGCACCAAAATTGGCTGCATAATGCCTTGCGTTTTGATCGAAGCCGCCAAGGTTTGCATAGCGGCATCGTCCATATAGCTGCGTGGTTGATATTTACCTGGGCGTAGTTGCTCTACTTTTAACATCAATAGCGAATCCGCCTCACCCACGCTACCCATATCGCCCGCGAGCAATGCGTCCAATCCACGTCCTAAACCTTTTAATTTAGCCATATTTTCTCTGCTTATATTTCTCTAAAAAAATTAATTTTTAGAGATTACTTTTACCAATAATTTCTTGCGCCAATTCTAAATAAGCCACCGCGCCTTTCGAGCTTTTATCATAATTGAGCACTGGCAAGCCGTAACTTGGCGCCTCGGCTAAACGAATGTTGCGCGGGATGACCGTTTTATACACTTTATCGCCAAAATGGCTAATCAGCTGTGCCGACACCTGCTGCGCCAGCATATTGCGATTATCAAACAAAGTACGCAGCAAACCTTCTATTTCTAAAGTTGGGTTTAAATGCGCACGTACTTTTTTAATGGTATTCACCAAGTCCGACAAACCTTCTAACGCGTAATACTCGCACTGCATCGGAATCATCACCGCGCTGGCAGCCGTTAGCGCGTTCACCGTCACCAAATTGAGGGCAGGGGGGCAATCCAGCAACACCACATCATAGGCATCGCCCAATTTAGAGATGGCTACTTTAAGGCGAT
>MHBU01000007.1:102800-169301 GCA_001803395.1 Methylotenera sp. RIFCSPLOWO2_02_FULL_45_14 | reverse complement strand
GTTAAACTGTAGGCGCAATTCATACAAAAAGGAGGAATACCATGACAGACCAACACGAAATCAGGCATCTCTCAAGGGGACAGTGGATGTTTTATGGATTCCTCGCCATTATTGGATTTCTGCTGTTTACCGAGCACCGCGCCCATGTGCTGGGTATCCTCCCTTACCTGATCCTGCTGGCCTGTCCGCTGATGCATCTATTTATGCACCATGGACATGGCGACCATGGCTCGCATCATCATGGATATTCCGATCATGATGCTTCCGAAGGAGAGTCGAAATGAATGCTCCATCTTCCGCCTACGGCCTGTGGTCGCTGGTGATCATCAATTCGCTGATATTCATCATCTTCGCTTTCAGCTTCGCCAAGCCGCAGAGCAAACGCGACTGGCGCTCGTTTGGTGCGTTCTCTGCCTTCCTCGTGGCACTGTTTACCGAGATGTACGGCTTCCCGCTTACCATCTATCTGCTGTCCGGCTGGCTCGCCAACCGCATTCCCGGCATTGACCTGTTTTCGCACGATGCCGGCCATCTGCTGGAAGAACTATTCGGCTGGCGCGGCAACCCGCACTTCGGGCCATTTCACTTAATCAGCAATGTTCTGATCATTGCTGGTTTCTTTCTGTTATCCAGCGCTTGGCGGGTGCTATACGCCGCTCAACGCCGACATACCTTGGCCACCACTGGACCGTATGCAAAAATCCGCCATCCACAGTATGCCGGGTTCGTGATGATCATGTTTGGATTTCTGCTACAGTGGCCAACCATTGTGACCGTGGTAATGTTCCCGATTTTGCTCTATATGTACGTGCGGCTGGCACGTACCGAGGAACGGGAGGCGCGCGCTGAATTCGGGGAGAAGTATGACCATTATGCGGAGACGGTTCCAGCATTTTTCCCTCACTGGCCCCAGATCTGACCCAAATTGATATTTTTAAGGTAATTCTCTCACCGCCTGGAACCCAATGAGGATGCGTTTGAGGTCTGCCAGGCGCGCATAGCGTGCGGCAGAATAGCACCTCATACCAAGGTGCTATTCCTTTCACGGCACCTATACCTCAATTTCTTTTTTCAAGCGCTCATAGGTTTCCTTGTCAATCTCACCACGGACGTAGCGTTTTTTTAATATTTCCAATGCAGACTCATTCGTATTTTGCCTGCGCAGCCAATTGACCAACAACACGACGCCAGCAATCACCAATACCCAAAACAGCAAGGTAAAAATCCACATACCACCGAACATCCATCCACCGTAGCCATCATGCATCATGTATGTCATTTTGAAATCTCCTTTATGTATCGACGCATTGCCGTTAGTTTCCTTCATACGACAAAGGTCATCATACGCCAATGTGGCCATCACTCAATCACCTTCTGCAACATAACGACGGCGATTGCATCGGCGGGCATGTGTTCAGTCTTGGTATGTTCACAGTGCGGGCAGGTGAGTGCGGATTCCAGTAACATTTCAGCCTTAAAAGTTGGCGCACTCGTGACGCCGCAGCACTAACCACTTCATGAGCAAGAGCGGGCGGCAAGACACACCCCCCAGACATGCCTGCATGGGAACAGTAAAGGTTCTTAACCCCGGGATAAAGCGTGCATAAATCAGTAATCTTGCGCCAAAATGATTTAGCTGACTCTCGGTTTTTGCCAGACAAGCAATAGAGCCAAAACTTACCTTGCAATAAACCTGCATAATGCCAAGATCAGCGGCAGTCATAGCATAAACGTGCCAAGTGACATTGGTAAGCTCGGGCAACTGTGCCATAAAAATGAGTATTGCCAGCGCATTCACAAAGCCCGTCACCACCGAACGCGAAACAAAGCGCATTAAAGAACCCAGCTTGATATAGCCAAATATAATCTGTATGACACCAGTCAGCAAGATTGCCGCTAGCAAATATTGCAGGCCGTTATCTTTAACCAAAGTCACCATCAGCAGTGCCATAGCACCCGTTGCGGCAGAAATCATGCCGGAGCGTCCACCGACAAAAGAAATAACAACCGCAATACAGAAAGAGGCGTACAAGCCTACTTTAGGATCTACACCCGCAATAATTGAAAAAAATAGCCTCAGGAATGAGCGCCAAAGCGACCACGATGCCAGCGAGCGCATCGCCGCTAATATTAGAAAACCAGTTTAGTTTTATAATCATTCAGTTGCCAAAATTAAATTAGAAAGCCAACCTTGCATTTAACAAATGCCAATCAATAGTGTTTTTTTGATATAGTGAGGAGCAGCTTTATCATAAGTTTGGGAGTTACCTCTGTTCAATGCTGAATTGAGTGAGATGCCATTACATCGTACAGATCAAATAGGCAATAAAAAACCAGCACTTAGGCTGGTTTCTTGGATGTCTTAGGATGCCCTAAAACAAGATATTGGTAGGGCGTGCGGGGATCGAACCCACGACAAACGGATTAAAAGTCCGCTGCTCTACCAGCTGAGCTAACGCCCCATTGTGCTAATGGGTAATACTATATTTCTTTGTTTTACTTCTTATTTTTCAGGGTTGATTTACATCACTCACGAAAGGGCGCAATTATGCTAGAAACTCTCGGCTTGGTCAACCAGAAACTAGTAATAAATTAAATTAAACCTAAATTAAATTAGGTTTAATGCTACGGGTAATGATATTGCTAGCTTTTATTGGCTATCACCTTAGTAAGCTTAATAAAATAACGGCTAGCGCATGCCCGGAATTTTACCGCCCATTAAGCTACCCATGCCACGCATCATTTTGGCCATACCGCCTTTTGCGAACATTTTCATCATCTTTTGTGTTTCTTCAAACTGTTTTAGCAAGCGATTCACCTCTTGCACCTGCACGCCTGAGCCATCTGCAATGCGTTTTTTACGCGTCGCTTTAATAATTTCCGGCTTACGGCGCTCTAGTGCTGTCATGCTGTTAATAATGCCCTCAATGCGACGAATGCTTTTATCTGCATCATCAGGGTTCATTTTTGCAGCCATGCCTGCCATTTGGGCAGGCATTTTATCCATCAGCGCGCCCATGCCGCCCATTTTGCGCATTTGTGACATTTGCACTTTAAAGTCGTCTAAATCAAAGTTTTTACCTGACTTAACTTTATCGGCAAGTTTTTGCGCCTCTGCCATATCGACATTTTTATGCGCTTGCTCGATTAAACCGAGCACGTCGCCCATGCCCAGTATGCGCGATGCCATGCGGTCTGGGTAGAATGGCTCCAAGCCATCCACTTTTTCGCTCACGCCAATAAATTTAATGGGCTGACCTGTCACATGCCGCACAGATAACGCCGCACCACCGCGCGAGTCACCATCCAGCTTGGTGAGTATGATGCCTGTGAGCGGCAGTGTTTCACCAAAAGCTTTTGCGGTATTGATGGCATCTTGGCCTTGCATGGCATCGACCACAAACAAGGTTTCAATTGGGTTTAACTGTGTGTGCAAGGTCTTGATTTCCGCCATCATGGCTTCATCAATGCCCAAGCGACCTGCGGTATCGAAAATCACCACGTCGTAATAACCACGCTTTGCGAAATCTAAAGTGGCCGTGGCAATATCTGCCGGCTTTTGGTCAGCGTTGCTATCAAAACATTCCACCTCCAATTGCTTAGCCAGTATTTTTAGTTGTGCAATCGCGGCTGGGCGATATACATCCGCACTTGCTAATAGCACTTTCTTTTTTTGCTCTTTTAATAGTTTGGCCAGCTTGGCTGAAGTAGTGGTTTTACCTGAACCCTGCAAACCTGCCATTAAAATAATTGCCGGCGGCACTGCGGCTAAATTCAAGCCTACATTGGCTTTACCCATTAAAGTGGTCAGCTCATCATTCACTATCTCGATCACGGCTTGCCCAGGCGTGAGGCTTTGCAACACCTCTTTACCCTGCGCGCGGAGTTTAACCGCTGCGATAAAGTCTTTTACCACAGGCAATGCGACATCAGCCTCCAAGAGCGCCATACGCACTTCACGCATTGCGTCTGCGATGTTTTCTTCAGTAAGCCGGGCTTGACCGCGTAAATTTTTAATGACGCCTTGCAGGCGCCCAGTTAAGTTTTCTAGCATTATTTACTCTTAACAAATGATTTAAGCCTCAATTTTACATGAAGCTATTATATTTACCGCACATTTGCGCCATAATTGCACTATGCAAAAGTTAATACCCTATTTAGTGGTTGTGTTTATCTATTTGGCAGTCGCTATTGATTATTGGCGCATTGCAAAAACACCTGAAAATACACAGCTTAAACTACATTCAGCCATGATTGCTTTGGGTTTGCTTATCCATGGCTGGCTGCTGCATCAAAGTATTTTTTCTGCTGGATTTAATTTAGGCTTTTATCAATCAATTTCGGCAATATTTTGGTTAACTGTTTTGGTGTATTGGATCACTGATCGCAACCACCAGTTGCATAGTTTACAAGCCTTTGTATTGCCACCTGCAGCACTCTTTGCACTGTTACCTGCATTTAGTGTAAGTCATCACTATCTACCCGAAGCAGAAAATAGCCTGTTTGTTGCACACGTTTGGATTGCGATGATTGCATACAGTCTATTTACTTTTGCGGCATTGCATGCGGTATTGATGGCCATTGCTGAGCGTAGCCTGCATCACAAAACCACCTGGATTAAATTACCTAGCTTTCCGCCTTTAATGGTGATGGAGTCATTACTATTTAAAATTATTGGCTTTGGATTTATTTTGCTCACCATCACCCTCATCAGTGGTATGTGGTTTTCTGAGCATATTTTCAACAAAGCCTTACAATTTAATCACAAAACCATTTTTTCAATTGCCAGCTGGTTTATATACGCGGGCTTGCTGTTTGGCAGAGTCCAATATGGCTGGCGCGGTATTAAGGCCATTCGTTGGACGCTCACTGGCTTTGTATTACTTTTACTGGCTTATATTGGCAGTATGTTTGTTTCGCAAATCATTTTGGGTAGATAGGTTTAAGGCTCACCAATATTAACGTTGAACTGATTTACCAGCATTAGCGCACGCTTGAGTTATCTTAAACTAATGAGCGGCCAGTTCCGCTCTTTTGCATAAGCAGTTAAAGGCTCATCGGCATCCACTGCCACTGGGTTTGTCACTAATTTCATTAACGGTAAATCGTTATGCGAATCGCTATAAAAATAGCTTGTTTCAAAATCAGATAGTTTTTGATTGCGCTCAGCCAGCCATTGATTGATGCGCGTAACTTTTCCCGCTTGAAAGCTAGGCACGCCACTTACGCCGCCCGTGTATTCACCATTCACCATTTCAGGATCAGTACCAATTAAATGCTCAATGCCGTAAGCCGTGGCAATCGGCTTGGTTACAAAGCTATTGGTGGCGGTAATAATCAAGCATAAATCACCTTGCGCTTTGTGTTTGTTGACTAAATCTTGCGATTTTTGCGTCATCATCGGGCGAATCACTTTGTCCATGAACTTGAGGTGCAGTTCATCCAAAAACTTTACAGAATGCTGCGAAAGCGGCTTTAATTGAAACGCTAAAAACTTATAAATATCCAAGTTGCCGTTTTTATAATCTTGGTAAAACTGCTCGTTACTTTCTTGATGCGTTGTTGCATCCAACAAACCCTCACCAATTAAAAATAGGCTCCAGTTGTAATCACTATCACCTGCGAGCAAGGTATTGTCTAAATCGAATAAAACCAAATTTTGTTTTAATTTTAAGTCTTGTTTCATGTTAAATGTCTTTATGATGAGTTGCAGAAAGTACTAAATACACGCCAACTAAAATCACGCCGAGTGCTATCAATTCTACGGCAGTCACATGCTCATTCGCGAGCCATATACCCAGCGCAAACGCCACCACAGGATTTACAAAAGTATTGCTACTTGCAACCAATGGACGCACCGTTTTAAGCAAATATTGGTATGCGCTGTAAGCGACTAACGAGCCTAATACGACTAAAAACAATAAAGCAGCCCATGATTTTAGGCTAATGGTTTGCGGCCATGCTTCACCTTGGGCAGCACTCATCATAAGCAACGCTAGGCCGCCTACCAACATCTGTGCTGCGCTGGCCATTAAGCCTTGCGGCATGGCTAAACGCTTACCCCACACAGAGCCAAATGACCAACTCGCTGCTGCAAATATCAGTAAAAATGCGCTGGCAAAATCGCCATGCAAACTACCTCCAAGATTAAGCAAGACAATACCCACCAAGCCTACTGCGATGCCCACCCACTCTTTAGTGGTGATTTTGTGCCCCCAAATAGAAGAGAAAATCGCCATCCAGATAGGTGCAGTAGCAATAGATAATGCCGCTACGCTCGAAGATACCGTTTGCTGTACATAACACACGGTGCCATTACCTAACGCCGGCAACAACAGACCCACTGCCCCCGCACCTAACCATTGTTGTTTAGTTGGATTGGGCGCGCCCAAAAAACGCATCGCTATATACAGAATGACTCCCGCGATAGTAAAGCGAACGCCTGCCATGAGAAATGGCGGAAAGCTCTCAATACCAAAGCGAATCGCTAAGTAGGTTGAACCCCAGATAAAGTAGGTGCAAAACAGTGACACTAAGATAAGTAGGGTTTGGTTTTTATTGGTCATTACCCGATTTGCCTGTAGATGGAATGAGTCACTTGAGAGTAGTTCAGCGGATAATGGATGCAAAATTATTTTATTTGACACCTTACCTTGCTATTTCACATCATTCAACGCCTCCCAAAACTCCGTCATTCTTCGCTATGCTCAGAATGACAAACATCCATTAAACCTGCGGGTGCGCGCGTTCGAGCTTACTATGCAACTTATTCAAGCCATTCAAATAAGCTTTGGCTGAAGCCACCACAATATCAGTATCAGCGCCTTGCCCATTCACAATGCGCCCGCCTTTGGCCAAACGCACCGTTACCTCACCTTGTGCATCCGTACCGCTGGTAATGTTGTTGACGGAATACAATTGCAACTCAGCACCGCTATTTACAATACGCTCAATTGCTTTAAATGCCGCGTCCACTGGACCGCCACCATCCGCTTCAGATTTTTTCTCCGTGCCATTATCAGACACTGTAATCAACGCATGCGGTATTTCACCTGTTTGTGACGCCACTTGCAAATACACCAATTTGTAGTTTTCAGTCGCCTCTTGTACGAACTCGTCACTCACCAAGGCGTGCAAATCTTCATCAAAAATTTCAGATTTTTTATCGGCCAAATCTTTAAAGCGTGCAAATGCGGCATTCAGCAAGTCTTCACTAGGCAACTCAATACCCAACTCCTTCAAGCGCGTTCTAAACGCATTGCGGCCGGACAATTTACCCAAAGTCAATTTGTTCGCATTCCAGCCCACGTCTTCAGCGCGCATAATTTCGTAAGTCTCGCGGTGCTTCAATACGCCATCTTGGTGAATACCAGACTCATGTGCAAAGGCATTAGCGCCTACAATGGCTTTATTGGGCTGCACTGGGTAACCCGTAATGGATGACACCAATTTGCTGGTGGCTACAATTTGTGTGGTATCAATACGTGTAGTCAAATTAAAAACATCGCTACGGGTTTTAATCGCCATCACGACTTCTTCTAAGCTCGCGTTACCTGCGCGCTCACCCAAGCCGTTAATCGTACATTCCACCTGACGTGCACCGCCCATGACGGCTGCTAATGAGTTCGCTACGGCCATGCCAAGGTCATTATGACAATGCGTTGACCATACCACTTTATCGCTATTGGGCACGCGCGCAATCAACTCACGCATACGCTCGCCCCATGGTGCAGGAATAGAATAGCCAACGGTATCTGGTACATTAATGGTTGTAGCACCCGCTTTAATCACCGCATCAAATATACGTATCAAAAAATCCATGTCTGAACGCACCGCATCTTCGGCTGAGAACTCTACGTCATCGGTATATTCCAATGCCCACTTCACGGCTTGCACCGCACGCTCCACCACTTGGTCTTCCGTCATGCGGAGTTTGTTTTCCATGTGGATCTTACTGGTGGCAATAAACGTGTGGATGCGTCCACTTGCCGCATGTTTTATCGCCTCGCCTGCACGGCGCACATCATTTTCACTCGCGCGCGCCAATGAACATACGGTTGAGTTCTTAATGATTTTGGCAATTTCTGAAATTGCATCAAAGTCGCCTGGGCTGGCTGCGGCAAAACCTGCTTCAATCACGTTCACGCCCAATTTTTCGAGCTGGCGCGCAATACGGATTTTTTCTTCTTTAGTCATCGCCGCGCCTGGGCTTTGCTCGCCATCACGCAAGGTGGTGTCAAAAATAATAATTTGATCTTGTTTCGTTGCTTGATTCATGGTCATTACCTTACTTTTTATTCAGTTTAATTTTAGCTTAATTTGAGACTGAGTAAATTTACCTTAAAGCAAATTGAGCTCAAATAGTAGCATCTCGCTGCAGATGATACGCAACGTCATTTAATACATAAGGGGGAAGTTTAGTTTGCGCGCTAGCGCAGGTTTTCAGTACAGAGCGCAGCAGCACGTAACGCAAACATTTTGCGCAAGAGTAATGCGCTAGCAATTAAGCAAATCGCAAAAAGTGTACTTGAAAAGTGTAAATTCGACATAGTGATAGAAATATAATGTTTTTTAGCCAACTCTGCAAGTGTTTAACCTTGGTATTCAACCTTAGTCACTTAAGTCACTTAGCTTTTTTGCGCGAAGCTTTCCACGCAACCACATTACATACCCTGATAGCGCATAAACAGCCATTACAAAAAACAAGACTTCTGGCGGGCTGTATGAAATAAGCACAAAAGCCAGCACAATGCCCAACATGACAATAAATGGCACACTGTGTTTTAAGTTAATGTCTTTACCACTGTAATAACGTAAATCACTCACCATTGATGCGCCTGCAAACACAGTAAGCCCCCAAGCCATCCATTTCATTTTAAGCACACCAAAAAATACATCGCGACCACTCACGCCATATTCATAAGACACCCACACAAAACCTGCTAACAGCGCGGCAGCGGCAGGGCTAGGCAAGCCCTGAAAATAGCGTTTATCTTGTTGCTCGTCATCTAACTTGGTATTAAACCGCGCCAAGCGCAATGCTGCACATGCACAGTAAATAAAAGCGGCAATCCAACCTAATTTGCCTAAAGGTTTGAGTGCCCACACATAAAGGATGAGCGCCGGAGCAACGCCAAACGACACCATGTCAGATAAGCTGTCATACTCCGCGCCGAATGCACTTTGCGTATTGGTCATGCGCGCTACGCGGCCATCTAAACCATCCATCACCATGGCGATAAAAATGGCAATTGCAGCATACTCAAAATTGCCATTCATCGCCTGTACGATGGCGTAAAATCCTGCAAACAAGGCTGCTGAGGTAAATAAATTCGGCAGCAAATAAATACCACGCGCTCTTAATGACGGGCTATCTGTTTTGCTATTTGAAAATCGTTGTTTAGTATCTGTCATATTTCGTATCATACCTGCGAATGAGATAAATATAAATCAAGAGCTAAAATTATGGCGTAACACAGCTGGCTGAATTCAGTCCACTTAGCCGACATAAGTACAGACATAAATGAAGTATAACAAAGGCATGTGATAATATCTCGCTTGTTTATAAAGGGCACCTCTAATTAACTCAACTTTCGTTGTCATACTGCGTTGCTCACAAAAAATTATTCCTTACATATCAAACATATGCCGCGTCATAATTTTTCATTCGCGCCTTGTTTGGCTTAGAAACTTGAATTATTAGAGGCACCCTAAAGTTAAAACTATGCAATTTACATTACACAAACAAGATGGCCTTGCCCGTCGCGGCACACTCTCACTTGCCCATGGTGAGGTACAAACCCCAGCTTTTATGCCTGTTGGCACTTATGGCACAGTCAAGGCCATGTCGCCATTAGAATTAAAAGAAATCAACGCCCATATCGTGTTAGGCAATACGTTTCACCTATGGCTACGCCCTGGGTTAGAAGTGATTGCCGCGCACGGTGGCTTACACAAATTTATGGGCTGGGATGGGCCAATTCTCACGGACTCAGGCGGTTTTCAGGTGTGGAGCTTAGGCGCGTTACGTAAAATCTCTGAAGAAGGCGTTAAATTTCGCTCGCCGATCAACGGCGACAGCTGTTTTTTAACACCTGAAGAATCCATGCGTATTCAAAAAGTGCTGAATTCTGACATTGTAATGATTTTTGATGAATGCACGCCTTACCCCGCCACAGTGAAAGAAGCCAACGACTCCATGCAGCTTTCATTGCGCTGGGCGCGCCGTAGCAAAGATGCGCATGCAGGCAATAGCAATGCGCTATTCGGCATTATTCAGGGTGGCATGTATGAAGATTTGCGCGATATTTCTTTAGCTGGATTAACGGAGATTGACTTTGATGGCTACGCAATTGGCGGCTTGTCAGTTGGCGAACCCAAAGAAGATATGTTGCGTATTTTGGCGCACACCGCACCTAAAATGCCGCAAAACAAACCACGCTACTTAATGGGTGTAGGTACGCCAGAAGACTTGGTCGATGCGGTTTCTCAAGGCATTGACATGTTCGACTGCGTGATGCCTACGCGCAATGCACGCAATGGCTGGCTGTTTACGCAATATGGTGACATTAAAATTAAAAACGCTACTTATAAGAACGATACCGCGCCACTGGATGCTGATTGCAGCTGTTATACCTGCCGTAATTTCACCCGCGCTTATCTGCACCATTTGCACAAGGTTGGTGAAATTTTAGGTTCACGCCTCAATACTATTCATAACCTGCATTACTACCAGATGCTGATGCAGGGCATGCGTAATGCGATCGAGGTGGGAAGCTTCGAAGCATTCAAACAAGACTTTTCTGCAAAGCGTAGGCGTTTATCCTGACTTTTTAGCTTCAAAGTTGAGAGTACTGCAACACAAGTCAGTCTGTGCTAAAATTCAAAGCTAATTTTTTAGACCATTTCCACTTATATTTTAAGAGAGTTATATCGTGTTTATTTCAAATGCCTACGCCGCTGCAGCACCTGCTACCGATTTCACAAGTTTTTTGCCACTTGTCGTGATTTTTGTACTGTTTTTCTTCATGATTATTCGCCCACAAATGAAACAAGCTAAAGCGCAACGCAATATGATTGCTGCTTTGCAAAAAGGCGATGAAGTAGTCACCGGTGGCGGCATCATTGGTAAAGTGACGAAAGTCACTGAAAGTTTTGTGAGCGTTGAAATTGCGCCAAACACTGAAATTACCGTACAAAAACATGCCATTCAAAGCGCACTACCAAAAGGTACTATTAAAAGCCTTTAATGCTGGTCATATTCGCACCACCTCAAATTAACACCGCTATTCACTAGAGTCTAACTATGAACCGCTATCCATTGTGGAAAAACATTCTTGTTGTTGTCATGATTTTAATTGGGCTGATTTATACCATCCCCAATTTTTTTGGTGAATCGCCAGCGGTACAAGTGACGCCTGCCAAGAGCACAACAAAACTTGACCCTGCCTTGCTGGGTCAAGTTGAGGCAGTTTTCAAACAAGAGAAAATTCAATACGACGGCATTTATTTAGATGCGCGCGGTGTTAAAGCGCGCTTTGCCAATACCGACACACAAATTAAAGCTAAAGATGTGTTGCAAGCAAGCTTAGGCAAAGATTACACCGTTGCCCTCAACTTGCTTTCCCGCTCACCAGACTGGTTACGCAGCTTAGGTGCCAAACCAATGTACTTGGGTCTGGATTTACGCGGTGGGGTACATTTCTTACTGCAAGTCGATATGAAAGCCGCGTTAGATAAAGCCGCTGAGCGCTTTGTAGGTGATTTTAGAACCGCTTTACGTAAAGAACGTGTTTCATATATTGGCGTAACGCGCGAAGGACAAACCGTTCAAGTTCGCTTTAGTAACGCGGCTGAGCTGGCAAAAGGCAAAAAAATCATCAGCAAAGAATATCCGGATTTAACACTTAATGAATCTGCAGAGGGTGAGAGTCAATTACTCACTGCGTCATTAAATGCAGTGGAACAAAAACGTATTCAAGACTTTGCCTTAAAACAAAACATCCAAACACTGCATAATCGTATTAACGAGCTGGGCGTAGCAGAGCCGATTATTCAACAACAAGGCGTAGACCGTGTAGTGGTGCAACTTCCTGGTGTGCAGGATACCGCAAAAGCAAAAGATATTTTAGGTCGTACCGCTACGCTGGAAATCAGGCTTGTTGATGAAGAGAAATCTGACGCAGCCACACTGGAAAAAGCAGATAAAGGCCAAGCGCCATTAGGCGACGAGGTCTATAAAGACCGTGAGGGCCGTCCTATTCTAGTGAAAAAGAATGTAGTGCTTACTGGCGACTACATTACTGACGCGGGGCCTGGTGTGAACAGTCAAAACGGACAGTCCGTTGTCAATGTCTCACTGGATGCACGTGGCGCGCGCATATTTCAACAAGTCACACGTGAAAATGTGGGCAAACGCATGGCGATATTGCTGATTGAAAAAGGCAATACTGAAGTCATCACAGCACCAGTAATTAACGAAGAGATTGGCGGCGGTCGCGTACAGATTTCCGGCATGGCTAACACACAAGAAGCCACCGATATTTCATTACTATTGCGTGCTGGTGCACTTGCCGCACCAATGGATATCATTGAAGAACGTACTGTCGGCCCAAGTATGGGACAAGATAATATCAATCGCGGCGTCCATTCTACCTTGTGGGGCTTTGCCGCCATCGCTGTCATGATGATGATCTATTACATGGCGTTTGGCGCGGTGTCAGTCGCTGCCTTGGCCATCAACTTATTGCTGTTAGTTGCTATTTTATCAATGCTACAAGCCACGCTCACACTACCAGGCCTGGCCGCAATTGCATTGGCACTGGGGATGGCGATTGATGCCAACGTACTGATTAACGAGCGCGTACGAGAAGAATTACGCAATGGCAACACACCGCAAGCCAGCATTCATGCGGGCTATGACCGCGCTTGGGATACCATTCTGGATTCAAACGTCACCACCATGATTGCAGGTTTAGCGTTATTTATGTTTGGTACAGGTCCAATTAAAGGCTTTGCAGTAGTGCACGTATTAGGCATTTTAACTTCGATGTTCAGTGCGGTATTGGTATCACGCGCACTCGTCAACTTGATTTATGGTTATCGCCGTAAATTAACTAAGTTGTCTATCGGCCAAATTTTCAAAGCATAAGCTTAAACCTACACCTTTTAGAGTATAGATTATGGAATTATTTAGAATCAAAAACGATATTCCCTTTATGAGTTATGGTCGCCTCACGACGACCATCTCATTGGTGACATTTATCTTGGCAATTTTCTTTTTAGCCACACGCGGGTTAAGTTTTGGCGTGGATTTTACTGGTGGCACGGTGATGGAAGTGAACTATCCGCAAGCCGCGGATTTAGATAGCGTTCGCAAAGCGGTGGATAGTATCGGCCTAAAAGAAGCTACCGTACAGAATTTTGGCTCAAGTCGCGATGTATTGATTCGTTTGCCAGTCAAGCCTGGTTTATCAGTGTCGCAACTTTCAGAACAGGTTAAAGCAGCTTTAGTGAATGCTGATGCCAAGGTTGAAGTACGACGTGTTGAATCAGTTGGCGCTCAAGTCGGCGATGAACTGTATGAAAATGGTGGCTTGGCACTATTTTTTGTCTGCTTAGGCATTGTGCTATACCTGTGGTTGCGCTTTGAATGGCGCTTTGCAGTAGCGGCCATTATCGCTAACATGCATGACGTGGTCATTATTCTAGGTTTCTTTGCATTTTTCCAATGGGAATTCAACCTCACGGTTCTCGCCGCGGTGCTGGCCGTATTAGGCTACTCCGTCAATGAATCTGTCGTTGTATTTGACCGGGTACGCGAAAACTTCCGCAAAATGCGTAAAGCAAGCGTAGTGCAAGTGATCGACAACGCAATCACCCGCACCATGTCTCGTACTGTGATTACGCATATGATGACGCAAACCATGGTAGGTTCAATGTTGCTATTTGGCGGCGAAGTGCTACATAACTTTGCGTTAGCTCTTACTATCGGTATTTTGTTCGGCATTTATTCTTCAGTATTGGTCGCTTGTCCAATCGCCATGTGGTTAGGCGTTAATCGCGCTAACTTGATTGGCGATGTTGAGAAAAAAGAAGGTAGCAAAGAAGAAAAAGTGGTCGAGCCAGATCCATCGGAATTTGCCTAAACAGCTCGCGCACTGACTGTGCTTTATAGCAGGCCAAAGCACAGTCAGCTTGATAACAACCCCGCGCACGTATAAACTCCTTACATCGTCAACAGCTTAAACTCACCCATTGGATAACATTCCTATTTCTTGGCAACTAGGTGCGCTTGCCTTATTGCTACTTATTTCCGGCTTTTTCTCAATCGCCGAAACCAGCTTGATGTCACTTAACCGTTACCGATTGCGGCATTTGGTTAAAGAAGGCCATCGCGGAGCGCGTTTAGCCAGTGCCTTATTAGCTAAAACAGATAAACTGCTAGGCGTTATTCTGCTTTGCAATAATTTTGCCAACGCCGCTTCCGCCACTTTAGTCACAGTGATTGTTGTAGAGCTTTTTGGCGAAGGCGAGTGGGCGCTAATGCTAGGCACACTGGCGGTGACTTTTGCTATTTTAGTATTCAGTGAAATTTCACCTAAGGTCATCGCCGCTGCCTACCCCGAAAAAATTGCGATGTTTTGCAGCTTTATACTCTACCCATTACTTAAAGTGCTGTATCCAGTAGTTTGGTTCGTCAACTTGTTCGTTGGCGCACTGTTAAAAATATTGGGCGTCAGGGTCAATTTTGAAGAATCTACGCAATCACTCACTATGGACGAATTGCGAAGTATCGTCACCGATGCAGGTCATTTTTTACCCAAAAAACACCGTGCTATTTTGTTGAATCTATTTGATTTAGAAAAAATCAGTGTAGATGACGTCATGACAGCACACACATTAGTTGAATCAATTGACTTTGACTCACCCCTGGACGAAATTTTGCAACATATTTCCAGCAGCCACCACACTCGCCTGCCTGTGCGTCAAGGCGAGCAAGAGGAAATCATTGGCATATTGCATGTAAGAAAAGTCATTAGCCAGCTACGCACACTGCATCAAGGCAGCGATTTAGACAAAGAGGCCTTGCGTGAAGTGATGAGTGAGCCCTATTTCATTCCTTCTGGCACACCACTTTTTACACAAATTCAACAATTTCAAGAGAACCAGCAACGCATCGCCTTGGTTGTCGATGAATACGGTGAATTTAAAGGCTTAGTAACCCTGGAAGACATTTTAGAAGAGGTGATTGGTGACTTTACAACACAATCACCTTCCCGCCTTGGCAGTTACCGCCAAGAGGCTGATGGAAGCTGGTTGGTAGATGGCAGCAGCACACTACGTGACCTCAATAAAAAATTAAACCTCAAGTTGCCCATTGATGGTCCACGCACGCTCAACGGTCTAATACTCGAACACTTTGAAGACATCCCCGAATCCAGCACCAGCTTTAAAGTGGGTAAGCATGTACTGGAAATTGTGCAAACTCAAGATAGAATTGTGAAAAGCGTTAAGATATTCCCTTAGTCTTTGCAATTGAGCAATGTATTTGCAAGATATTATTCCATCTCAACTGGTGAAATTAAGCTTGAATTTTTTCCAGTTTGGCTCAAAATAGATTCAAATTATGGCTAAAACTCCAACAGACAGTAATACGGCACTTAAACCTGAGGTTGCAAAACCAAAATTGCCCCCCATGTTTAAAGTGTTGCTATTAAATGACGATTACACGCCGATGGAGTTTGTCGTTGAAACGATAGAACGCTTTTTTAATAAAAGCCGTGAACAAGCAACGCAAATTATGCTCAAAGTACATACCGAGGGCGCGGGCGTATGTGGAGTTTATCCACAAGATATTGCAGAAACAAAAATGAATCAGGTGCTGGAGCATGCAAGGCAATTGCAACACCCTTTGCAATGCGTGATAGAGATGACTTGAATACAACAAAATTAAGGTACAAAAAATGATTGCTCAAGAGTTAGAAGTTAGCCTGCACATGGCTTTTATGGACGCTAGACAAAAGCGCCATGAACTCATTACGGTTGAGCATTTATTACTCGCCATGATTGATAACCCAACGGCGGCTGAGGTGCTACGCGCGTGCGGGGCAAAACTCGAAGCATTGCGTACTGAACTCAATCAATACATTGAAGAACACACCCCAACTGTGATTGGTCAGGATGACGTTGATACGCAACCAACGCTGGGCTTTCAGCGCGTTATCCAACGGGCCATGTTACATGTACAGTCCTCAGGCAAAAAAGAAGTCACTGGCGCCAATGTATTGGTTGCAATTTTCGGCGAAAAAGATTCGCATGCCGTGTTTTTCTTGCATCAACAAGGCATTACCCGTTTAGATATTGTTAACTTTATCTCACATGGTGTTTCTAAAGTAGGCGAAACCGCAAAACCAGAAGGCCCAGAGCAAGAAACGGACGCAGAAGCAGCTCCAGCAGGTGCACTTGAAAACTTTACACTCAATCTAAACGTACAGGTAGCCGCAGGCAAAATCGACCCGCTGATTGGCCGTAGCGCTGAATTAGAGCGTGTGGTACAAACATTATGCCGCCGCCGTAAAAATAACCCGCTATTAGTGGGTGAAGCAGGCGTAGGTAAAACTGCGATTGCCGAAGGTTTAGCACGCCGTATTGTAGAAAAAAATATTCCAGATATATTGGCCAATGCGGTTGTTTATTCACTCGATATGGGCGCATTGCTCGCTGGTACCAAATACCGTGGTGATTTTGAACAGCGCTTAAAAGCAGTGATGAAGCAGCTTGCAGAAAAACCCGATGCCATTTTATTTATTGATGAAATTCACACCTTGATTGGCGCAGGCTCTGCCAGTGGCGGCACTTTAGATGCCAGCAATTTATTGAAACCAGCACTCTCCAATGGCTCTCTTAAATGCATAGGCGCCACTACTTATCAAGAATATCGCGGTGTATTTGAAAAAGACCACGCGCTATCTCGCCGCTTTCAAAAAATTGACGTGGCGGAACCTAGTGTTGCCGAAACCATAGAAATACTTAAAGGTTTAAAATCACGTTTTGAAGAACACCATAGCGTGAAATATACTGCTAGCGCCCTCACTACAGCCGCAGAATTATCAGCTAAATATATCAATGACCGCCACTTGCCTGACAAAGCGATTGATGTGATTGATGAAGCCGGGGCTGCACAACGTATATTGCCAAAATCTAAACAGAAGAAAACGATCGGCAATAAAGAAATTGAAGACATTATTGCTAAAATTGCGCGGATTCCGCCAAAAAACATCTCTAACGACGACCGTAGTGCACTTAAAACACTTGAGCGCGATTTAAAAGCCGTCGTATTTGGCCAAGACAAAGCAATTGAAGCCCTTACATCCGCTGTAAAAATGGCGCGTAGCGGCCTGGGTCAAGGTAACAAACCCATCGGCAGCTTCTTATTTAGCGGCCCCACTGGTGTGGGTAAAACCGAAGTCGCCAAACAGCTAGCTTACATTATGGGCATAGAATTGATTCGCTTCGATATGAGTGAATACATGGAACGTCATGCGGTATCGCGCTTAATTGGCGCGCCGCCTGGCTACGTGGGGTTTGAACAAGGTGGTTTAATGACAGAGGCCATTACCAAACACCCGTATTGCGTACTTTTACTCGATGAAATTGAAAAAGCGCATCCGGACATCTTTAATATCCTGCTACAAGTGATGGATCACGGCACACTCACCGATAATAATGGCCGCAAAGCTGACTTTAGAAATGTAACCATTATCATGACCACTAATGCTGGTGCAGAAGGCCTGTCTAAATCAAGCATGGGCTTTACAACCACTAAACAAACCGGAGACGAACAGGCCGACATTAAACGCTTATTCTCACCTGAGTTCCGTAATCGCCTGGATGCAACGGTTTCATTTACTGCGCTTTCACAAGATATTATTATCCGTGTGGTTGATAAATTCTTAATTCAGCTTGAAGATCAATTGCATGAGAAAAAAGTTGAGGCAACTTTCAGCGACGCCCTTAAAGCTTACCTTGGTAAAAAAGGCTTTGACCCACTGATGGGCGCCCGCCCAATGGCAAGGCTGATTCAAGATACTATTCGCAAAGCCCTTGCAGATGAGTTGCTATTTGGCAGATTAACCAATGGCGGTAGCGTACATGTGGATATTGACGATAAAGATGAGGTGAAGCTTACTTTTACTGAAGATAAGCAATCTTCAGAATCATCTCTAGCAACTGCCGAATAGAACACAGCACGTTCCCTGAGCCTGTCGAAGGGTGTGTGCGACTCAACTAGCCCTTCGACAGGCTCAGGGAACGGCAGTTTAGGGAATGCGCGCATTCAGCAAACTAAAGTAACGTTATATTTTTCCATCACGCTAACAAACAATGCTGACTCAATCAAAGCTTTCAACCAAGCCTTTAATTTTGAATAGGGCGCAGATTCAAACCAAACACTATCCACAGCTGCAAACTGCCGAATAAACGGGAATATTGCAATATCAGCCAAGCTCACTTGGTCTTTCAACAAAAACTGATGTTGGCTTAATAGCAGTTCAAGCTTCTGCAAAAAGATTTCCCCTTGCGTTCTATAAGCCTCAGCTGGTTGCTCAGGAAAGCGTATTGCGTATTTATATTGATCTAAAGCTGGCTTAAAACCCGTATCGTTTTCTGCAATAAGTTGTTGTGTTTGCCCACAATCTGCCTCCAACCAACCATCGGCATCATTCTGCCGCAATGCCCAAACCATAATATCCAAGCTTTGCTCAAGCACCGCGCCATTGTGTAGTACCAACACAGGCACAGTGCCTTTGGGCGACACTTTTAACATCTCTATAGGTTTACTCTTTAATTCGATTTCTCGGATTTCAAAATTTATTCCAGCATATTTGAGTGCCATTCGAGCACGCATAGCATAAGGACAACGGCGATAAGAATATAAAACTGGCAGTTTCATCGCACTATAACAACGTGGCTAACCTAGCGTTTTGCAAACATCACGGATCAGCTTAGGCCCTTTATAGATTAAACCACTGTACAACTGCACTAAACTGGCCCCTGCGGCAATTTTTTCAACTGCATCTGCACCACTCAAAATACCACCCACGCCGATAATAGGCACTGCACCTTGTAGCCGTTGCGACAATTGACCAATGACTAAAGTTGATTTTTCACGTACGGGTGCACCCGATAAACCACCGGTTTCATTAGCATTTTCCATCCCTTGTACCGCCTCACGCGACAGCGTGGTGTTAGTTGCAATCACGCCGTCAATTTTATGCTCTACTAACAAATCAGCGATTTCATTGATTTGCTCACACTCCAGGTCTGGCGCTATTTTTAAGGTGATTGGCACATAACGGCCGTGTTGATTTGCAAGTTTAGTTTGTTCTAACTTGAGTATAGCCAGCAAGTGCGACAAGGCCTCTTTTTCTTGCAAGGCACGCAGATTTTTGGTGTTGGGTGAAGAAATATTAACCGTAATGTAACTCGCATACGCATACACTTTTTGCATGCAAATCAAATAATCATCCACTGCATTTTCCATCGGCGTATCAAAATTTTTGCCTATGTTAATGCCAAGCACCCCCTTGTATTTAGCCGCTTTTACATTCTCGACCAAGTTATCAACGCCTAAATTGTTAAAGCCAAAGCGGTTCACAATGCCTTGCGCTTCTTTTACTCTAAATAAGCGGGGTTTAGGGTTGCCTGGTTGCTGACGCGGCGTTACCGTGCCAATCTCAATAAAACCAAAACCTAACGCCGCCATGCCATCAATCACCGCGCCGTTCTTATCTAAGCCTGCGGCCAAGCCGACAGGGTTCGGAAAGGTGATACCCATCACCTGCCGTGGCTGGCAAGTGAGTGCTTTTGGATAAAGTGACAATACACCTGATTGCTCAGCCAACTTGAGGCTTTTTAAAGTGATGTCATGAGCGGTTTCAGCATCAAGCTGGAAAAGTAATGGTTTTGCGAGTGAGTAAATGTTCATAGTAGTATTTTACTGCAAAAACTATTTAGCCACAGATGCGCACAGATACACACAGATGAATTTATATCGCTACTGGCAACTTATCCTGTCATACATCGACTTATCTTGCGCACAAGTACCGTATGTCAGTACATAAGTAGCAAGCCTGCCGTACCAATGGCATAATGTTTACCTAAACTCTTCGCATCAATTAAATTCAAATGCATACAAAAAACCAAGCATTACCATTACTCGGTGGCTTAACGCCAACTCAATTTCTAGCAGAATACTGGCAGAAAAAGCCTTTGCTGATTAAAAACGCAATTCCAAATTTTGAAGGATTGCTAAGCCCTGATGAGCTAGCAGGCTTAGCTTGCGAAGATGATGTGCAATCGCGGATTGTTGAGTATAAAAAGGGAAAGTGGCATGCAAGCCATGGTCCTTTTGCTGATGCAGATTTTGCAAAACTGCCGGAGCAGCCAACCAAAGATCACAACTGGACTTTGCTAGTACAAAGCGTGAACCATTACTTGCCAGAAGCAGCAGCGCTGTTGCAGCAATTTAACTTTATCCCACATGCGCGGCTTGATGATTTAATGGTAAGTTACGCGCCTGTTGGCGGTGGTGTGGGGCCGCATTTTGATAGTTATGATGTGTTTTTATTACAGGGGCAAGGTAAGCGCTTGTGGCGGATTAGTAAACAATCAGACTTAGACTTGATTGAAGGTGCGCCTTTACGCATTTTGAAAAACTTTGATACGGCGCAAGAATGGCTGCTAGAAGCAGGCGACATGTTGTATTTACCGCCGCATCTTGCGCATTGGGGCATTGCGGTTTCTGATGGTGCTATAGACTGCATGACGTATTCAATTGGGTTTCGTGCGCCAAAAAACCAAGAACTAGCCACTGAATTTTTAGGCTTTATGCAGGATAGATTGAATCAAGATCAATTGGTTTTAGATGGCATCTACCAAGATGCGGATTTAACTTTACAAAATCACCCTGCTGAAATTAGTAGCGCCATGATTAGCAAAGTGAGTGCAATTTTACAAAAAATCCAATGGTCAGAGCGCGATGTGGCAGAATTTTTAGGCACTTATCTTTCAGACCCTAAAGCAGACGTAGTATTTGAACCCAACAAAAAAATTTCCATGCGCGCGTTTAATGAAAAACTTGCAAAGCTAGGCATTAGGTTAGACTTAAAAAGCCAAATGCTATTCGAAGCTAACTGTTTTTATTTGAATGGTGAAGCCGCTAAATTTACGGGAGATTCTGCGGAATTACTCAAGAAACTCGCCGATAATCGACACCTCAAGCCAAATGATATAAGCTCAAACGACGGTCTGCACAAAGAAATTGACGCACGATTGCTACAACAGCTTTACGATTGGTATATTGCAGGTTATTTATATTTCGATATATAAAATTCACAACGCCATGAACAACAACACTACACTTGCCCCTAACCAAATCATCGAAGGTGAGCATCTTTACAGCGATGCAATCAATATCATTTTAGCCAATGCACAACGTGAACTTTTAATTTTTGATCAAGATTTAAGCCATGGCGGCTTTGCCAGTGTGCAAAAATACGCCTTAATTCAGCAGTTTCTAAGTCAAAACATCACCAGCCAATTAACCATTATTTTGCAACAAACTGCTTTTTTTGCTAAAAAATGTCCACGTCTTTTAAATCTACTCAATACCTACAGCCATAAAATGAGTGTGCATGTGACCAATCAATCGGTAAAACATGCCAAAGATTGTTTTATATTAGCGGATGGGCAGCATTACATTAAACGTATTCATATTGACCAAGCGCGCTTTAAATATGCACTTAATGATGTCGCCGGCGTCAAAGCACTCGACACTAGATTTAAAGAGCTAAAAGAAGCAATTCAAGACGTGGTTTCAATGACGCAGCTTGGGCTATGAGTTGTATTCTGTCATTTTTTATGTAACAACACTTTTTTACATTGTTTCCACGCGTTAGCAGCGTCTGAATTAAAAATCATCACTTTACAACATCGTGTTGCAGAAGATATTTTGCCTAATCATGCAACACAAAGATAAAGTAAGCCGTGCAATTTTAAGCTGGAGAAATAGCAAACAGTCACTTAATGATCAACTTAAAACTTGAGTGGAGTGACCAAATTTGAGTAATTTCTGCATAACATATGAACTTTTTTATAAAAAATACTACAACTCACTAAAAATACTGGATTTTTTCAAAATAGCTGGTAAAATTTGCGCCACTCGGTATAGCTAACAATGTAAAAGTTTTAAGCCGTTATCGAAAACAGTTTTTTAACCAGTTATCACCCTTAAGGAAATTAAAATGTCACGTTCTATTCTACTTGCTGCATTGTTAGCTCTTGCTGTTACTGCTTGCGGCGAAAAAGCTGCTGAAGCACCTGCTGTTGACGCGCCTGCTGTTGAAGCACCAGTTGAAGCTGCACCTGCTGCTGAAGCTGCACCAGTTGAAGCTGCACCTGCTGCTGAAGCTGCACCAGTTGAAGCTGCACCTGCTGCTGAAGCTGCTAAGTAATTAGCTATTAGTAATAAAAAAGCCGACTTTTAGTCGGCTTTTTTATTTTGCGTGATGTTTTATAACTTTCTTACAATGGCTGATTAAACGACCTCTCTCCAATCAAATCCTTGCAGCTGATCTGCCACTCCTATCCAATCTACTTCGCAACCTAAAACTTTAGCTAACGCTGACTTAGCCAATAATGGTGTATTGTTTTTAGCGCTTAAATGCGCCGCCACAATATGCTGCAACTTACTGTTATCTAACTTTGATAATAAATTGGCAGAATCAAGATTTTCTAAG
Organism: Methylotenera sp. RIFCSPLOWO2_02_FULL_45_14; assembly: GCA_001803395.1. Lineage (GTDB taxonomy): Bacteria > Pseudomonadota > Gammaproteobacteria > Burkholderiales > Methylophilaceae > Methylotenera. Next base: position 146,502 of record MHBU01000007.1, on the reverse strand, counting down.
TGACCTAAATCACCCCCAACTCGTTTTTTCAGTGGCCAGCCATAAGGGCCATTTTGTAGCATATTCGCATCATGGTTGCACTCTAGCATCAATGCATTACAGCCACTTAATTTATCTTCAATATGTGGGGTACCTCGTCCTACATCAGTGAGTACCCCTAACCTTAAGTTGCCATCAACAAAAACACATTGAATTGGCTCACGCGCATCATGCGGGACTGGATAAGGTTGAACTTCAATATCGGCAATCGCAACCGCCGTATGGCTATCCATAATATTGAGTTGCAAATCATGCTGATTAGGCATGTAGCGCGTGACCATCTTAAGTGTGCCATAGGTAAGCCACACTGGAATACGATGCTTGGCTGCCAGCTTAAACGCCCCACCCGCATGGTCATCATGCTCGTGCGTAATCACAATGCCAGTAATGTCATTGGGGGTGAGATTTAACCGCGCCAGCCTAGACGTGGTTTCTTTAACACTAAAGCCACAATCCAGCATCAGCCGGGTTTGCTTGACTTCAACCACCAGCGCATTGCCAGCACTACCGCTACCTAGCGAGGCAAAGCGCATGTTTCTAATTGTCCGGGAGAATTAAAATATTATTTTAATTGTTCGTACATCAGCGCAATAATGCGATTAGCCGTGGTGGTGCGTACGCGCGCGCCATCTTTATCTACCACTGTCACAACGGCATTGTCTTTATCACCATCAGCTACTTTTACGCGATACTGCTTCTCAGGGTTCACTTTTTGTTTATCATCGCTGCCCCAGAACTTCAGGCTGTCCATGATACTTTTTTCTTCTTTTTTAGCGGCTGTTTCTGGTTCCTTTTTATCGTCGTCCCCCCAGAATTTCAAGGACTCCATCAAGCCTTTCTTTTTCTTAGGGCTATCATCAATATCGACATCAGCATAACGCACAAAGAATACGCCGTTAGAGCGATCTTTATCTTCAATCACAAAACCGATTCTATCCAACGCTAATCCAACGCGACGCCATGCGCGGTCAAACGGATCATTCAATAGCAGCCTAGCGCTACCATCAGACTCTTTAACCACTTCAGCGTGCTTAATGTTAACGGCATCCGCAACAATAGCTTTGGACTTTTGCTCTTCAACACCAAGTTTTACCATTAAACGGCGCAATAATTCCGCATCTAACTCAGCATCGACAGGGTCTGCATTGTTAGCGACTTTGTCTTCCAATTTGTAACCAGTATCAATTTTACCAAGCTGGGTTGTTACTACATTTTTCCCGTCATCAGGGGCCCCCATCACGGAGCGATGCGTCATGTAAATTTCAGTAGTATTGGGTTCTGTACCATGATCCAGACGCGTGCGGAATTTCTTCTTATCCGCAAAGCCTGATAACTTATCTAGCCATTTATCAAATTTATCGCCAAAATTACCCTTTTCATCTTTTTTAATGGCATCGGAATCAATCCATTCAGTTTCCATCACGCCAGTTTGTGGATTTTCTACGCGGACAGCAAAGCCCATGTCAATCCAAAACTCGCGTATCACTGGCCAGATTTTTTCAGCAGGCGCATTTACCACCAACCAACGCTGCGCACCTGATCTTTCTAAGCGTACGCCATCAGGAGTTGCCAATACCTTTTCAACTCCTGCCTCTTGGCCATCCTGTGCCTGACTATAAGTTGAATAACTAGTGCTACCAGGAATTGAATAAGCATCACTCACCGGACTTGTGGTTAGATCAGGCGGCACCTCTAACGGGCGAGATCTGCCAGCACCTTTGTAATCTGATTTATTATCAATAAAGGGGATAGAGTCGCAAGCAGTTAAACTGGCTAACAACAGTAAAGACACGATTACAGATGGTGCTTTGTGTTTGGCAATTTTAAAATGTTTGGCGCTTTTAAAAATAACACTTGCTGACATGATGTTGACTTGTTTCATTCAAACCTCTTTATTTAGTCGAAGGTTTCATTAACGAATGAAACCTTCGGGTTAAGACTGTTAATTTATTATAAAATTTCTGCAGATGCGCAGGCATTACGCAGCGCATCATGATACTGCGCAGATAAGTTCATCATAGGCAAACGAATACCTGTTTTAATTAAACCCATTTCAGCCAACACCCATTTCACAGGGATTGGGTTAGCTTCAACAAATAATTTTTGATGCAAGGCAAATAACTTAGCATTTATCGCGCGCGCCGTCACAATGTCACCCGCGATAGCTGAGACACACATTTCGTGCATAAGTTTTGGTGCCACATTCGCCGTCACCGAAATAACGCCTTTACCACCAAGCAACATCAATGCCATCGCGGTAGCATCATCACCGCTGTAAACTGCAAAATCTTGTGGGGCGCGCAATAGTAAATCTGTACCACGCTCTATACCCCCTGTTGCATCTTTAATGCCGACTATATTAGGATGTGCCGCTAGGCGCAAGGTAGTGTCGTTGCTAATGTCGCAACCTGTTCGACCTGGTACGTTGTAAAGAATTTGCGGAATATTGACTGCATCAGCGACCGCTTTAAAATGCTGATACAGACCTTCTTGTGTCGGTTTATTGTAATAAGGGGCTACCAGCAAGCAGGCGTCTGCGCCCAAATCTTTAGCTTTTTGCGTAAGATTGATTGCCTCTTTAGTTGAGTTAGCCCCGGTGCCGGCAATAACAGGAACTCGTCCATTCACCTGACGGACAGCAGTTTGAATCAGCAAACAATGCTCATCGAAATCTACTGTAGGAGACTCGCCAGTTGTCCCGACAATGACAATACCATCCGTGCCTTGATCTATATGAAAATCAATCAACGCTTTCAAAGATGGGATATCCAAACGCCCATCTTCAAACATGGGCGTCACAATAGCCACTAAACTGCCTTGCAACATAGCAAACCTAAACTAATTCATAATTTTGTATTTTAACTTAAAAGCCAGATAAATAAACACACCCTAAGATGTAAACTTGACAGAAAATATTGAATAAACAACCATTTGAATATTAAGATAGTACAAAATACTGCCAATTTAGAATTTTCCAGCCAGATAGTTCGTCTTACTGTTGTATCAAACTGTTGTATCAAAAAAATACGTTAAGTGCACTTTACTCAATAAAAACGGTCACACACACTGTATAATCATATGATTGCAGGCCGCTTTTGATGTTAGCTATACTTCTGACAAAGTTTTGAATATGACCTTTGATTTCCATCACTACATCATGATTTTAATTGGCACAGTACTTGTGAATAACATCGTGCTGGTTAAAATTTTAGGCTTATGCCCGTTCATGGGTGTTTCTAAAAAGCTAGAAGCCTCTATCGGCATGGCTGGTGCCACTGCTTTTGTACTAAGCATAGGTTCCATGACCAGTTGGGGTATCAATCACTATCTGCTTGAACCAAACGGCTTGGAATATCTACGTACGCTCTCATTCATTGTGATTATTGCCGGCGTTGTACAGTTTACCGAAATGGTGATGGAAAAGAACTTTCCTTCATTACACCAGGCACTAGGTATTTTTCTGCCGCTCATCACTACCAACTGCGCCGTATTAGGCATCCCGCTCTTAAATGCGCAAGCCAGTCACAGTTTTTTGGAGTCCCTACTTTTTGGCATGGGTGGCGCAATTGGCTTTTCAATGGTATTGATATTATTTGCTTCAATGCGCGAAAGATTAGAAGCTGCGGACATCCCCGTTGTACTTAAAGGTTCTGCAATGGCCATGATTACCGCATCACTCATGAGTTTGGCATTTATGGGCTTTGCTGGACTTGATAAATATTAGCTTTAGGTACTGACTCTAGTGATATGTTAACTGCTCTATATATTATGCTTGGCTTAGCCTTGCTACTTGGCGTGGTTTTGGGCATTTCTGCTCTGCTATTCAAAGTTGAAGGTGACCCCTTAGTGGCACGCATTGATGCGATTTTGCCACAAACACAGTGCGGCCAATGTGGCTACCCAGGCTGCAAACCTTATGCGACCGCCATTGCCAAAGGCGAGGCAGACATTAACCAATGCCCGCCTGGCGGCGATGCTGGCGCACACGCTTTGGCAGACTTGATGGGGGTGGAATACAAACCGCTCAACGCTGAACATGGCGCTCCCAAACCTAAATCTGTCGCATTTATTGATGAGAACACTTGTATTGGCTGCACGCTGTGCATTCAGGCTTGCCCTGTAGATGCTATTTTAGGTGCGGCAAAACACATGCACACCATTATCGCCTCAGAATGTACTGGGTGTGAGCTATGTCTGGCACCCTGCCCTGTGGATTGCATCACCATGCAGCCCATTACTGAAACACCCGATAACTGGAAGTGGAAATACCCTATCATCCCGATTAAGGCGTTGCCTTCAACTGGGAGCAATGCGCCTTTATGAATTCAATCATTCAATTCACCAGCAGACTAATCCGAGGTCAATCCACATCGACTGATGTGCATAAATTCAATGGTGGCGTCCATCCGCCAGGATATAAAGACGATTCGACGACGCGCCCAATCGGTACACTTGCCATCCCTGAAAAGCTCATTCTACCGTTACGCCAGCATGTTGGTTATATACCAAAAATCAAAGTACACGTTAGCGACCATGTACTTAAAGGGCAAATGCTGGCAGAGGCTGAAGGCAGTGTATCAGCAGCAATCCATGCCCCGACCTCAGGCACGGTAACAGCCATCAGTAAAGAAGTGATTCCCCACCCCTCTGGTCTGCCAGACATGTGCATCACCTTAACACCTGACGGTAAAGACACATGGGCTACATTGCAGCCAGTAGATTGGCGTAACACGGCAAAAAAAGATCTGGTAGCTAGCTTACGTTTATCAGGTATCGTTGGCTTGGGTGGCGCCACCTTTCCTACCCACATCAAAGTACGTGCTGATGGAAAATCTCATGTGCACACCTTAGTGATTAACGCTGCCGAATGTGAACCGTATATCACTTGTGATGACATGCTGATGCGTGAACGTGCTGACGAAATCGTTAAAGGCATAGAAATAGTTCAGTATCTACTAGGTGCTGAAAATTGTGTTATTGGCATCGAAGACAACAAACCAGAAGCGACAATTGCAATGAGTGAAGCTTGCAAATCGCTTGCTAACGTATCGGTAAAAGCAGTGCCAACGCTCTACCCTAGCGGTGATGCACGTCGTTTGATTCATTTGCTATTAGGCACCGAAATCCCACATGACAAACGCTCAACTGACGTTGGCGTACAAGTATTTAACGTGGCGACAGTTTTGGCGATTTATCGATACTTCGCATTTGGCGAACCTGCCGTTAACCGTATTGTGACTATGACTGGTAGCGTAAATTCGCCGCAAAACTTTGAAGTTTTATTTGGCACACCGTTACAGTCATTAATCACTGCGGCTGGTGGCGCTAAAGCAGACACCACACATTTTATTATGGGTGGCCCCATGATGGGGTTTGATTTACCCACCATCGATGTGCCGATCACCAAGGCTGCAAATTGCATTATTGCGGCAACGCCCGATCTATTTGCACCGCCTCCGCCAGCGATGCCATGCATTCGCTGCGCGCGCTGCGCAGATGCCTGCCCAGTCAACTTGCAGCCACAAGAACTTTACTGGTTTGCAAAGTCAGATAATTTTGAAAAAGCGCGCGATTACAATTTATTTGACTGCATTGAATGCGGCTGCTGCACCTATGTGTGCCCTAGCAATATTCCACTCGTACAATATTATCGCTATGCAAAAAGTGAAATTATTGCGGCAGATAAAGCTAAAGAAGCGGCTGACCTCGCACGTGAGCGCAATGAATTCAGGCTAGCGCGTATTGAGCGTGAAAAATTAGAACGTGCGCAAAAACACGCAGAACGTGCTGCCAGCGCTAAAACAGATGAGCCAAAAACAGAAGGCGAAAAACCTGCAAATACTATGGCTGCGGATGATGCAAAAAAAGCCGCCATTGCAGCAGCTGTTGAACGCGCAAAAGCGTTAAAATTAGCAGTAGCTCATGCTGAGGGACAAATAAACAATAGCCAAGAAGAAACGAAAGCAACACCGGCGGAGGCTCAAAGCCACACCAATGAATCAGCCATGGCCGAGCAAGCCAAAGTTGAACAGGCTGTAACCGAGCAGGCAAAAAAAGATAAGCAAGCACTGATTGCCGCCGCAATCGAGCGTGCAAAAGCACAGAAATTAGCGGCAGCGCAAGCTGGTGTGGCGCCTAAAAATATTGAAAATATAAGCGCTACGGTACAAGCCGAAATCAGTGAAATTGATGCTATACGCGAGAAAGTCAAGCAAACCGTTGATGCAAAAAATTCGGATTAGAAACAAAAACAGACAACGTTACTAGGAAAAAATACTTGAACCGCTCACCCTACATTACCGACGCGCCAACCGTCAGCATTATCATGCTCAAAGTGTTGCTCGCGCTTGTGCCAGGCATCATTGCCTACACGTGGGTCTATGGCGGTGGCATTTTAGTTACCCTATCACTAGCGACAATCACCGCCTTAGTTTCAGAGGCTATTTTGCTTAAAATCCGTCAGCGTCCGATTCGCCCGTATTTGACAGACTTAAGTGCCGTCGTTACTGCATGGCTACTTGCGTTGGCATTACCTCCATTAGCGCCTTGGTGGCTAGTTGTGGTAGGAACGTTTTTTGCGATTGTTATCGCCAAACAGCTATACGGCGGATTAGGTTACAACCCGTTCAACCCAGCGATGGTAGGTTATGCTGTTCTGCTCATTTCATTCCCGATTATCATGACAAAATGGCCTGCACCGCTTATGTTGGCGCAAACAAAACTTGGGTTTATGGATCAATTGCAGTTCATTTTTGGCAATGTTCTGCCTGCTGGCGTTAAAGTTGACGCTGTCACATCCGCCACGCCACTTGATTACTTAAAAACACAACTCATGCTGAAACACGAAGTCACTAGCATTACTCAAGCACCTATATTCGGCATATTCGGCGCAAAAGGTGGTGAATTTGTTACTGGTGCTTATTTGCTAGGGGGCTTGTATTTAATGCAGCAACGCATTATCAGTTGGCATCTACCTACCGCGTTTTTAGCAGCACTGGCAGCCATATCACTAGCTTTTTATGCGGTCGATCCTGCACACTTTGCCAACCCGCTGTTTCATTTAATGAGTGGCGCATCAATGTTGTGTGCGTTTTTTATTATTACTGACCCCATAAGCGGACCAACGACACCACGCGGTAAGTTGTATTTTGCGGCGGGCGTTGGTGTACTCACCTATTTAATCCGTGTTTATGGCGGTTACCCGGATGGCGTAGCGTTTGCTGTATTAATTATGAATATGTGTGTGCCGCTGATTGATGCACACACACAGCCGCGCGTATTTGGTCATACAAAATAGCTTGGTCATCAAAAATAAATTATGCCAGAAACTATCATTAAACATACGCTAAAGACTGCAATCACTATGATTGCATTTGCCTTGGTAGGAACAGCGTTACTTGCTTACGTATTCAATATCACACGCGAACCAATTGAGAAGAGTGAGGCAGAAGCGCGCTTAGCTTTATTCAAGCAAATTCTTTCTGATGAGGCTTACTACAAAGATTCTAAAAATAAAGCCCATGAAAATCATTCAGATGATGATAATTATGAAGCTAACGATAACAATCTATTAAAAAATATCGTCGAAATTTCGCCCAATGACTTGCTTGGAAACAAAATCCCTAGCAAAGCGTATCTCGCCAAACACGACCACAAACTAGCAGCTGTCATACTGGAAGCGATTGCGCATGATGGCTACAGCGGCGATATTAAACTGCTCATTGCAATTCGTGCAGATGGCACCGTTAGCGGTGTTCGTGTATTAGCGCATAAAGAAACCCCAGGGCTAGGCGACTACATCGATATAGCGCATGGTGACTGGATAAAACTATTTAATGAGGAATCTGTCGAAAAGACACCTGTTGAGCAATGGCACGTAAAAAAAGATGGCGGTAAGTTTGATTATATGGCGGGAGCAACCATCACACCGCGTGCGGTAGTAAAAGCTGTTTTAAAAGCGTTACAGTTTTTTGAACAAAATCAGCACATGCTGGAAGAAGCCGCAGAAGAGACATCCAAGCATAAGGATAAGTCATGAGCATTTATAAAGAAATCACCATCAATGGTCTATGGAAACAAAATTCAGGCTTAGTGCAGTTATTAGGTCTTTGCCCAACCTTGGCAGTCACAACTTCCGCTGTCAACGGTTTAAGTTTAGGGTTCGCCACCGCGCTTGTGATGGCCGCATCTAACGGCTCGGTATCACCGGTACGTAGATTCATACCGAGTGAAATACGGGTACCTGTATTTATTTTGGTCATTGCTGCATTAGTAACTGTCATTGATATGTCGATCAACGCATTTGCTCAGCCACTACATAAAGTATTGGGAATCTTCATTCCGTTAATTGTGGTGAACTGTATTGTACTTGCTCGAGTAGAGTCTTTTGCTGCCAAGAACGCACCTGTTCCTTCAATGCTTGATGGCTTTATGATGGGAACAGGCCTAGCCTTGGTTTTAGGCTTTTTGGGTGCCATGCGTGAATTGGTGGGCAAAGGAACATTATTTTCCGGTTTGGACCTGGTGTTTGGACCTGCAGCTAAGCAATTTATGTTCACCGTAATACCAGATTACCATGGGTTTTTACTGGCAATACTACCCCCTGGCGCTTTTCTGGGCTTAGGCACTTTAATTGCGGCGCGCAATTGGATTGAAATCAGGAGAAGCGAAAAAGAAAATTTGCAGACTCCTCAGGGTGAGCCGGTACTGAGCCATTAGTTCGAATGAATGCAGAAAAACGCTATCAAATCTTCAAGCGCTTAAGCGTTGCCATCCCCAACCCTGCAACAGAACTCAAACATAGCAGCACGTTTGAACTGTTGATTGCCGTCATTTTATCGGCTCAGGCGACTGATAAAAGCGTTAATCTGGCCACGGGTAAACTATTTGCCATCGCCAATACGCCTGAAGCAATTTTGGCGCTTGGCATCCATGGTTTAGAGGATTACATTAGAACCATTGGCTTATATCACTCAAAAGCCAAAAACGTGCTCGCGACCTGCCAAATGCTCATCGCCCAGCATCAATCGCAAGTGCCCAATACGCGGGCAGCCTTAGAAGCACTACCAGGCGTAGGCCGCAAAACAGCAAATGTGATTTTGAATACAGCGTTTGGCGAACCGACGATTGCCGTGGATACACATTTGTTTCGATTAGGTAACCGCATTAAACTGGCACCTGGTAAAACGGTATTAGAAGTTGAAAAAAAATATCTCAAAACCATTCCCCCTGAGTTTATGCAAGATGCACATCATTTACTCATTTTGCATGGCCGTTATACTTGCACCGCCGTCAAGCCAAAATGTGCCCAATGTTGTATAGAAGACCTATGCGAATACCAAGCAAAAGAATACGCTCCACCAAAACCTAACCAAAAAAGTCAATCATGAAAGTTGCAACCAGCATTGTATTAGGCCATGAAGCCAAGCCTGAGCTTGCGGCTGAAGCCGTGACGAACGCCATGCACAAAGCAGGCATTACCGTAGCAAACAGTGTATTACTTTTACTCACCTCTGAATTCGCCAGCAACCCACAAGCCGCGATTAAAGCCGCGGCAAGGACTGCCAATTGCACACAGGTGATGGGTTGTTCCGCGACCGGTATTTTTACCGAAGAAGACTGGGTGTTAGATGCCCCCGCTGCTGCGGCCATGGTATTTGGCGATGATGTCACCTTGCAACTCGCAAGACATAACCACTCACAGCAACCATTACTCACACTCTCCGCCCCCAATGCGATTAACAGCACATGGTTGAATAATGACGTTGCGCGCTTTGGTGGTGTATCGGGTGATGCGATAGGTCAAGGTCCATTTTCTGTATGGCAAAATGCCAAAGGTGAAGTTTCAGGTTATGTAGAGGCATTTTTTTCTGGCGTCAATATTGCCACTCAGACTTCACATGGTTTACGCCAACTTACCCTGCCCCAACAAATTCAACAGGTCAATGAATTTGACATTCTGTTATTAGATCGTCACACCAGCCCTTATGTCAGCTTAAAGAAAGCTTGGAAAGCCCATAGCAAAAGCCATGAACCTGTGCCTTTGCACCTAGTGATGGCTATATATGCTGAGAGTGCCGAGGCTATAAAACAAGGTGAATACAACCAAACCACGGTGATTAGCTATGATGAAACCAATGGCGGCATCACGCTCGCTCAGCCTCTTAAACCAGGGCAATTTTTAAGTTGGGGTCTGCGTGACACCGCCATAGCCAAAGCAGATATAACGCTTATGACCGCGCAATTAGCTGAAAAATTAGGCAGCCAACCTGATTTCGCTTTATTATTTTCTTGCTTAGGGCGCGGCCCCTATTTTTATGAAGGTACGGATCAAGACTTGAAAGTAATTACGCAACAGTTTCCACAGATGCCTTTATTAGGGTTTTATGGCAATGGCGAAATCGCCTCAATGAGCGGGTACAATCAATTGCTACCTTATTCAGCAGTGCTGTCATTATTTAGTGCGAAAGCAGATTAGATTTAGAAACCATCATGAGTTTATACAACCCAAGCCGCGACCAAGCCCGTCAGTTTTTATTTGATGCGTGGGCTAAATTTAAACAGCATTCACCGCTTTCCGATTTAGAGAAAATAGCCGTTGAAGTGATTCAAATGCATCCTGAATACCAACCTATGTTAGAGGCGCCAGAACGCTACATGCATCAGCAATACTTTCCAGAAATGGGAGCAACCAACCCGTTTTTACATCTAAGCTTGCATTTATCAGTGATTGAGCAAATCAGCATCAACCAGCCAATAGGCATCATAGAAGTTTATGCTACATTACAACAAAAACATGGCGACAAACACATGGCACAACATGATTTATTAGAGTGCCTAGCTGAAACTATTTGGCAGGCGCAGCGCAATAATACGCCTTTAGATTCAGTATATTACCTTAGCCTTCTAAATCAGAGAGTTGGGAAAACTGCATGATAAGCAATGTCAATGACTGGCTGAACGATCATGGCGATTACTTATATCGTTTTGCCTTGGCAAGATTACGCGACCCGCACCTTGCTGAAGATGCCGTACAAGAAACCATGCTGTCCGCCATTAAAAGCAATAGCTTTGAGGGTAATTCATCTGCACGTACTTGGCTCACTGGCATACTCAAACATAAAATGATAGACCTGCAGCGCAAACAATTTCGTGAGCAATCAATCTCTGATTTAATTGACTTAGATGCAACTGACACCAGCATGGATGATTTTTTTGATCAATCGGGCCACTGGCTCGATAAACCGCAAACATTCAACATGCCAGACAATACACTGGAACAGAAACAGTTTTTGAGTGTTTTAGATAACTGCATAAACAAGTTACCTAAAAAATTAAAGTCTATTTTTATGTTGCGTGATGTGCATGAGACAGACAATGAAAACATTTGTAAGGAACTCGATATTTCAGCGACCAACGCTTGGGTGATGTTGTATCGCGCTCGAATGGGTTTAAGAAAGTGCTTAGAATTGAACTGGACTGGTGCATGAAAAGTGGAGTGAAAAAACATTATGCTTACATGTAAACAAGCCAGTCAACTCGTTTCACAATCTTTAGATCGTCCATTATCATGGTCTGAACGTGTGCAATTAAGGTTTCATCTTTTTATTTGCAAGGCTTGCAACCGTTTTAAGCAACAATTAAATCAGTTACGTATTGCAATACAGCAGCTTAAAAATGAAACTGTGCATAACCAAACGATACAACTCCCAACAGACGCAAAAACCAGGATTTTGCACGCAATTGAAATAGATTAGCAGTCAAATTAGTCGTTATCTTAATAATTTTGAAAGGATTTACCATGAACAATACTCAAAAAACTATCGCACTTGCAATCGGCAGCGCATTCGCTTTATCTATTGCTGCAACCACAGTTAACGCCGCAGAAAACCCGTTTGCAGTTAAATCACTCTCTTCAGGCTATCAAGTAGCGGATAACCACGAAACAAAAACAAAAGATGGCAAATGCGGTGCTGGTAAATGTGGTGCCAGCATGAAAAAAGCGGATAAAGCTAAAGAAGGTTCATGTTCAGCCGAGAAAATGAAAGACGGTTCATGCAGCGCCGAGAAAAAAGCAGGGGCTAGCGCTACAGATAAAGCTAAAGAAGGCTCATGTTCTGCTGAAAAAATGAAAGAAGGTTCATGTAGCGCTGAGAAAAAATAGCCTTAGTTAGTCATGGCATCTATTAGCCAAATACAAGGTGTTGGTCTGGGGTTAAAGCGCGAGCTCATACCCCAGATTCAAGCGCTTTATAGGCAACCAGAAATTGCCAATATCAATTTCGTTGAAATCGCACCTGAGAACTGGGTAGGGGTTGGCGGTAAATCAGCAAAGCAGCTGGATTGGTTTGTTGAGCGTTACCCCATCGTTTGTCATGGCTTATGTCTCTCACTGGGAGGACTAGCTCCACTCAATGCTGACTTTTTGAAACAAGTTAAAAGCTTTCTGCATCAGTATCAGATCCCCGTTTATACCGAACATTTGAGTTATTCCACTGACGGTTACAAAGGTGAGCAAGGCTATTTGTATGACCTGCTACCCATTCCATTTACCGAAGAAGCGGTACACTACGTCGCTAAACGCATCCGTCAAACGCAAGATATTTTAGGTCAGCGCATAGGCATTGAAAACGCCTCGTTTTATGTAGCAGCACCTGTTTCTGAAATGAATGAGCTTACGTTTTTAAAAGCTGTATTAGATGAAGCTGATTGTTTACTCCACCTCGACATCAATAACATTTACGTCAATAGCGTTAACTTCAACTTTAACCCGCATGAGTTTTTACGCGGCATCCCTAGTGAACGTATTACCTATAGCCACGTTGCTGGGCATTACCAACAAACTCCAAATTTATTGGTAGATACGCATGGCGAGGATATCATCGATCCCGTCTGGGCATTGCTAGAAGATGCCTATCAACTGTTTGGCATGTTCCCAACCCTGCTGGAAAGGGACACTAATATCCCGCCTTTGAATATTTTGATGAACGAAGTCAACAAAATTGCCAGACTGCAGCATATTCACAGCAAGCAACAAATATCATGAGTGCAGACTTACCGAGCTTTCAACGTTACCAATTAGCATTTACCGCACATATTCGCGACCCACTCCATCAGCCTCGACCTCAAGGCGTACCAGTTAAACGCATGGCAGTTTATAAAGAAATTGTGTTTAACAATCTATTTGCATCAGTATCCGCTTGCTTTCCCGTTGCACAAAAAGTAATCGGCAAACGCGCATGGCTAAAGTTAACCCAAGCTTTTTTGCGAGAACATGCTGCCAATACGCCAATCTTTAGACAAATTCCTGAAGAATTTTTAAGTTTTTTAGCTACCGCAACCTCAAATAATCAACCTTTATTACCGCCCTACCTGCTTAGCCTTTGCCATTACGAATGGATAGAACTGCTGATAGCATCAATGGCAACGCCTAACTTGGCAAGTGAAAAAATAAACCCGACAGGGAATTTACTCACAGAACACCCGATTTTTACACCTGCCATGCAATTACTGCATTATGACTATGCCGTACATAAAATTTCATCACGCAATAAACCTAAACAACAAAGCACACAACTTTTGGTGTACCGCAACGCTGAAGACCATGTGAAATTCTTGGAATTAAACCCCGTTACTTTTAGATTGCTTACATTATTACAACAAAATACAAACACTGGTAAGCAAGCACTCACATTGCTTGCTAACGAGCTTGGAGAAACCGATTCTGGAAAAATTATTCAGTTTGGGCTACAAATCATGGAAGAATTAAGAAGCCAAGACGTGATTATTGGCACATTTATAACCATCAGCACTTAACTACCCCTACAATGCGAGAGTAGATTTGGCTGTTTATTTTTGCGCGGCAGCTTTAGTTTTAGACATTGTCAAATCAACCAAAAGTGGTCAGGTGCAAAATGTCATACCCACTTCGCATCCTACGCATAAAACAAGCAAATGAATTTATTGTCGGTTTCATCTGTTAGAGTTGATTAGCCACATGACCCGCTTAGAAGTTTGCTTGCATCACCCTGAGGTACTTACTTTTTTGCAAGCCCTCTTCATAACTAAATGCTGCTCTAGGATTAAAATCTAATCAAAGTTCACTGTCTGCACCTGCCGCTCATCTAAAGCGGTTAGCAAATTTTGTTGATCATCCTGACTCATGTCCCACCAAGCCTTGATTTCATCAATAGTACGATAACAACCATGACAATAACCTGTTGTATCGTCCATGCTGCAAACCCCAATGCAGGGAGATTGAATTTCTTGTTGCGTATTTTCAGACATATTTCATCATCACTAATCTGTTAAAAAGCCAAAGGTAGGGGTGTCGTTGTGGAGTGATTTATTGATCGCAATATCACGCCACAAACACGCCCCTGAAGTTTTAACTTAAAATATTTTTAACTCAAAACACCGTGGCATTGTTTATATTTTTTACCTGATCCACACGGGCATGGATCATTGCGACCTACTTTTACGCCTTCACGTACTACTGGCTGACCGCCAGCCAGCAGTGCCACTTCATCATCTGCTGGGTTTGCTAAAGCTTCATCGTAATCCGCATGTTGATACTGCACGTTTTCTACTTCTACTGGTTTTTCAACCGCTTCAACATCAGCTTCCGTTTTAACTTGCACCAGCATAGTCACTTTTGTAACTTCACTTTTCACTGTATTCAGTAAGCCTTCAAACAGTTCAAAGGCTTCACGTTTATATTCTTGCTTAGGATTTTTTTGTGCATAAGAGCGTAAGTGAATGCCTTGGCGCAAATGATCTAAAGCGGCCAAATGCTCGCGCCAATGGTTATCGATACTTTGCAACATCACTGAGCGTTCAAATTGACGCAAAATGCCAGCACTGGCCTGCTCTTCTTTTGCAGCGTAGACTTGATTTGCCGCATCCAATATGCGCTCACGCAGGGTTTCTTCATGCAGGTCTGGGTTATCTTCAAGCATTTTTTGCAATGGAATTTCCAAACCCATCTCAGCTTTAAGCTCTCGCTCCAACGCTGGCACATCCCACAGCTCTTCAACGCTATCTGGTGGAATATGGCTTGCAATCACAGTAACCAGCACGTCTTCGCGCATGGCTGTAATGGTTTCGCCCACATCAGTCGCTTCTAACAACTCATTACGTTGCTCGTAAATCACTTTACGTTGATCATTGGCCACATCATCGTATTCAAGCAATTGTTTACGAATATCAAAGTTACGGCCTTCTACTTTACGTTGCGCATTTTCAATGGCACGTGTCACCCATGGGTGTTCAATTGCTTCGCCATCGGGCATGTTGAGCTTGCCCATAATGGCAGAAACACGGTCTGATGCAAAAATACGTAACAGCTGATCTTCTAGTGAGAGATAAAAACGGCTAGAGCCCGCATCACCCTGACGCCCGGAACGACCGCGTAATTGGTTGTCCACACGGCGTGATTCGTGACGCTCAGTGCCCACAATATGCAAGCCACCCGCAGCCAACACTGCATTATGGCGCAATTGCCATTCAGCTTTAATTTCAGCGATACGCGCTTCTTTTTGCGTATCGGTTAGCGTTGCATCGGCATGAATTTCAGCAATTTCAGGCTCTGGGTTGCCGCCTAATACAATATCAGTACCACGACCCGCCATGTTAGTGGCAATAGTAATCACGCCTGGGCGGCCCGCTTGCACAATAATCTGTGCTTCACGCTCATGCTGTTTGGCATTCAATACTTGATGTTCTAATTTAGCCTCTGTCAATAAGGTAGAAATTAGCTCAGAGTTTTCAATCGAGGTGGTGCCCACTAACACCGGTTGCCCACGACTTTGGCAGTCTTTAATGTCTAAAATCACCGCTTCGTATTTTTCACGCGCTGTTCTATAGACTTTATCCATCGTATCTTTACGTTGCATAGGGCGGTGCGTTGGAATCACAACCGTTTCCAAACCATAAATCTGGTTAAATTCGTAAGCTTCAGTATCTGCGGTACCTGTCATGCCAGATAGCTTGGCGTACATGCGGAAGTAGTTTTGGAAGGTGATTGATGCCAGCGTTTGGTTTTCTTTTTGAATCTCAACGCCCTCTTTGGCTTCAACCGCTTGATGCAAGCCATCAGACCAGCGACGACCAGCCATCATGCGACCGGTAAATTCATCCACAATGATAATTTCGCCATCGCGCACCACATAATGTTGATCTCTATGGTAAAGGTTACGTGCGCGTAGCGATGCGTACAAATGATGTACTAAGGTGATGTTCGAGGCTTCATACAAACTTGAACCTTCAGCCAGCAAGCCAGTTTCCGTCAGAATCGCTTCGGCGTGTTCATGCCCTTGCTCAGACATCACGACATTTTGGGCTTTTTCATCTACCCAAAAATCGCCTTCGCCTTCCTCTTCAGTTTGTGCTACCAGCTTGGCTGCAACATCGTTGATTTGCGAATAAAGCGCAATGCTGTCATCTGCCTGGCCGGAAATAATCAGCGGCGTACGCGCTTCATCAATTAAAATAGAATCCACTTCATCAATCAACGCATAGCTCAAGCCACGCTGCACACGCTCTTCACGCGTATAGACCATGTTGTCACGCAGATAATCAAAACCGTATTCATTATTGGTACCGTAAGTAATATCAGCCGC
Source organism: Methylotenera sp. RIFCSPLOWO2_02_FULL_45_14 (assembly GCA_001803395.1). Taxonomy (GTDB): domain Bacteria; phylum Pseudomonadota; class Gammaproteobacteria; order Burkholderiales; family Methylophilaceae; genus Methylotenera. The sequence goes on along the minus strand of MHBU01000007.1, from coordinate 129,844 downwards.
GTATGCCAGTTGCTTAGCATCATGTTGCATTTGCGATAAATTGATCCCGATCGACAACCCTAAAAAGTTGTAGAGTTTGCCCATCCACTCAGCATCGCGTTTAGCCAGGTAGTCATTCACCGTAATGACGTGCACACCTTTACCCGTGAGCGCATTGAGGTAGGCAGGCAACGTTGCTACTAATGTTTTACCCTCACCAGTACGCATCTCAGCGATTTTTCCAGCATTGAGCACCATGCCACCAATCAACTGCACATCAAAATGGCGCATCCCTAAAGCACGTTTACTACCCTCACGCACCACGGCAAATGCTTCTGGTAAAAGTTTGTCTAACGTTTCGCCATTGGCATAGCGTTGTTTAAACTCTGCTGTTTTTGCACGCAAACCGTCATCACTCAAAGCTTGCATCGCTGGTTCTAGCGCATTGATTTGTTGTACTTTTTGCGCATATTGTTTAACAAGCCTGTCGTTACGGCTACCGAATAATTTTTTGAACATCGTGGAGATCATGAAGGAGTGACTTTCCGTTAGAGGATATAGAGCTTTATTAGTTAAGTTGGTAAATTTGAAAGTGAGATTGTAAGCTTGAAATGGAGGCGAGGTAACAATACATATCGAGTTTATTGGGGTTGGCTTTTACTTTTTCAATCGCTGGTTTTACTTTACTACTGGTTTTTTTAATAGTCACTTTTAATTGCTGGCTTTTAGATATTTTCTAGGATCCAAAGGATTGCCATTCAACCTGATTTCGTAGTGCAAATGCGGCCCTGTGGAGCGGCCTGTACTGCCGACTTCAGCAATTTTCTGACCTTTTTCAACGCGCTGACCAGCCTTAACCACCAATTTTGAACCATGTGCATAGCGCGTTTCTAACCCGAACCCATGATCAATTTTGACGATTTTACCATAATCCGGCGTTTGCTCCGCTGATGAAACAATCCCGCCCGCTGCTGCATAAATCGGCGTACCTGTCGATGCAGTAAAATCCAAACCTTCATGAAAAGCTTTATTACCGTTAAATGGGTCAATACGCCATCCATAACTGGATGAATTAAATGCCGCCTCTACCGGACTACTATTGGGTAAGGTGTTTTTTAGTACACTTTGCTGCAACAGCCGGGCTTCTACATCACTTAAATATTCAGTGTTAAATTCTATTTGCGCCATTAACTCAGCAATTTTTTTTTGCAACTCCACTTCAGACAATGGCGCACTGCGCACCAATGGCCCACCACGATTAGCTGGCGGTGTTTTGTTCAAAACCGGACTTGATGAAGGTGTCGCTTCTGACTTTATATCAACCGCATTATCACGCACCGACTTTTTCTCGCTTGCTAACTTTGCTAACCGCTCACTTTGTGCATCTAACCGCATCATACGCGCTTGCATTTCACCCAATTGCACGGCGTAAGCATCAAGATGTTTTTGCTGATTATTAAAAGAAAAATGCAGTTGCTTGGGAATCAGAGACTTTACCCCCTGTTGTGTTGTGCGTTCCTGTGGCACAATCAGCATTAAGGCAAGCAATAGTGACAATAACACAATCGCCATCACAATCATGCTCACTTGCAGCACAGAAAGCGTTTTTGCTTTAGCCATATTATTTGAGACCAAGATGATATTCATAAAACCCCTCATCATTGCCAGCATCACTTACCGCCATGCAACGATTTAACACACTACTTAGGCAACCTGAGCTAATCGCGCTCAATGCACGTAACCAACAAACTCAAACTGCGCAAAAAATTTGGGAGGCAATTGCGCCCGACAACCTGGCTAAATTTAGCCATGTTTCCAGCATTGAAAATCAGCAATTTACCGTGTTTGCAGACAACAATGCAGTTGCCGCAAAAATTAAACTTTTGATACCTAGCTTATTGATTAAGCTAGAAAAGCAAGAGTGTGAAGTTACTGCAATTCGTGTGAAAGTGCAAGTAAAATCTACCCCGCAAGCCAAGTTAAAATCCTTAAAAAAACTGAGCCCAATCGCGGCAACCCACCTGCAACAGCTAGGCCAAACACTATCTGGGACTGCATTGGGTGATGCGCTGATAAAGCTTGCCAAAAACGCTGACTAAACGCGTCTTAAGGGTGCCACTAATAATTCAAATTTCTACCCGTAAATGGCATCCCCACCAATCCAAGCAGCTAAAGCTGCAAGATTGGTGCGATAAGTCAGGCAAGGCGCGAGTGAAAAATTATGACGCCGCATATGTTTGATATGTAAGGCGTAATTTTTCGAGAGCAACGATGTATGGCAACGAAAGTTGAATTATTAGAGGTGCCCTTAATTTTAAGCCACGCCTAAAATTACCTGCACTCAACAACCAGCTAGGCTTACCAGTTGTTTGACCGACTCATTAGTGCAATAATGAGCTCGCTGTTACAAATTGTTTACATCATCAAACTAATTTTAAGTATCGGCACTTAGCGCTTGGTTTCAATTTCACACTAGTTTTATTTTGACGCAACTTTATTAGAGATACCCTTTAATAAGCAATACAGCAAGTTTTTAACTAACGTATTTGATAAAAATTTAGATAGGGAGAAATTATGTCAGTTGAATTAATGATTGCCATTGGTGCCGCGATTCTGGCGGTGCTATATGGAGCAGTAATGAGTAAATGGATTTCAGGTTTGCCCGCTGGTAATGCACGTATGCAGGAAATTGCCCATGCTATTCAACAAGGGGCAGCCGCTTATTTAGCCCGTCAATATAAAACCATCACCGTCGTCGGTATTACTTTAGCGATTCTAATTAGTGTTTTTCTCAACATCACTACCGCTATGGGCTTTGTCATTGGCGCGGTGCTGTCCGGGGCCTGTGGCTTTATTGGCATGAATGTTTCAGTCAAAGCTAATGTACGCACTGCACAAGCCGCAACCAGAGGTATAGGGCCAGCACTTGACGTTGCCTTTAAAGGCGGCGCTATTACAGGCATGCTAGTCGTAGGCTTAGGCTTATTAGGTGTTGCCGGCTTTTATTGGTTTTTAGGTGGCGAAGCAGCAACAGACTTAGATCCACTGATTGGCTTAGCTTTTGGCTCATCTCTTATTTCTATCTTTGCACGTTTGGGCGGCGGCATTTTCACCAAAGGTGCTGACGTTGGTGCTGACCTGGTCGGTAAAGTTGAAGCTGGCATTCCTGAAGATGACCCGCGCAATCCTGCGGTAATTGCCGATAACGTGGGCGACAACGTGGGTGATTGTGCGGGTATGGCAGCTGACTTATTTGAAACTTATGCCGTAACCTTAATTGCCACCATGGTATTGGGTAGCCTGCTTATCACTACAGCCGGTGCGAATGGAGTGATTTATCCGTTAATGCTAGGTGCGGTATCTATTGTGGCCTCAATTATTGGCTGCTTCTTTGTTAAAGCTTCCCCTGGTATGAAAAACGTGATGCCTGCTTTGTATAAAGGGCTGGCAGTAGCGGGGACTTTATCACTTGCAGCATTTTATTTTGTGACCATCAAAATGTTCCCGCAAGGTTTAATGGCTGGTGATTTAGCAATTTCAGCCAATCAACTATTTGGCGCATGTGCTGTTGGTTTGATACTCACAGCAGCGTTGGTGTGGATTACTGAATACTACACAGGTACCGATTACGCGCCGGTGAAACATATTGCACAGGCCTCTACCACTGGCCATGCAACCAACATCATTGCCGGCATTGGTATCTCTATGAAATCAACCGCTTGGCCAGTGCTTTCAGTGTGTCTCGCCATTTGGTCCGCTTATCATTTAGGTGGTTTATATGGTATTGCAATCGCAGCAACTTCCATGCTCAGCATGGCGGGTATTGTGGTGGCTTTAGATGCTTATGGCCCAATTACCGACAATGCAGGTGGCATTGCAGAAATGGCAGAATTACCAAGTAGCGTGCGTGATGTCACCGACCCGCTTGATGCCGTTGGCAACACCACAAAAGCGGTCACCAAAGGTTACGCCATTGGTTCAGCAGGCCTAGCCGCATTGGTATTATTCGCCGATTACACCCACAAGCTTGAAGGCGCTGGTATCTCGGTTAAGTTTGACCTAAGCGACCCAATGGTGATTATCGGCTTATTTATTGGCGGATTAATTCCATTCTTGTTTGCTGCGATGGCGATGGAGGCTGTTGGCCGTGCCGCTGGCGCAGTGGTTGAAGAAGTACGCCGCCAATTCCGCGAAATCAAAGGCATCATGGATGGCACTGGCAAACCAGAATACGGCAAAGCTGTAGACTTACTCACCACAGCCGCGATTAAAGAAATGATGATTCCATCACTGTTACCCGTGGCAGTGCCTGTGGCAGTTGGCTTAATACTTGGTCCTGTGGCGTTAGGTGGCATGCTGATGGGCACGATTGTAACGGGCCTGTTTGTTGCAATTTCGATGTGTACCGGCGGCGGCGCTTGGGATAACGCCAAAAAGTATATTGAAGATGGCAACCACGGTGGAAAAGGTTCAGACGCTCACAAAGCGGCCGTCACCGGCGACACGGTTGGTGACCCGTACAAAGATACCGCAGGCCCTGCGGTTAACCCATTGATTAAAATTATTAACATTGTGGCCTTACTGATTGTGCCGCTCTTGCATATCTAAGTTTTACTGATAATAAATTTCCCGACCTTAAAAAGGCGACCTTGCAGGTCGCCTTTTTTAATCTTCAATCACAACATTCACGTTCAAAAAAACCATCCTAACGCCTTTACTCAAAAAGGTGCTAAGGTTACAAATTAAACAACTATAGTTTGAAGCAAGTATGTTGAGGCACTCTGAATTTCATCGTTCACATCGCATTGGTTGGTTACGTGCCGCTGTTTTGGGCGCCAATGACGGCATTGTTTCTACTGCAAGCTTGGTGATTGGTGTTGCCTCTGCGGGAGCTTCACACGATACCATTTTAATCACGGGGATTGCAGGTTTAGTCTCTGGTGCCATGTCGATGGCGGCAGGTGAATATGTTTCAGTCAACTCGCAAGCCGATACGGAAGCAGCTGACTTAGCACGCGAACGTTTAGAGCTGATCACTGACCATGACAGTGAATTAAAAGAGCTCACGGGCATTTACGTTGACCGCGGTTTAACACTGGACTTAGCTCAGCTAGTAGCAGCACAACTCACAGAACACGATGCACTTGGTGCACATGCTAGAGACGAACTAGGTATTATTGAAACCATGAACGCACGTCCTGTCCAAGCCGCACTTGCGTCTGCAGGTACATTTGCAGTTGGCGCCACTTTACCGCTATTAGTCACTTTCTTTGCTTCTGAAGCTAGCACCGTGACTTATGTTGCGGGCATGTCACTTGCATTTTTGGCGGCACTCGGCGCTTTAGCTGCAAAAGCTGGAGGTGCAAACGTTTGGATTGGCACGGCACGTGTAGCTTTTTGGGGCGCACTTGCCATGCTTGCCACGGCAGGTGTTGGGAGCTTATTTGGTGTAGTTGCAGCATAGATGTGCAAATAAAAAGGCAGCCTAGGCTGCCTTTTTGTAGTCACTCGAACGGAGTTAACAAAACTAGAACGCAGGTTTCACTTTTGCCGCATTGTAATTGGCTACGCCTTCTAAGATTTCTTTCTTTGCTTGGTCAATATCACCCCAGCCGCTAATTTTTACCCACTTACCCTTGTCTAAGTCTTTATAATGCTCAAAAAAGTGCGCAATCATATTCAAGCGCCATTCTGACACATCGGTATGTACTTTAAGATGCCCGTACAAGCCACATACTTTTTCAACTGGCACTGCAAGCACCTTTGCATCCAGGCCAGCTTCATCTTCCATCAACAACACACCTAATGGACGGCAACGCACGACCACGCCAGGAATTAGCGCTACTGGCGTCATCACCAACACATCAACCGGATCTCCATCGTCTGCCAACGTATGTGGCACATAGCCGTAGTTAGTCGGATATTGCATGGCAGTACCCATAAAACGGTCCACAAAAATCGCACCGCTATCTTTATCTACTTCATACTTGACTGGGTCGCCCTGCATTGGAATTTCAATGATGACATTGAAATCGTTAGGAACATCTTTACCGGTTGGTACTTGGTTTAATGACATGGTTTATTCCTAAATATAAATTTTACTAATTGAATTACGATAAATTTTGAGGCGCAATTATAGCAAGACCACAGAAAAGCTATAGCAAAGAGTTGTAACTAATTTGTAGATTACGCCTGCTGGGCTTGTTCTCGACAACTTTGAATCACAGTTCTAGGGATAAACAACAATGCCACATACAACAACACTGGAATGATAATGACATCATCCAACTGACCTAAAATCGGAATAAAATCAGGAATGAGATCAAACGGTAATAATAAATAACCAACCGCCATCCCTAAAAATAATTTAGCGACCCATGGCGTCTGTGGATGCTTTAACACTAAGCGGTACACCGCAAACTCTTGCTTAAGTTGCTTGGTAAATGATTTCAGTTTTTTAAAAAAAAATTGGCTCATGTCACAAAAAACTTAATCAATACGTAACGGCTGCCCAGTTAATCGCTCAAATGCTTCCATGTACTTTTCACTGGTTTTGGCTGCAACGTCCGCAGGTAAAGCTGGCGCTGGTGGCGTTTTATTCCATCCGTTGGCCTCTAACCAATCTCGCACATATTGTTTATCGTAACTTGGTGGATTTTTACCGACTACATAACTCTCTGCAGGCCAGAAACGTGATGAATCTGGTGTGAGCACTTCATCCATCACGTGCAGCACACCATTTTCATCCAAACCAAATTCAAACTTAGTATCTGCAATGATAATGCCGCGAGTAAGCGCGTACTCTGCGGCCTGCGTATATAACGCAATGGCAACTTTTGCTACTTGTTCAGCCATCTCTGCACCTATCAACTCAGCACATTGCGCCAAGCTGATATTTTCATCATGTTCACCGACGGCAGCTTTGCTGGACGGTGTGAAAAGTGGTATAGGTAACTTTGACGCCTCTTGCAGGCCAGCAGGCAATGAAATACCGCACACCGTTCCTTTAGCTTTATATTCTTTCCAACCACTACCCACCAAATAGCCACGCACAATGGCCTCTATTGGTAAAGCTTTTAGCTTTTTAACCACCACTGATCGGTTTGCCAACTGCGCCTTCTCAGCCTCATCTGTCACCACGCTACCAGGCTCAATACCAGTCAAATGATTAGGCACTACATTTTTGAGTTTCTCAAACCAGAAATTGGCCATCTGCGTCAGCATGACACCTTTGTTGGCAATGCCTGTAGGCAATATCACATCAAATGCAGATAACCTATCTGTACTCACCAACAGCATAGTGTTAGCGTCTATATCATAGATATCGCGCACTTTGCCTTGATGAATACGCTTTAAGCTTTTGATGCTGGTTTCTAATAGGGGACTATTCATGGATTTTCACTATTATATTGGTCGCTAAGCTAGGTTGCTCAGTCGAAAAGCATATTATAAACGCACTTTAATTTTGAATAATTCTTAAGTTTGTCTATTTTCGCCAATTTTAATGATTTTTAATGTATTCGTCCCACCTGGGTGACCAATCGGCTCACCAAAAGTAAGCAGCACCAAGTCTCCTGAATTCACCACTTTTTGTTGCAATAGCACTTGTTCCATCTCTTGCAGAATTTCGTCTCTATTTTTATTGGCTTGTTCAATTGGATACGGATAAACACCGCGATGCAAAGTAAGTTTTCTGCGTGCAAATTTATCAGGCGACAACGCATAAATTGGCACCTCGGCATCAGCGCGTGACAACCATTGTGCCGCATTGCCAGATTGCGTAAGCGCCGCAATCGCTTTAACTTTTAAATGCCGCGCCGTGTAAATGGCGGCGGCGGCCACTGCCTCATCTGTTTTAACAAATACCTGATCTAACTTTTGCGCGTGATGTTGGCTAAAATACTCTTTTTCAGCTTCTATCACCACGCGATGTACCGCTTCTATTGTTTCTAATGGATACTGGCCAGCTGCGGTTTCGGCTGATAACATGACCGCATCCGTACCATCTAACACCGCATTCGCCACATCCGACACTTCTGCACGTGTTGGAATTGGGCTGGTAATCATAGACTCCATCATTTGTGTAGCGGTAATCACTAATTTATTTTGCGCTCTTGCCATGCGGATCATACGCTTTTGTAAACCAGGTACCGCAGCATCGCCGACTTCAACACCTAAATCTCCACGTGCCACCATTATAGCGTCGGATGCCTCAATAATCGCCTCCAGATTATCTATCGCCTCGGCACGTTCAATTTTGGCAATAATACTCGCCGTACCGCCTGCTTTTTTTACCAACGTACGCGCCAGTTCAACATCTAAGGCAGATTTAGGAAAAGAAATCGCAATGTAATCGGCCTCGAGCGCAACCGCTGTTTTGATATCGTCACGGTCTTTTTTAGTCAATGCATCTGCAGATAAGCCTCCACCTTGACGGTTGATGCCTTTATTGTTGGATAAAATACCGTCACTGAGCACCACGCAATGAATCTGATTGCCTTTCACTCTGTCAACCTGCATCGTAATACGGCCGTCATCTAATAACAAAATCGCACCCTCAGTCACTTCTTGCGGCAGTGTTTTATAATCTAAACCCACGTGATATTGATTACCTAGTTCGCAATCTGCATCCAGAATAAATATATCGCCAGTTTTTAAGGTGATTTTTCCCAACTCGAATTTACCAATGCGAATTTTAGGGCCCTGCAAATCGCACAAAACCCCGACTGGGCGACCAAGTTTAGCGGCAATACTACGCACGATCTCGGCGCGTTTGATATGATCTTCAGCTGTGCCATGTGAAAAATTCAAACGCACAACATTTACGCCTGCAGTAATCATGCGCGCCAGCATCTCCTCACTACTTGAAGAGGGGCCTAGTGTTGCTACAATTTTTGTTTTACGTATTGTCAAACTCTAACCTTTGTTTTCTATAATATATTTGCAAGCAAAAATTAAAATGGGACTGTCAGCCCCATTCTAAAAGTCCCATTCAAAAGAACTCAAAGTAAAGACTGCTAATTTTTAGCGCGCAACTCTAGAATTTCTACTGCTGGTAACTTTTTGCCTTCTAAAAACTCTAAAAATGCACCACCTGCTGTTGAAATATAATCTACTTTATCTTCTATGCCATATTTCTGAATGGCGGCAATGGTGTCGCCACCACCTGCCAAAGTAAATGCTTTGGTATTAGCAATCGCATGTGCAATGGTTTTAGTGCCTTCACCAAACTGGTCAAACTCGAACACGCCCACTGGACCATTCCAGACCACAGTCCCTGCGTTTTTAATGATCTCTGCTAATTCATTAGCAGATTTTGTGCCAATATCAAAAATCATATCATCAGCAACTACAGCAGCCACGTCTTTACTTACTGCGGGCTCATTAGCATCAAATTTCTTACCGCAGACTACATCGACTGCAATCGGCACCGCGGCGCCTCTTTGGCTCATTTTTTCCATTAAAGCGCGGGCAACAGGCACTAAATCATCTTCACACAGTGATTTACCTACTTCAAAACCTGCGGCTTTTAAGAAGGTGTTGGCAATGCCACCACCTACCACCATTTGATCCACCTTTTCAGATAAGCTTTCCAGCACGGTGAGCTTGGTAGATACTTTACTACCGCCCACAATCGCCACCATTGGGCGCGCTGGGCTGAGTAATGCTTTAGTGAGGGCTGCAAGTTCATTTACCAATAAAATACCTGCAGCTGCCACAGGTGCAAACTTAGCTACGCCATGTGTACTCGCTTCGGCGCGGTGTGCCGTACCAAATGCATCCATCACAAATATATCGCATAACTTGGCATATTTTTGTGACAATTCATCCGTACTCTTTTTCTCACCTTTGTTAAAGCGGCAGTTTTCTAACACCACCAATTCACCAACCGCTACATCAAAACCACCATCAACCCAATCTTTGATTAAACGAACGGGTTTTGACAGTTTTTTTGAAATCACATCAACAACGGGTTGCAGTGAATTTTCTTCAGAATAAACACCCTCTTCAGGGCGGCCTAAATGTGAAGTCACCATGACGCTTGCACCCGCAGCAAGTGCATATTCAATGGTTGCCATCGATGCCATAATGCGCGCATCTGACGTCACTTTACCATCGGCTACCGGTACATTAAGATCGGCACGGATCAGTACGCGCTTGCCGTTTAAATCCAAATCGGTCATTTTAATGACATTCATGGCGAATCTCCCTATTTTGCTGCCATCATGGCTACGACGTTATCTAACATACGGCAGCTAAAACCCCACTCATTGTCATACCAAGCACAAACTTTTACTAACAGACCATCTTTAGTTACTTTGGTCAGTGTTGCATCAAAGTTTGATGAGAAACTTGTGTGGTTGTAATCTACGGACACCAGCGGCGCTTCATTGTAAGACAAAATACCTTTAAGTGCCTCACTGCTTGCAGCCTCATGCATGATGTGGTTAATTTCCTCTTTTGTGGTTGGGCGCGCTGCGGTAAAAGTTAAGTCAATAATAGAAACATTGATGGTAGGCACACGGATCGCAAAGCCATCCAACTTACCGTTGAGGTCAGGCAGTACCAAACCTACTGCGGCCGCGGCACCGGTTTTGGTCGGAATCATTGAGGTTGTTGCAGAGCGCGCACGGCGCATGTCCGCGTGATGCGAATCTGTGAGCACTTGATCATTAGTGTATGAGTGAATAGTATTCATTAAGCCATTCACAATGCCGATTTTTTCATGCAACGGCTTTACCATCGGCGCTAAGCCATTAGTGGTACAAGAAGCATTAGAAATTACCGTGTGGCTAGCTTTGATGATGTCATGATTTACACCATACACCACAGTCGCATCAATATCTTTATCACCTGGCGCTGATAGCAATACTTTTTTAGCACCCGCATCAATATGCGCTTGTGCTTTGGCTTTGCTATTAAATGCGCCTGTACACTCCAATACCACATCAATTGCCAAGTCACGCCATGGTAGTTCGGCAGGGTTACGCGTAGCAAATGTTTTAATTTTTTGGCTGCCAATGATCATATCATCGCCGTCCACGCCAACATCGAATGGGAACCTGCCGTGTGCGCTATCGTAACGCGTCAAATGCGCATTGCTTTCAGCATCGCAGCCTGCACTGTTAATCGCAATAATTTCAATGTCTTTGCGTTTTTGTTCATACAATGCACGCAACACCATGCGTCCAATGCGACCATAACCATTAATTGCCACTCGAATTGCCATGATAATTCCTAAATTTTCAATTAAATCGAAACCAGTTAAATTAACACCAGCTTCTTAAAAAAATAAGGCACCTCAATACTGAGGTGCCTTATTAAACTAGCTTACTAAGCTTGTTAAGCTTATTAAAAATAGCGCAAGTTGAATTGCAGCGCCTTAAATTAAGCCAACAAAATTAAAGCACCGATTTAACAGTTGCCACTACATTTTCAACTGTGAAACCAAAGTGTTTCATCAATACGCCGCCAGGCGCAGATTCACCGAATGTATCGATACCAACAACCGCGCCTTCCAAGCCTACATATTTGCGCCAGAAGTCAGTCACACCCGCTTCAACAGCCACGCGCACTACACCTGGCGTTAATACGCTGTCCTTGTAAGCTTTATCTTGACGATCAAATACGTTAGTTGAAGGCATTGAAACTACACGTACTTTAGTACCCGCTGCATTCAACTCAGCCGCTGCTTTAACCGCTAATTCAAGTTCTGAACCATTGGCAATAATAATTGCATCTGCTTTACCAGCCACATCAGATAACACATAGCCACCTTTGCGCATTAAATCAAATTGTGCAGCATCATGCTTCATGCCTGGCACGTTTTGACGGCTTAACACCAAGCTAGATGGGCCATTTTTACGTTCAACCGCAGCCACCCAAGCCACAGCAGTTTCAGTTGAGTTACCTGGACGCCATACATCCATATTAGGAATTAAACGTAAACCAGCTGTATTTTCGATTGGTTGATGGGTAGGACCATCTTCACCTTGACCGATAGAGTCATGCGTTAACACCGCAATAGAGCGTTGTTTCATCAATGCGGCCATGCGTAATGCGCTCTTCGCATAGTCAGAGAACATGTGGAATGTACCGCCGAATGGAATCAAACCGCCATGTAATGCCATACCGTTCATAATCGCAAACATACCGAATTCACGTACACCGTAAGAGATGTAGTTACCTGGTTTTTTGCCATCTACATGGGTAAAGCTAGGACATGAAGTCAAATTAGAACCTGTTAGGTCGGCAGAACCACCCAAAAATTCTGGTAAAACTATAGCCAGAGCTGTAATTGTATTTTGCGAAGCTTTACGAGTTGCAATACCTTCTGCTTTTTCGTTGGTAGCAGCAATTAAAGCATCTGTTGCTTGTTTCCAGTGAGCTGGCAAATCGCCTGCCACACGGCGTTTAAATTCTGCTGCTTCTGCTGGGAATGCTTTAGCATAAGCATCAAACTTAACGTTCCAGTCGCCTTCTAATTTAGCGCCTTTAGCCGTTGCATCCCAACCGGCATAAACGTCAGCTGGAATTTCAAATGGAGGGTGATTCCAACCAATGGCTGCACGAGTGACAGCAACTTCAGCATCGCCTAATGCAGAACCGTGGCAATCATGGCTGCCAGCTTTGTTTGGTGAGCCTTTACCAATAATGGTTTTACAGCAAATCAATGATGGTTTGTCTGTTACTTTTTTAGCCGCATCTATCGCTTTGCCGATTGCGTGAACATCATGGCCATCAACAGATTGAACATGCCAGCCGTATGACTCAAAACGTTTAGCCGTGTCGTCTGTGTACCAGCCTTCAATATGACCGTCGATAGAAATACCGTTGTCATCCCAGAATGCGGTTAATTTGCCCAGGCCCCAAGTACCGGCTAGCGCACAAGCTTCGTGAGAAACGCCTTCCATCATGCAGCCATCGCCCAGGAACACATAAGTGTTATGGTCAACAACATTATGGCCTGGCTTGTTAAATTGGTCGGCTAGTAATTTTTCAGCCATTGCGAAACCAACGCCGTTTGCAATCCCTTGGCCTAATGGACCAGTGGTTGTTTCAACGCCTGGTGCATAGCCGTATTCTGGGTGGCCAGCACATTTTGAATGTAATTGACGGAATGTTTTCAACTCATCCATCGGCAACGCGTAACCTGTAAGGTGCAGCAATGAGTAGATCAACATTGAACCGTGACCATTAGAAAGAACAAAACGATCACGATTTGCCCACTCAGGATTTTTTGGATTATGGCTTAAATGGTTGTTCCAAAGCTCTTCAGCGATTTCCGCCATACCCATAGGCGCGCCTGGGTGGCCAGAGTTAGCTTTTTGTACCGCATCCATAGATAACGCACGGATAGCGTTGGCTAGGTCTTTACGTGTTGCCATAGTTTTCTCCCTAATGATTAACTTGATGTTTTACGAGTTGAATCTGATTTAACTTAAGTAACTTTGACAAAATAAGTGATTTTGACAAAATTTAAGTCTTATAGAAAATCAGCTAAAACCTTGATTGAATTCTTCAAAAAGTCAGTTTCTTTAACTACTTTTTTGCAAAGACTAAATTATTGCTTAATTAGCCTTTTTCGGCAAGGGCTTAGCCTGCATTTGATTGTTAGAAAATAGCATTTATCATTATTTCTTAAAGGATAGATGATACAACAGCAACAACTGGCCTACAGTCTGGCTTATTACTTTAAACAGCCTCGATGAAACTGACTCGCCATTTATTGTCAATCCCACACATGTCGGGCGTATTAGCATAAACGTAATGCGTCCGATGCGGGCTGGCCGCAGCTCAAATTATTTAATCAACTTGAGTTGATGTCGGCTTGCTGACTGCAAAACCGCTTCAATCGCCTTGCAATTGGCTTTTGCATCGACAAAGTTTAATAACGGCGATTTGTTGTTCAGCACACAGTCACTAAAATGCTCAATTTCTAAATTAAAATGGTTACTTGGCGCGAAATGCTCCTCGGCATATTGACCATCTTCCAGCCCCCAGGAAATAACAGGCACATCATTTTGAAACACCCATGCGGCGTGACATTTTACCCAGCCTTTAGTGCCTATAATTTCGTATTCTGATTTACGGGAGCGCTCAAAGCTAATATCAAAATGACCAAAACGCGCGCGACCTGTCTCATCTTGCCCAAAATCCAGCATGCCGCTGGTGACAATATCTGCCCCCACATCGTTAAATTTTGCGTGAGCAACGACTGAAACCGGTTCGGCTGGTTTGCCATTTTGCGCGCTATTATTTAAACCCATGGCCCACCGTAGTGAATGTATCGCGTAAGGCCCAATGTCCCACATAGCGCCACCGCCTTGTTCAAAACCGCTGGCTATGCGATACATGCGCGCCGGCTTCATTAAAAATGAATAGCTAGCACGGGCAGACAGCACATCACCAATTAAACCAGAAGCTACAATTTCTTGCACACGGGCATGTTGCGGATGAAAGCGGTACATAAAGCCTTCCATCACTTTTACGTTATGTTTAATCGCGGCAGCTTCAATGGCTTCAATATCCGCAACCGTGAGCGCCATTGGTTTTTCAATCAAGACATGCTTACCTGCATTGATGGCTTTAAGCGCCCATTCTGCATGCTCGTTATTTGCCATCGGGCAGTAAATAGCCTCTACATTCACATCAGCAATCAGCGCATCTAAATCGTCATAACATTGCACGCCATTGGCAGACTTATCATTAGAACCTTGCGGCGCATATTTTTCTAGCGTCGTTTTTGCCGCGCCTGCACGACGGCTGGCAATGGCAACCAACTGAGAATTATGGGCTTCAACAATAGCGGGTAGCAAGCGCTCATTAACGCGCGCCGCGCCTAATATACCCCAACGTAATTTTCTAGATTCAATCATCTGATATCCCATAAACCTTATTAAAAATTATGTGTAAGCTGCAGACTTAGAATATCTACACTGCCTTCAAAATCACCACGCACACGACCACTATTAAATGGCGCCGCTCCACTTACTGCGGTTTGGTCATCATCAATCTTTGCATCACTGATAAAGAGATGTGAATATCCTATATCAAATTTAGATGCCGGTGTCATTTGATAGCTTGCGCCTAATGACAACCATTTTCTATCATTCCCTGGGATACGGGCGGTGCGGTAATGATTACTAATTGCCTCTTCATCATAAGCCAACCCAGCACGTAATTTTAAGACATCGCTATAACGGTAATTGACACCGAGAGAATAACGTAAAGTGTTATCCCAGTTTTCTGGTATTTTAGTTAACAGCGCACCACTATCACGATAAACCGCCAACTCCTTGAATTGGCTCCAGCGCGTCCAAGTCACATCCCCCATTACATCCCAATGATCATTTACACGGCTAAATGCACTTATTGAAAAGCTCTCCGGCAATGCTAAATCCGCTTTTCCGCCACCGTTGGGTGTAGGAATAGGAGTCGGCAAGGCAACAGGCCTCCGAAATTTAACATCTCCATCCAAATGCTGCTCCACTTTGGAGCGGTAAGCCACGCCAACGCGCGTATCCGCTGTTGCCTGATAAATTGCACCAAGGTTAAATCCAAAGCCCCAGTCATCACCTGTCACCTTCACTGAACCCTCACCATACGGACCAAAATTGACGGCCCGAGTAAGCGTAGCCTCTGCGCGCATGGCAGAAACACCAAAGCCCAGCGAAAGTTTCTCATTTACTTTAAAGGCAATTGAAGGATTGATGTTAATCGTTTTTACTTCCGATTTATCTGCCTGAAAACGACCTATCCATTTATCATCGTACTCAGTTTTAAGACCGAATGGCGCATTTAAACCCAAACCAAATTTCACGCTATCAGTTAAGTCTCTTTTATAATAAAAATTAGGTACGAAGGCTAAATCACCCGCATCAGGACCTTCATTACCTAATGGCCTAAAAGAAGCGGGAGGAGAATTGGCAGGTACTGATCCATTATCATTAAATTCCGCACTCGGTTTAATCAAATGCAACGCACCCACAGCTTGCGTACCCTCAATATTAAGTCATGCCTGCCGGGTTAAAAAATATCGTACTCGCATCTTCCGCTATCGCAGCTGCACCAGCGTAGGCATTCCCCATGCCACTGCCGCTTTGCTCTATCAAAGCGAAACCTGCAGCCTGCACGCTACTTGCAGCACCCAAAAGTAAAGTTATCACCAAACCTTTGACAAAATCTTTTGCTCTCATGACTTAACCTCCGCCCAATTTTTATTATGTATTTTTAAAGTTTTCACAAGAAAGCACGTACTACCTTAATTCTAATCGCTAGCGCTTAAATCCTTCGTAAAGCTTTTCATACTCCGCTATATTGCGCTGCAAAACTACATTGCGTTTAATTTTGAGTGTGGGCGTTAACAAACCATTCTCTATGGTCCAAGGGTCATGCAACAGCGCAATTTTTCTGACTTTTGTATAGCCTGGAAAAGATTTCATTTGTTGTGCCACGCGGTTAAGTGCAAAAGCACGTGCTTGCGGTTGCGCCAAGCCAGATGGCCAATCATTTGGCAAATCGCGCTCTTTCACAGCCTCCACCCAACGCTCATAATTGACTACCGCTAACACACTTAAATACGCCTTACCTTCCCCCACCACCATCACTTGTTCAAAAAGTGGGTCACGCTGTATCGCAGACTCTACATCCCCTGGCGGTACTTTTTCACCGTTAGAGAGCACGATGATTTCTTTAATACGCCCGGTGATTGTGATGCGACCAAACGCATCTATCTTTACCACATCACCAGTTTTAAGCCAGCCATCACCCGTGAAAATAGCTTTGGTAGCTGCTTCATTATTCCAGTAGCCTTGCATGACATTAGCACCACGTACTTCTAAACCATCGGCCTCACCTATCCGCACCTCTACACCTTGAATTGTTTGCCCCACGCTACTCGGCACATTACTTTCTACCCAATTCACACTAATGATGGGGCTGGTTTCGGTTAAGCCATAACCTTGAATAATTGGCACACCCAGCGCAATAAAGGTACGTGCGTTATCTGCAGCCAGCGCGGCACCTCCCGCAACAGCTAAACGCAACCTGCCGCCTAAACGCGCTTGCAGCTTATCTGCCACCAGTTTTTTTAATAATGGCCATAGCAAATGTTGCCAATGCCACTTGCCACGCCCTTGCTCATACTCAAAACGGCTATAACCTACTTTTACTGCCAACTCAAACAAATAGCGCGCATAGACAGGGCCTTTTTCTAACTTATTGCGCAGCCCTGACTGAATGCGCTCAAAAATGCGTGGCACTGTGACCATAATCGTTGGTTGCACTTTGACCAGATCTTCTTGCAACTGTTGTATAGATCGAGAAAAAGCAACACTGGCACCCGACATAATGGGAATGCAACAGCCAGCCATGCGTTCTAAAGCATGAGATAACGGTAAAAATGACAGGAATATATCGTTTGGATAAATAGAAAACACATGTAAAGCACCCCAGGCATTACTGATTAAGTTGCGATGGGTGAGCATGACACCTTTAGGTTTACCTGTGGTACCTGAGGTGTAAACAATGGTCGCTAAGGCATCAGCATCAGATACTCGATGCTGAAACTCACCTGAGTCGCCTGAACTTGGCAACCATTCATCTATACCGCGAATTCGATCGTCGCCATCACCTTCGGGGGGCGTTTTAAATGTGACAACACGCTGCAGCTCAACCAGCCCCGCACCAACCTCATGGATGGGATGCCAATTTTCCGCGCTATCGATTAGTAGTAATTTTGCGCCAGAATCCTGCAATACATGGGCGGCATTCTCAGGGCGGTCAGACACATATAATGGCACGGTCACCAAGCCCAACCCAAGCGCAGCT
Source organism: Methylotenera sp. RIFCSPLOWO2_02_FULL_45_14 (assembly GCA_001803395.1). GTDB lineage: Bacteria > Pseudomonadota > Gammaproteobacteria > Burkholderiales > Methylophilaceae > Methylotenera. The sequence continues at coordinate 112,033 of MHBU01000007.1, read as the reverse complement.
TGATCAAACAATACCCAACTTGGGCAGTTTTTGAGCATGACTGCTACGCGGTCGCCCAGCTGCAAATGCTCACGCAACAAGGCAGCTTGCCAATTTACAATTCCGTACATGGCGGCCTGCCATGTCATCTCGCGCCATTCGCACGTTTGATCATCAAAATAGCGATAGGCAACACCATCTGGTGTGCGCCTTGCCCGCTCATGGAACATACTATCTAAAGTGGTTGCAAACTCAGGGGTGATAAAATCCGTTTGCTGCGCTTTCATTACCCAACCTTAAATGGATTCTTGTGCGAACCATTTAATGCTACAGCCAATACTTGGCGTCTGCTCTCTAGGACCCTCTCCAGTTTCAGCAATCTGTTTCATGGCGTTAAACAAATCTCGTGGGATGTTCTGATCAGCCACGCGACGACCTGCCGCATCAAATCGACCACGATATTGCAACTCTAAATTAGCGTTAAAGCCAAAAAAGTCTGGCGTGCAAACTGCACCATAAGCTTTTGCCACCTCTTGCGTATCATCTAATACATAGGGAAAAGAAAAATTAAACAGCTTCGATTCCTCCATCATGCGCTCGTAAGAATCTTCAGGGTAATTTTCAGTATCATTACTTTGAATAGCGATGGTGTTAATACCATATTGCAACAACTCACGACAATCAGCTACCAAGCGCGTTTTAATGGCTTTCACATACGGGCAGTGGTTGCAGATAAACATGATTAACAACCCATTTTTACCTGCGCTATTCGCCAAGGTATAACGCTTACCATCAACACCTAACAAATCAAAATCAGCGGCGCGCTGACCAAAATTACATACTGGGGGATTTAGGCTAACCATTTTTTTCTCCTTATTTCGTTATACTTATTGATGTGACAACGTTGATGTTTATATTATCACTATTGTTTTCAATTTTGCTTTCTTTTAGAGTCGGCTTTTTAACAACTCAATTTTAATGGTTAAATCTTATGTCTAATCTGCGTTTTTTTACAAATTCACCACTGGCTTTAAATGCATCTGTGCAACTCTCAGAGAGCGCAGCTGCACATGCCACACGTGCGTTACGTTTAAATGTTGGCGACAATGCCGTGGTGTTTAATGGTGATGGCTTTGATTATGACTGCGAATTAAATTCAATCAAAAAAAATGAAGTGATAGTTAAAATTACCAATGCAAGAAAAGTGAACAATGAGTCGCCACTTAATATCACTCTATTACAAGCTGTTTCCAGTGGTGACCGCATGGACTTTACCATTCAAAAAGCCGTAGAGCTTGGTGTAATCTGTATCCAACCCATCACCAGCCAACGTAGCGTGGTGAAGTTGTCGGCTGAGCGCGCAGAAAAGCGTACGGAGCATTGGCAGAATGTGGCGATTTCCGCTTGTGAGCAATCTGGCCGGGCATTCATTCCCAAAGTATTTCCACCGATGTCACTTGAAAACTGGCTAAGTCGCAACCCTATTGCCAATGCAACCCGCATATTACTTAACCCCACCGGCGCAAAGCGCTTAGCAGAAATTCAAAAGCCAGCAACAGATATTCAATTACTGATTGGCGCAGAAGGTGGGTTCAGCCAAGGCGAAATTGACCTTGCAAGCGCGCATGGGTTTCAGTCAATGGTATTGGGTCCTCGCATTTTACGTACTGAAACTGCGGCTTTAACTGCCATTTCAGTGATGCAATCTGCGTGGGGAGATTTTTAGTGGAGTCACAACATAGGCCTCAATTTGACCGATTCTGTTGAAAAACTCTTTTTTGAGGAGTTCTAAAATTTCGCCAAATTAAGATTAAATATTGGAAACGGTTTTAAATTAAATCGGCAAGGTACTTCAGCGCTTCGGTATCAAACTATCAGTCATCACTAAGACCCTCTCTGTACCTATTTTTAATGAAAATATGCAGAAGAGGCTTAAAATAATTCTTGCTCCTCAGAAAAGAATTTCTCAATAGAATCGACCCTCTCCGGACATTCAAACGAACCTATTGATCAGGATCAATTGTTATGTTCGCTATCGTACAGACCGCTTGCAAACGGGCACCTAGTATGTAATTGTACTGGTATAGATGTAGCTTGCAGATTGCGGGTACTGGTGGGCGCAGGACCAGCGATCATTGATTTATGCGCCTTTCATTCAGGAGAATAAAATGTATAGAATGCTAATCGTTGTACCACTTACGGCGCTTCTACTCAACGCGTGCGTAGTGTCACCCGCGGGCCACGGCCGCGGTCATGGAATGGTTGTGGTCCCAGCACTACCGGTAATTGTGGAATTAGATGTAGAGCCATATTACTATCAAGGCGGGTATTACTATTTCTACGACAATGATAGCTGGCGCTACTCACAGTCAAGATCTGGTCCTTGGACGGATCTCCCCAGGAGTCACTACCCTAAAGAGACCAAGTTCAAAGGCCGCGCTGGTGGACGAGGTGGAAACCAAGATAATGATCGTCATGATCGGAGATAGCCTGAACCCTACCGGTTTCTGCCAATAGGTAAGGTTATTTTCGTTCGCAGATCATTTGCAGTTGTCTAATCTGGTTTAGTAATTTAAATTTTGTCTGCTTAGGCTGCATACCACAGGACTGCAAAGTAATGACATGCAGTTCCAGCCAGAACAAATAAATGCCAGATTAGGTGACCATACTGCAGTCGAGAATCGGTTGCGTAAAAGGCTACGCCGGCGGTGTAGAATAAGCCTCCAGCAACCAACCAGAGCAGTCCCGCAGTGGGCATTCTAGTAACCAGCGGATGGATTGCGATTACCACAATCCATCCCATCAACAAATAAAGGCCAGTAGATAGTATTGGGTGTGAGGCCTTATTGAAGGCCTTCAGTGTTACACCTACTAAAGCAAGTCCCCAAACGATTCCCAAAAGCGTCCATCCCCATGCTCCACGAAGTACTCCTAGTGTGAATGGAGTATATGTACCTGCGATAAGAAGAAAAATAATGGAATGGTCGATAACGTTAAAAACGCGTTTTATTTTGCCGATTGGTAGCATGTGATAGAGAGTAGATGCCAGGTAAAGAAGAATAGTGACCACGGCGAAAACACTAGTGCCAACAATGAATTTAGTGTCTCCATGACGCATTGCATGAATGATGAGAAATGGAGCTCCGACAATTGCTGCAATTAGCCCTATACCGTGACTAAGGCTATTCGCAAATTCTTCTGGTTGCGATTGATCACGTTTGGGACCTGAAGACAGTATACGCAAGCCGGTTCCTTTTCAGAATTAGTGTTAGCCAATAGTCACTTACGTACTATATTACCTGATGTAATAAAAAGAAAAGGACCCAAAAAGGCCAATAAATTGACTTAGCTTAACTTAATTTGTTTAGTCACTGTTTGACACGTCTGATTGAGGGCTAATGGTTCAGCTCAGAAATTGCACCTCTTATAACTTTTGAAGAAGATTTTAGAAACAGCAGTGCAAGCACCGACCCAACAATAATATCTGGCCAACCAGAGTGCATTAACCAAACGCCCCCAGCCGCTACAAAAACTGAAATATTGGAAGCAACGTCATTGCGTGAACACTCCCAGACAGAACTCATGTTGATGTCTTCTTTGCGGTGTTTCCAGAGCAGTATAAGACATGTGCCGTTCGCCAGCAGTGCCAATAAGCTAATTAGCCCCATGGTTTCATAGGTTGGAATGATCGGAAACATGATTCGATATACAACCTGAGATAAAACGAATATTCCTGCTATCAATATCAAAATGCCTTTGAACAAGGCAATCTTGGCCTTTGAACGTGGGGCGCTAGCAATCGCATAGAGACTAAGCCCATAAGTAAGGGCATCACCTAGATTATCGAGTGAGTCTGATAACAACGCTGTTGAACCCGACATGATTCCCGCGACAATTTCAATCACAAACATCACAGCATTGATACACAGCACGACCTTTAAGGTCGAACTTTGCCGAACTCTCAGTGCATCAATCGCACAGGATTTATTTTCGCAACAATCAGCCATATTGGAATCATCATAAATTAGTTGATGAAGAATCATGGCAGAAAATAGTTCATTTGACTATTATGTTGATAAGCATTCACGATTACACTATGGTTATACTATGTTAGCGAAGGGATTATCATGCTTTGGCTAATTACCAAATATTCACTAACCGCTGCCGCCGTTGTGCTTGTTTCAGAACTCACCAGACATAGTGGCAGCTGCACTGCCTATGGTCACGCTACTAGCTTTGGCTTAGATCTGCTATAAAACTGCTAATAGAAAAAGTTACAAAGGAGCGGGTGTTATGAAACTTGGAATAATCATATATTCAAATGAATCCGAAACGGTTTGGAACGCATTTCGATTAGGCGTATTCTCTTGCAAACAAGGTGATACAGTTTCAGTTTTTCTACTCGGCATGGGTGTAGAAGCTGAGTCATTGATTAGTGATAAGTTTAATGTCGTTGGACAAATGCGCAGCTTCTTGGAGGCTGGCGGTTCGATTTTAGCTTGTGGTACCTGTCTTAAAATTCGTCAGTCTGAAGGATCTGATATTTGCCCAATATCGACAATGCAGGATTTGCACGCGCTAATTCGCGATTCAGACAGGGTATTGAGCTTTTAGGAACCAAGCCATGGGTCGTAAATAACATTGGGAGCACGTGTACACTACCAAGGCCACTTCAATCTCGGCAAAATATGTCAAAATTTACCGCGCCGGCGCTTCTGGAAATTCAATCGCGGAAATTGGGACTATACATTCTCAACCGGCGAAATCACCATTATGGTACCTTTCGACCTGCACATCTCGCCCATGCGGTGGCAGACCACGCGCAGACTCCGGCCATCGGTCAGTGCAACATGTGTGCCGCTATTAACCCCCTCCATACAGTCGGTAACCACCGTCGGTAGCCGATCGAGGACCTTGCACCCCAGCAGCGATCCATCTTCATCAAACAGCGCATCCGCCTGATGATTAGCCATAACGATAAGGCCATCTTCATCGATGCCGATGACGGCCGCGGGTAGATGCTCCAGCACTTCTTGTGAGACCTGCAGTGCGCTGATGTTGTGGCAGATTTCCTGGGTCTTTTCCGCCACGCGCCGCTCCAGGTCGAGGTTGCTCTCGGACAGTTCGCTGTTGGCGCGTTCGATCTCACGGCTGAGACGGACGTTTTCCTGCTTCAGCTCGTAGCGTTGGAATGCTTCACGTACATGCTCGCGAAGCTGTTCATCTTCCCACGGCTTGGTGAGGAACTTATAAACGGCACCCTCGTTGATGGCGTCTGTGACCGACCTTAACTCAGTGTAGCCGGATAGCACGATGCGCACGGTGTCTGGATAAAGATTCTTGACTCGTCTCAGAAAATCGACACCAGTCATTTCTGGCATATGCTGGTCGGAAATAATAACCCCCACGGGGTTGGTGGCTAGCAATTCCAGCCCTTCCAACCCACTACTCGCAGTGAGAATACAATAGCCTTCACTACGCAGTAAATGTTTTAACGATGCGACAATATTCGCCTCGTCGTCCACCAGAAGTAACGTCCGTTGCACGTGCTCCCCTACTTGGCGGTGAATTGGCAAGCCAGAGAATGCCCGTAAAAGCTGCGAAAATTCATCAGGAGGTATCGGCCGACTTAGAAAGTAACCCTGAATTTCGTCGCAATCATGTCTAACGAGGTAGCCTAGTTGTCCTTCCGTTTCAACCCCCTCGGCAATTACACTCAGTCGCAGTTCATGTGCCATGCTGATAATGGAGCGCGCCAAGGCAGCGGCATCAGGATCGGCAATAATTTCTCGTACGAAAGACTGGTCGATTTTGACTGCTGTTACCGGGAAACGCTTTAGATAACTGAGCGAGGAATAACCAGTACCGAAATCATCCACCGACAAGCCAATACCCATCTTACGCAGGGCATTCAGAGTAGTAACGATTTCCTCACCTCCGCCCATGAGCAGACTCTCAGTTAACTCAAGTTCGAGCAGGTTGGGATCGAGTTTTGCCTCACGTAGTATTCTCGTCACTACATCGACAATATCGTTCTGCATGAACTGACGTACCGATAGGTTAACCCCCATGCGCAACGGCGGTAGTCCATCTCCTTGCCAAGCCACTGCCTGGCGGCAGGCAGTCTCCAGCACCCACTCACCTATCTGTACGATGAGGCCAGTTTCCTCAGCAATCGGAATAAATTCAGCTGGTGAAACCATGCCCAGTTGCGGCTGCATCCAACGTAACAGCGCTTCGACGCCAATGATACGGCCGGTTATAAGGTCGGCCTGAGGCTGGTAATGCAGTACGAATTCGTTTTTTTCGAGCGCATGGCGCAGCTGATTTTCCAGATGCATGCGGCGCAGTACAGCAGTATTCATCTCGTCGGTAAAAAACTCCAGACGGTTTTTGCCGCCTTCCTTGGCACGATACATAGCAATATCGGCGTTTTTAAGCAGGGTTTGAACGTCAACGCCGTCTTTCGGATAAACGCTGATCCCTATGCTGGCTGTAAGTATAAGCTCGTGTTCTCCTATGGTGTAAGTTCTGGCCAAGCTTTCCAGTGCCTTATCCGCTACACTAGCAATATTTTCCGCTCTGTTGATGCCAGTCAGCATGAGTACGAATTCATCGCCGCCCAAGCGGGCAACGGTATCTACTTCACGGATGCACCCAGTCAGTCGTCCGGCGGCAGTTTGCAGTACAGTGTCGCCGACATCATGCCCGAGACTGTCGTTAACGATCTTAAAGCGGTCGAGATCAATAAAGAGAATCGCCATCATGTTGCCTTCGCGATCGGCATGCGCTATACCCTGTTGCATGCGGTCCTGCAACAGGGTGCGATTAGGCAGACCGGTCAATTCGTCATGAGAGGCCTGATAAATAAGCTTTATTTCGGATTCTTTCCGCGCGGTAATATCCACCATCAGCCCACGCAGCGAAGGTGCCTGACCATCCGTGCCAGACGTTACGCTGACGCGCTCATGTATCCAGAGTGTGCGCCCGTCGGCTGCAAGCAGCCGGTATTCCATATCATGATCGCGACCTGCCGCAGTTTCCTGCAGACAGAACTCAACGGTAAACTCGCGGTCTTCAGGCAGGATAATCTCGCGCATAAAATTGGGTTTCTGTGTCCAGCGCTCCAGCGGGTAGCCGAGCATGGTCAGTGCCTGCGAGCTGACGAAGGTGAACTGCAACGTTGTGGGGTCGGCCTCCCACACAATGGCGTCGATACCTTCTATCAGGTTGCGCTGAACGTGCTCAAGCTGTGTAATCTTGCGCTTATCGGCATGGATATAGGTCTCGATCGCAAATCCCATGTCGAACATGACTATTTTCAGTAGCGCACCATAGTTGGCGGAGAATTTCTCGACATCATTGCCAGCCACCCGCAATAGTAAAGGCAGAAAGAAAGACAGGTATTTGCAGTAGGCGCCGATGTACCATTTCGGATCAAGCCCCACCTGCTGATGCACTACCCCAACCCGCAAGCGCTGTTGCACGTATTGTTCGCCGTATTCGCCGCCGCTGAGTTGGCTGAAGTGGGCTGCCTGGGATTTTTTCAGACGTTCCAGCGTTTCGGCATTCGGAACCAAGGCAGACATCTCCGAAAATCTGAGCACATGATCGTAGAAAGCGACGGCAAAGTCTTCACCGGCCTCCAACATGTGTACATGTAACTGTCGCAGCAGTTCAACATCGGCATCGGTAAATTCAAGAAAGGATTTTCGGCGGGCTATTTCGGCATCATCAATGCCGAGTTCCTGCGCGATGATGGTGATGGTGCAAGCGTCCAGTTTCAAATACTTTCTCCGTTATTAGCCATTAATGGCAAGCAGGCAACGGGGTTCGGGTCACTTATTTCGGATTAAATACCAATACGATAAAAAAATCAACATCTCAGTAGAATATCTTCTCCAGAAATCACGCGTTGTGCCACAGCATTAATTTTGACTCTCTGACTACGGGCATAGGTACGCAATGTTTTGAATGCATCCGCCCGGCTAAGCCGATGACATTGCATAATGATCCCGATGGCCACATCAATTTCACGGCTACCTTCCATTGCTACTACAAGATTGGAATTGATATCTTCCAGTTTCTCCATATCTTCAGCTCTGGCTAGTGCAATTTCAATGGCAGGCACCAGACGCCTGATTTCGACTGGTTTGACCAGATAACCTAATGCACCCAACTCTTTTGCCGATTGCACGCTTTCTTCGTCACTGTAGGCAGAAAGAAAAATGAATGGTGTCTTGGATACTCTCCTCAGAACTTCTGCCACTTCAAAACCGCTCATCCCTGGCATGCGGATGTCGAGAATTGCCAGATCTGGGTTTTCACGTTTGCATATCTGCACGGCAAGTTCGCCGCTGTCCACTTGTAATACCTGATAGCCAGCCTGGCGCAACCCCATACTAATTGTGGCCAACACTACAAGGTCATCGTCTACTACCAGAATTTTTTGCATAAGATCAATATCTCTTCATTGAGTCAAAATGGTAACGGTGGGTGAGGTCAATAACAACCTTGCTGTCATTGTATTATTGTCAAAAATCAATGTCAGCTTAGCCCCCTTGCTCGGCAACATGGAATGCACCAGGGTAAGCCCGGTGCCCAGCCCTGTACCAAATTCGAAATTTAACGCTGGAGGCATGGCCGTGCATTTGTTGCGCACTTTGAGAATGGCCGAATGGCCTTCAATGTCAATGCTCACGCCGATCTTATGCCAACCATCCTCAGTTTTGCCGTGCTTAAGTGCATTAGTGATCAGTTCATTAACAATCAGTGCGATAGGAACAGCCATGTCTTTGTCTAGCAGGACAGACTGCGTCTGTTTCACTTCTACGGTGGGGTCGATAATAACGTTCGCCACCTGACTGGCGAACTTGCAGATTTCGGAGGTCACCTCGCATAGCTGAACGTGGTTTTGTTCACGTTTGCCCAGCAAACCGAACACGATCGCAAGCGACATGATTCTGGAATTGATGTCCTCGATCAGCGGCGCAAGTTCAGGGTGCTCGTTGGCCTGGAGATCAAGTAGCCCGATCATGCCTTGCAAGCTGTTCTTGATGCGGTGGTGCACTTCACGCACGAGGTTATCACGCTGTCGTTCCACCCCCAGCAGCCGTTGCTGCTCAGCCTGTTTGCGCTCGCTGATGTCGCGGATGAAGCAGAAGAATTTATCGCTGACGGCAAGATGGTTCACACTGGTTTCGACCCCCACTAAGGTACCATTCTTGCCGCGGTGGCGGGTTTCGAAAAAATCA
>MHBU01000007.1:32025-102740 GCA_001803395.1 Methylotenera sp. RIFCSPLOWO2_02_FULL_45_14 | reverse complement strand
TATGATGCGCTCAATATGCTGCGCCATCTGCTCCGGGGTTTCGTTGGCCTCAATATCGCGCAACGACATATCCAGGATTTCCTCGCGCGTATAGCCCAGCATGCGGCAGTAGGCCGGATTGACATTAAGGAAACGGCAATTTGCGTCAACGATAAAGAAGCCATCGATGGCTGTATTCAGGATAGTCCGGTTGAACTGTTCGCTTTCCCGTAGCGAAATCTCCGCGGCTTTACGCTCGCTAATATCGTTGACGGAGATGATGACAGCGGTTTGTTTACCCATCTGCAAGGGGCTCAGGGTAACTTCGACCGGGATTTCCCTGCCATTCTTGTGTATGGCGGTGAGTTCCTGAACCGCGGATGTATGCCGCGCCTTCGGGCTGCGCATGCGATCGAGTTGGATCATTGCCGGTATCAGAGCGTTGATGTTCTTCCCCGAAAGTTCATTTAAAGAACTGCCAAAGACGCCCTCAGTCACGGTGTTGGCATAAATGATGACACCGTTGGTGTCAGTCAGCATAGTCGCGACCGGCGATGCATCGACTACTGCGCGCACCTGTCTGGCTTCTGCCTCTTTACGGTCAGTGATGTCGGCATGTGTGCCTATCAGGCGACACGGCTTGCCGATTTCGTCGTGCGAGACCACCATGCCGCGGCTGAGTATCCATCTCCAGCTGCCGTCCTTGTGTCGTAGGCGCTGCTCGCTGGAAAAAGTGGGCGACTTGCCATCAAGATATGCATGGATTTCTGCCAATATACGCGGCAGATCTTGCGGATGAACACGCTTCTCCCATTCATCAAACTTATTCTCGATCTCATTTTCGTCGAATCCCAGCATCGTCTTCCAGCGTTTGGAAAAAATAACCTCGTTGGTTTGCATGTTCCAATCCCAAACTCCCTGGTTCGCACCTTCCAATGCAAATTTCCAGCGCTGCTCACTCTTTTTTAACGCTGTCTCAACTTGCTTGCGTTCCTCGATCTCTCTCGTCAGCTCGGCAGTACGTGCCTCGATCTTTTGTCCGAGCGAAGCGTTGAGCGACTGCAACAGCCCCTCCGTTAGGCGCTGCGTAGCGATGACACGGCGCAACTCGAGTTGTGCGATGACGGCGCGGCTCAGGGCGCTCAAGGCGGTTTTCTGCTTGGCGCTCAGCACGTGCGGCTCGTGGTCAATCACGCACAGCGTCCCCAGCGCAAGACCATCAGGTGCGACCAACGGTGCGCCGGCGTAGAAGCGGATGTTCGGGTTGCCGGTGACGAGGGGATTGTCGGCGAAGCGCGAGTCGAGCTGTGCATCGCGCACTTCAAGCAGTTCGTCGGGATTCAAGATGGTATGCGCACAAAATGCGATGTCACGCGAGGTTTCTGTGGCGCTCAACCCGACTATCGATTTGAACCACTGTCGGTTTCCGTCAACAAGCGAAACCGCTGCTATGGGGACTTCGCAGATCTGCGCGGCAAGCTGCGTCAGGTCGTCGAAGGCTGACTCCGGCGGCGTGTCAAGCACGTTATAGCTACGCAGGGTCTCAAGGCGCTGAAGTTCATTGGGGGGGAGAGGGGCTTTCATGGTCAGCTACCTGTTTGAGTTACAAGTGGTCTGATCGGGCGCAGCGAACAATGCAGCACCAGAAAGAAGAGATGCCAGGCAGAGGTGGTTAAGGCTAGACAAAATCATGTTGCGCACGCTCTGGAGCGTCATCAATAGGGCACAAAGCAAGATTGGTATCATAACTGTACATGCTCAGGGCTATCTCCTTCGGTATTGTTTAAAAACTGGCTTAATAAATCCCTGCAACTAGTAATACACAAGAGACTAAGCGCTGCACTATGTTTGAACTTGCTCTTAGTATCCTCACCCGCACATTCAAGGCAATCCTATCACGGATGTAGTGTATTTTGTAACATCTTCACTAACATCCAGACTTGCCCACAGGTCACAGAAAGTATGAAAGCCGTATATAGTGCGTAACAGCCCAGCAATTTATTTAGGTTCGTTAAATGCCACCATGTGCTAACTACCGTGGCAGGTAAAACCCTCTCTCAAATTAACACAAAGGTCACGTAATGCCCTGCCTGTCTGCTCCGCATACCTAACACCTGGCTAGTACTGTCACTAAGAGAGTGACACTGCCATTACCATCTAGGAATGGGTAAGTCCAGAGAATTAGATATCAGAAAACATTTTCGACAGCATGTCACTACCTTTTTCTAAAATAAAATATCTGAAAGCCTCTGCCGCCTGGGAGGCATTACGCTTAGTCAAGGCAACTACGTGCCAGGTGCGAATGATGGGTGTATCTTGAATATCTAAAATAACGATTTGTTTGTTGGCGATTTCGCTGCCGATGGTATGTAAAGATACAAATGAGATACCTAAATCTGCAATTACAGCTTGCTTGATGGTTTCATTACTCGACATTTCCATACTTACAATCGGTGACAGGTTATGCTCAGCGAAATATCTTTCCATAATAAATCGTGTCCCCGAGCCGGCTTCTCTGGAAATAATTTCAAATTTATTTAAGGCCTCTGGAGGTATATTGGATTTTCCAGCCAGCGGATTCAACGGGCTGGCAATAAACAAATGTGGGTGACTGGCAAATGGCTCTACACGGGTATCAATTTCTTTAGGTGGCCGCCCCATAATCGCAATGTCAATTTCGCCATCACGCAGCAACTCAACCAGCTGCTGTCTATTTCTAACTTCAATCCTGATTTGCAGGCCAGGATTATCTTTTTTGAATTCTGCCAATACTTGAGGGATGAAGTATTTAGCTGTACTAACCAGGCCAATTTTCAAGATACTTATTGGTGTGCCACGCAGGCGCTCCATCATGGTGTTGGCTTCGTTTAATGTGCTGGAAATACGCCGCGCATAAAGTAAAAAGTACTCGCCAGCAGCGGTGAGTTCTATCTTTCGGTTCTCCCGCCTGAACAGACTGACCCCCATATCTTCTTCCATCTCTTTAATTTGCTGGGAAACAGCGGGCGCCGAGATGTGCAGCTCCTCTGCCGCACGTGAAAAGCTCATATGCTTTGATGCGCTAAGGAAAGCTCTAATTTGTCGTAACGTGATATTTCGCATAAGTAAAACTTATCTATATACAAAGTATTTATTAATATAACTTAACTTGAATTTTTTGTATATTAATAAATAGGTGAGGCGCTGTGCGTTGAGGCGCTGTGAATAAGTCGTTACAGTTTATCAAAAGGGGAGGAATTTGGAAATGAAGACTAAAACCATATCATTATGCATTATCAGCTGTTTTACTGTCGGGCTTGCCTCGACATCAGTAATAGCAACGGAACAAGTTGATACCTTCAAAAGTACGCTCAGTAATGTTTCACAGGATATGCTTAACAAAGCACCTGCCGATGCCAACAACTGGCTTCACGTCAACGGTAACTATTCTCAAACCCGCTATTCTCCGGCGAGCCAGATCAATATTGGCAACGTGAAGGATCTGAAGCCTGCTTTCGTGTTCCAGACCGCTGTACTGGAGTCAATGGAAACTGCGCCTCTGGTGGTCAACGGCATCATGTACCTGACCACCTCTTTCAATCACGTCTATGCGGTTGATGCCAAGACGGGTAATGAGCTGTGGCATTTCACGCACAAGATGGGGCCTGTCACTACTTATTGTTGCGGCCCTAACAATCGTGGTGTTGCCATTTACGAAGATACGCTATTTATGGGCACCCTTGATGCAAAACTGGTTGCCTTGAATGCCAAGACTGGTGCGGTGAAGTGGGAAACCCAGATCGCCGATCCTGAACTAGGCTACAGCGAAACCATGGCGCCTACAGTGGTCGACGGCAAGGTGCTGATCGGCACCAATGGCGGCGAATACGGTATCCGCGGTTTTGTGCGTGCGTATGATGCCAAGACGGGTAATCAGGTTTGGAATTTCCATACCGCTCCGGAAAATTCCGTCGGTGTTTGGGCGACTCACGACGCGACTGGTCGCGACATGCATCGCAATATTCCCGCAGAGAAAACTGCCCTCAAAAAACTTGGCGATCCTTACAAGACGCTCGGCGGCGGTGTCTGGATGACGCCGGCAGTTGATCTGGCAACGCGCACTGTGTTCTTTGTCGTCGGCAATCCTTCGCCCGATCTGGATGGCTCAATCCGCCCCGGCGATAATTTGTACACCAACTCCATGGTGGCCGTTGACCTCGATACCGGCAAGTACAAGTGGCATTACCAATACATTGCACATGATGTGTGGGATCTGGATGCGGTCAGCCCTCCCATCCTGATTGATGCCAAGGATGCCAGCGGCAAGGTGGTGCCCGCAGTTATCCACGGTGGTAAGACTGGTCATGTCTATGTGCATGACCGTCGTACCGGCAAGTTGATCCGCTTTTCGGAAGCGATGGTGCCTCAGGAAAATATGTGGGTACTGCCGACCAAGGAAGGTGCGCGCATGTTGCCCGGTGCCAATGGCGGTGTAGAGTGGTCGCCGATGGCATTTAGCCCACGTACCGATTACACCTATGCGATCAATTTGCATCAACCGATGACCTACCATGTCGAGTCATCCCCTTATCCTGGGGGTAAGCTCTGGCTTGGCGGTGCCTTCAAGGCGATTCCGGGCGAGGAGCAGTGGGGTAATGTAACGGCGGTTGACGTTAATACCGGCAAAATTACCTGGCAGGTTAAAACCGAGCAACCGATGATCGGCGGCGTACTGGCTACCGCTGGCGACCTGGTATTCACGGGCGAAGGTAACGGGCTGTTCAAAGCCTATGATGCCAAAAATGGTGCGCTTCTCTGGCAGTTCAACTGCGGCGCAGGTGTGAACGCTCCTCCGGTCAGTTACACCGTGGGTGGCAAACAGTACATCGCTGTAGCCGCGGGGGGCAACGTGCAACTGAACTTCAAGCGCGGCAACTCCGTGTTCGTGTTTGCATTGCCTTAATTATCCAGCCATATCTTGATCAGCTATCTCTGGATCAACGGCCGCCGGTGGCGGCCGTCTTTTTCCGGAATGATCCTTATTCATACATGAACTTTGATGGATAAATTTTATGAAACTACCGATCAACCACTGCCTGCTCATTGCAGGCTTGTTTTTGGCTAGTCAATCGGCAGTCGCTGATGACGTTTCCCCTGCTGTCCGTGAGAAAGCAGCGAGTTGCATGAGTTGTCATGGAGCAAATGGCAACTCTACCCAAGGTAAATATCCTTCCCTGACCGGACAGAATAGTACTTATCTGTATTTGCAACTGAAGGATTTTATGACTGGACGGCGCACGGATCCCGAAATGAGTGCCATGGCAGCGACTATTTCCGACAAGGCAGAAGCGCTGGAACTGGCAAAGTTCTTCAGCGCCCTGCCTCAGTTTCAATACAGGGCAAAAGGAGAGCAGGCATTCAGTCCCGATGCGTCCAGGGCGTCAAGAGGGGCTGTGATCGCAGAAAGAACAATCTGCACCATGTGTCACGGTGCAGCGCTTAAAGGGGGCGGTGATGTTCCTCGTGTGCAGGGGCAGCAACCGGATTATGTCAGAAAGCAGATCAGGGCGTTCCGCGACGGTGACCGCAGCAATGATGGCGGCAGCATGAAGGGTGCTTTGGGCGCGATCACTGATGACGAAATCGAGGACTTGGTGCATTTTATTGCTACCCAGTGATTCTTGTTTTTGCATGCCGATGATTGCCGGCATTTTTATACACAACTTAGTGATGGAAACTACGATGAAAGTATTGAAACCGCTGTTTTTGTGCCTGGCTTTGATGGCCTCGTTCACTGCAGGTGCGGGGAATGTCGAGCGCGACATGCTCAAGGCTGCAGAACTGGGAGATTTGGCAACGGTTAAAGCCGCGCTAGAACATGGCGCGAACGTCAATACGCTGTCCAGAAAGGATGGTGCATCCCTCAACCTCGCCGCCAAACATGGGCATGCCGAAATTGTTCGCCTGCTACTGGAGCATAACGCTTACGCCGACTCCCGTGATGTCATGCGCATTACACCATTGATTGCTGCATCATTTGGGGGCTATACAGAGATAGTCGGCATGTTGCTCGATAAGGGCGCTACTACCACGGCGCGCGACAATACCGACAAGACCGCGCTGGATTACGCCACCGGACGCGGTCATCGGGACATCGTCCGCCTGCTGCTGGAAAAAGGCGCGAATGCCAACGATGCCAACCTGAACGGTGTAACGCCGTTGATGTGGGCTGCAGCCATAGGCAATACACAGATAGTACAGATGTTGCTCGACAAAGGTGCAAACCTCAATCTTGCCGACGACCGCGGCATGACGGCGCTTAAATATGCTGTTGAAGCTAGGCATGAGGAAGTGGTGGTACTGCTGAGGTAGAGGAGGTATTGGTTTGCATTTGTAAAAAGCAGTCTTAAAAACTACAAGGGTGTTTGCTGCGCTGTACGGTGCTCGGAATCCTCATGTACTATTCTTAGTGTTATATTTCGCATCAGTAATGTCCGGAAATTTTCACAAAACGAGTATATAACAGCTTGATCTAAAATAAAAATAGTATGTTTAGGGGTGTCACCGACTTGAACATGAGTTTTTTGAGAAGCTGGAGTTTTCTCTCTATGGTTTCTCATCATGTATTCAGGCCAATTGGTGTTTGCACAACTCATGGAGCATTTACCCCTTCACACGTTTCGCCGCTGCGTGCGGCGTTACCCTTCCAAATATCCAACTAAGACTTTTTCGCATCTCGACCAGTTTCTTTGTATGGCCTTCGCGCAACTGACTTATCGCGAGAGTCTGCGTGACATCGAAACCTGTCTGCGTGCTCACCAGACCAAGCTCTATCACCTAGGCATTCGTGGCAACATCGCACGCAGCACACTAGCCAATGCCAACGAATCCCGCGATTGCAGAATTTACGCAGACTTCGCCATGAGCTTGATCCAGACCGCTCGCAAACTCTACGCCAACGACAGTTTTTCTGTGGAGTTGGATCAGACAGTTTATGCACGCGACACGACTACCATCGATCTGTGCTTGAGCGTATTCCCTTGGGCGCAGTTTCGCAAAGCCAAGGCGGCAGTCAAGATGCATACGCTACTTGATTTGCGCGGCAACACTCCCACCTTTATTCACATCAGCGATGGCAAGATGCACGAAGTCAATGTACTCGACATCCTAATTCTAGAAGCTGGTAGCTTTTACATCATGGATCGGGGCTTCACCGATTTCACCCGTTTATACCGCATGCATCTGGGGCAATCGTTCTTTGTTATCCGAGGCAAAGCCAATTTAGCCTGTCGCCGTGTTTACTCGCGTGCCGTGGATAAATCCACCGGACTGCGTTACGACCAGACCATCGCCTTAACCAGCGTCAAGGCCAGTAAAGACTATCCGCAGCATCTGCGACGTATCAAGTTTCACGATGCAGAGCACGACAGGGAACTGATCTTCCTGACCAACAACTTCGACTTACCGGCACTAACTATCGCTCAGCTTTACCGTTGCCGCTGGCAGGTCGAACTATTCTTTAAATGGATCAAACAACACCTTCGTATCAAGGCCTTCTATGGCACTACAGAAAATGCGGTGAAGACGCAGATCTGGATTGCGATTACCGTCTATATCCTGGTCACTATCGTCAAGAAACGTTTCAAGATCGAGGCTTCGCTCTACACAATATTACAGATTCTGAGTCTGACTCTTTTCGAAAAAACACAGCTCGATCAACTACTTAAAAATATGGAGTTACAAATGAATTCGACTGAAAATGATAACCAACTGAATTTATTCAATTAAATCTCCGGACACTACTGATTTCGCATAAGTAAAACTTAACTGTGAGTGAATTATTTATTACTTTAACTTAACTCTAATATTTTATACAGTACTACATCATTATCAATTGCAAGTATTTTTGAATCATCAGCGGAAGGGAAAAAATGAATACGCAAACAGACGGACGCATTACCGATATTAAGGAGCGTTACAAGGGAGGGGTTCTTAAGTACAAACAGATGGGTTATTGGCGCCCAGACTACGAGCCTAAGGAAACGGACTTTATTTGTGTATTCCGTATCACCCCGCAGGACGGCGTAGACCCGGAGGAGGCAGCGGCAGCGGTAGCAGGTGAATCCTCGACCGCCACGTGGACAGTGGTTTGGACTGACATGCTCACAGCCTATGAAGATTATCAGGCCAAAGCTTACCGCATTGATACAGTTCCGGGAACCGGTGCGGGCACCGACAAGGAAGCGCAATATTTTGCTTATATTGCTTATGACATCATATTGTTTGAAGAGGGCTCTATTGCTAACGTAACAGCCTCTCTAATCGGCAATGTGTTTAGCTTTAAACCGCTCAAGGCCGCACGTTTGGAAGATATTCGCATCCCCGTGGCCTATGTTAAAACCTTCAAAGGGCCGCCGACCGGCATTATCGTCGAGCGCGAACGCCTGGACAAATACGGCCGCCCTTTATTGGGTGCAACCATGAAACCCAAGCTCGGGCTTTCCGGCAAGAACTATGGCCGAGTTGTTTATGAAGGGCTGACTGGCGGGCTGGATTTTACCAAGGATGATGAGAATATCAACAGTCAGCCGTTTATGCACTGGCGTGATCGCTTCCTATTCTGCATGGAAGCGGTGAATAGAGCGCAGGCCAATAGCGGGGAAATCAAAGGGCACTACCTCAATATTACGGCAGCCACCATGGAAGATATGTATGAGCGTGCCGAGTTTGCTAAACAGCTTGGCTCCAATATCATTATGATCGACTTGGTAGTTGGCTGGACAGCGATTCAATCTATCAGTAACTGGGCGCGTAAGAATGACATGATCTTGCATATGCACCGTGCTGGCCATGGCACCTATACACGTCAAAAGAATCACGGTGTTTCATTCCGCGTGATCGCGAAATGGTTACGCTTGGCAGGTGTGGATCATCTGCACGCCGGAACGGCCGTAGGTAAGCTTGAGGGTGACCCGATGACGGTTCAGGGCTACTATAACGTATGCCGTGACTCCGTCACCAAACAGGATTTCTCACGCGGCATCTTTTTTGATCAGGACTGGGTGGATCTAAAAAAAGTGATGCCGGTGGCTTCAGGGGGCATTCATGCCGGGCAGATACATCAGCTCCTGCATCTGTTTGGGGATGATATGGTGCTGCAATTTGGTGGCGGCACCATTGGACACCCCGCAGGCATACAGGCTGGTGCTATTGCTAACCGTGTAGGAATAGAGACGATGGTGAAGGCGCGCAATGAGGGTAAAGATATTCTCAACGAAGGTCCTGATATTCTGCGGGCTGCTGCAAGGTGGTGCAAGCCGCTGGAGCAGGCATTGGAAACATGGAAAAACGTGTCATTTAACTACGCGTCAACCGATACCCCGGATTTTGTGAATACGCCGACCACCTCCAGTTAACTTTTTAGCAAATTAAGTTTTAAGCAAAGGAAACCAATATGCACATAACACAAGGACAATTCTCTTTTTTACCTCCGCTTAACGATGAGGAAATCAGAGCGCAGGTGGACTACGCCATCAGCAATGGATGGGCAGTTTCAATTGAGTGGACAGATGACCCGCACCCACGTAATGTTTACTGGAACATGTGGGAACAGCCCATGTTTGAAATTAAAGACGGTGCAGCGGTCATTTATGATTTGGAGGCTTGTCGCAAGGCCTGCCCGAATGCCTACATCAAAGTCAATGCGTTTAATAGCACGCGTGGGGTTGAATCAATGGTGATGAGCTTCATTGTCAGTCGCCCTGCGATGGAACCGGGCTTCGGCCTCATCCGGCAAGAGGGCGAAGGTAGAACCATTCGATACACTACACGCGCTTACAGTACCGAAATGCCACCAGGCAGTGTATGACCAGCATAGATTTACAGCAGATTCTGGCAGATGCCAATATCGCAGAGGTGTTGGCAAAACTGGACCACGACCTCGTCGGCTTGGCCCCGGTCAAGCAAAGAATCCGTGAGATCGCCGCATTTCTGGTGGTATCACGTGCGCGCCTCCAGCTGGGAATCGAAAGTGCGCAGCCTAATCTGCATATGTGTTTTACCGGCAATCCTGGCACCGGCAAAACCACGGTGGCCTTGCGTATGGCCGAAATGCTGCATCGGTTGGGCTATGTGCGCAAAGGCCATGTGGTGAGTGTGACGCGGGATGATTTAGTAGGACAATACATTGGTCACACCGCGCCCAAGACTAAAGACGTGCTGAAAAAAGCGATGGGCGGCGTGTTGTTTATTGATGAAGCCTACTACTTGTATCGCCCTGAAAATGAAAGAGATTACGGGCAAGAAGCCATCGAAATACTGCTGCAAGTGATGGAAAACAACCGGGATGATTTGGTCGTGATTTTGGCCGGGTATAAGGACAGGATGGATACGTTTTTTCAATCCAACCCGGGCATGTCATCACGGATTGCGCATCATATTGATTTTCCGGATTACAGTCAGCATGAACTCCTGGAAATTGCGCAAAAAATGGTAGCCGCAATGCATTATCAGTTTGATGAAAAAGCACTGGCGGCGATGAGTGAATATATCGAACAGCGCAAAACACAGCCGCATTTCGCGAATGCACGCTCCATTAGAAATGCACTGGACAGAATACGCTTGCGTCACGCTAACCGTATTTTTGAAATAGCGTCAGGCGCCAGGACAAACGCCACGATTGAGGATTTATCCACGATTACCGAGGCCGATATCCGTGCCTCTCGCGTGTTTACTGAAAGTTTAGAAAGCAAATCGGCATCGGGCCAATGAGATTAGGAAAAGCGCATTGCATATGAATACACATCACACCACGTTAGCCAGCTTTCTGGTTGAGGCGTCACAAGGCCTGCCCCCAGACAGCCAATTGACCGCCTTGATTTTGAATATTGCAGATACGGTAAAGGCCATCTCCAGGTTAACCGAACAAGGCGCTTTGGCTGACATGTATGGCAAGTTGGAAAGCCAGAACATTCAGGGCGAGACGCAAATGAAGCTGGATGTGGTGAGTAATCAGATTTTTATCGACCACCTGACGCGGAGCGGCCTGGTGGCAGGTTTAGCCTCAGAAGAGATGGATATGCCGGTACTGATTGCCGATGATCCAGGCACAGGTGCTTTTTTGGTAATTTTTGACCCGCTGGACGGTTCATCGAACGTGGCGGTCAATGTATCGGTCGGCTCTATCTTTTCAGTATTGCATGCCCCTGCACACGCGCTACCGCAGGACAGTGACTACCTGCAGGCTGGCAACCAGCAAATTGCTGCAGGTTATGCGCTTTATGGGCCTTGCACCATGCTGGTGCTGACAGTCGGTAAAGGGACGCATGGCTTTACGCTGGATCGTGATGCGGGTGAGTTTGTACTGACGCATGCGAACATCCAGATTCCTGAAGACACGGCTGAATATGCCATTAACGCCAGTAATGAGCGTTTCTGGGAGCCTCCTGTCAAACGCTATGTCAATGAATGCAAGGCGGGAACAACCAACCGGAGGGAGAAAGATTTCAACATGCGCTGGGTAGCAAGCATGGTGGCAGATATTCACCGCATCCTGATGCGCGGCGGAATTTATCTCTACCCTAAAGACAATAAGGACGCAACGAAGCCAGGCCGGTTACGGCTGATGTACGAGGCTAACCCGATGGCGATGCTGGTGGAGCAGGCGGGTGGATTGGCTTCCACCGGCAGGATCCGCATTTTAGCAGTACAGCCTGAAATGATTCATCAGCGTATACCTGTCGTCATGGGCTCACGGAATGAAGTCTTACGGGTGGAGCGCTATCACAATGCGCACGACATGGGGACAGATGATGCATTGCCCCTGTTCAATGACCGCTCCTTTTATAGATAAACCATTGGGAAGAAACAGCCATGTCCAGAAAAAATCCAGTGATTGCGATAACCGGTTCATCAGGTGCCGGAACCACTTCCGTGATGAATAGTTTTGAATATATCTTCAGGCGCGAAGGCATCAAGGCCCAAGCGATAGAAGGTGATTCCATGCACCGCTATGAGCGTAAAGAGATGGATGCTGAGCTGGAAAAATACAGCAAGATTCCGGGAAGTCATTTTAGTCACTTTAGCCCGGAAGCCAATCTTTTGCCTGAACTTGCTGATACCTTCAAAAAATTTAGTGAAACGGGACGATGCAAAGTCCGCAAATATATCCACACCGATGTTGAGGGGGCTCCCTATAACCAGTCTGCCGGCACACTGACGCCCTGGCGGGATAGCGCTGAGGATGCTGATGTGCTGTTCTATGAAGGGTTGCATGGCGGGTATGTCGGCCCAGATGCCGATGTGGCAAAACATGTCGATTTGCTCGTAGGCGTTGTGCCCATTATCAATCTAGAATGGATACAGAAAATGCACCGGGACCAAAAGGTGCGCGGATATTCTCAAGAGGCTGTAGTCGATACCATTTTGCGCCGCATGCCTGACTATGTTCATCATATTTGCCCGCAGTTTTCACGGACACATGTGAATTTTCAGCGTGTACCCACGGTAGACACTTCTAATCCTTTTATTGCCAAGGATATTCCGAGCGCTGATGAGAGCATGGTGGTTATTCGTTTTGCCCAGCCCAAGGGCATTGATTTCCCATATTTACTCAACATGTTGCATGGCTCCATGATGACCAGACCTAATACCTTGGTTGTTCCCGGAGGTAAAATGGGGCTGGCGATGCAACTTATTTTTACGCCTATGATTCTACGTTTAATGAGTATGAGGGATTGATGGCATGCATATTCTTAATCAGTTGCTCATCCTGACGTTGGAACCATTATGGCTTTAGTGATGTATGACCTTGATGGCACTTTGTTGGATACAGCGGGTGAGATTACAGATGCAGTAAACCGCACCTTGACACTATATGATCAACCGGCCGTTGACGAAGCACAAGTCAGAACATGGATAGGTCACGGTACAGCATGGTTAATGAAACAGGCATGGCATACAACAGAACGTATTCCTGCGCCTGCGTGGGATGAGGTCATGAATCACTTCACCCGACACTATATAGAAACCGTAGGGACTACGAGTCAGCTTTACCCATTTGTCAGGGAAACCTTGCATAAGGTGAAGAAAAAAGGCATCAAACAGGCAGTCATTACCAATAAGGAGCAGCAGTTTACCGAACCCTTGTTGAAGCAACATGGCCTGGCTGATTTTTTCAATTTGATCATCAGTGGCGACACACTGGCCGTCAAAAAGCCCAATCCGCAAGTGATTCATTATTGCTTAAACACTTTGCGTGAATCTTCCGATAGCAGTCTTTTTGTGGGTGACTCTGAGATTGATGTTGCTACCGCCAAAAGTGCTGGAGTGCTGTGTTGGGCTGTACCTTATGGTTATAACGCTGGGCATGACATCAGGTTAGCCAACCCGGATCGCCTGATTGAAGATATTCGCGAGGTGCCTGATTTTCTTATAAAAATTATGGCAATTTGAGTTTTTTGCAAATTATATATGAATGATAGGATATAAAAAATGGCTTTAATTTCGCTTAGGCAGCTATTAGATCATGCTGCTGAACATCAGTACGGCTTACCCGCGTTTAACGTCAACAACATGGAGCAGATTCATGCAATCTTGCAAGCGGCTAATGAGGTGGATAGCCCAGTTATTTTGCAGGCTTCAGCTGGCGCAAGAGGTTATGCCGGAGAACCTTTTATGCGCAAGCTGGTTGAAGCCGCCATTGAGCAGTATCCACACATACCTCTGTGTATGCATCAGGATCATGGTGCATCACCAGCCGTGTGTCAGGTAGCAATTCGCAGCGGATTTTCCAGTGTAATGATGGATGGCTCGCTGGAGAGCGATGCCAAAACACCCGCCTCTTATGATTACAATGTAGACGTGACGCGTCGCGTGGTCGAAGTTGCACATGCTGTAGGTGTCTCCGTGGAGGGCGAACTTGGCTGTTTGGGTTCTCTGGAAACCGGCCAGGCCGGAGAAGAGGACGGCAGCGGAGCAGAGGGCGTTTTAAATGAATCGCAATTACTCACCGACCCGGATGAAGCAGCCGCCTTTGTAAAGGCAACACAAGTAGATGCGCTGGCAATTGCGATTGGCACCAGTCACGGCGCTTACAAGTTTAGCCGCCCCCCTACAGGCGATATTTTAGCCATTAACAGAATCAAAGCGATACACCAGCGAATTCCGAATACACATCTGGTCATGCACGGCTCTTCAAGCGTTTCGCAGGAGTGGCTGGAGATGATTCGCAAATACGGCGGACAGATTAAAGAAACTTATGGCGTGCCAGTATCAGAAATTATTGAAGGCATCAAAAACGGCGTGCGCAAGGTCAACATTGATACAGATATTCGATTAGCCATGACCGCTGCCATGCGTAAAAAAATGTACGAAAGCCCTGAAGAGTTTGACCCTCGCGCGATCTTAAAGGCTGCCACTGTTGCCGCAAGAGGTGTTTGTAAAGAACGCTTTGAAGCATTTGGCAGTGCAGGTCAAGCGTCAAAAATTAAGGTTATCTCCTTGGATGCTATGGCGATCCGCTATGCCAAAGGCGAATTGGCAGCAGTCATTAGATGAGCCGGCTTTCTAAACCTCCATATCAAGGCAAAAAATGAGACGCAAGCTAGTAGTAGGCAACTGGAAAATGAACGGCAGCAAAACGAAGAATAAATCGCTGCTGGAGGATGTGGTTGCTGGTGTGCGTGACTTGCATAATGCTGATTACGTGGTATGTGTTCCCTATCCTTACCTTGGTCAGGCGCAGTCTTTACTGCAGGGTACGAATGTCGCATGGGGAGCGCAGAATCTTTGCGCAACCGAGGACGGCGCACTCACCGGTGCAGTCTCTCCAGACATGCTGGTGGATTATGGCTGTACTCACGTCATTATCGGGCACTCCGAACGGCGCATCCAGTTTCATGAAACCGACGACACTGCTGCCACCAGATTCAATGTAGCGCTCAAGGCTGGGTTAACCCCGATATTTTGCATGGGTGAGTCGAGAGAAGAACGTGAATCAGACTGGACAGAGTATGTAGTTGGGCGGCAACTAGACTCCATCATCAGGCGTTTCGGCGCGGATTTTCTAGCCAAGGCCGTACTCGCCTACGAGCCATTGTGGGCAGTTGGTACCGGCAAGCCAGCTACGCCTGAGCAGGCGCAAGAGGTGCATAGCTTCATCCGTGGGCGCATCGCGAGATGTAATGCAGAAGTTGCGGAAAATGTACGTATTCTCTATGGGGGTAGCGTACAACCGGCTAATGCATCAGCACTATTTGCAATGCCAGACATTGATGGCGGCCTAGTGGGCCGCTGCTCATTAGACGCTAAAGCATTTGTAGATATTTGTAAGGCTGCTTGCCAGCATCCAATGACAGCTTGATTCAAAGATAGCAAAAATGAAAATAGGCATACCAACCGAAGTTAAAAATGAAGAACGCCGTGTAGCCGCGACACCAGAAACCGTTAAAAAAATGTTGAGTTTAGGCTTGCAGGTTGTTATTCAAAAAGGCGCTGGTGAACGTGCAAACATTTCAGATGAGGCCTACCAAGTAGCAGGTGCCGAGTTGGTTTTAGCACAGGAAGTATTTGAAGCCGCAATCATTCTTAAGGTTCGCGCGCCAGAACCAATTGAAATAAAAGCCATGAACTCAGGTACGGTTTTAATTGGCATGCTGGACCCTTACAATCAGGCGCAGCTAAGCATGATGGCGAACCAGGGCATTATTGCTTTTGCTTTAGAAGCACTACCCAGAAATACTCGAGCGCAGAGTATGGATGTACTTTCATCACAAGCAAATGTGGCAGGCTATAAGGCGGCTTTACTCGCTAGCCATTATTACCAACGATTTATGCCAATGTTGATGACTTCAGCGGGAACAGTAAAAGCAGCACGTGTGCTTATTTTAGGAGCAGGAGTTGCGGGCTTGCAAAGCATAGCAACGGCAAGGCGTTTAGGCGCGGTGGTAGAAGTTTCCGATGTTCGACCTGCGGTTAAAGAGCAAATTGAATCGTTAGGGGCTAAGTTTTTAGACGTTCCCTTTGAGACAGAGGAAGAAGCAAAAATTGCCGCAGGCGCATCTGGCTATGCGCGCCCGATGCCAGAGGCATGGATGCAGCGTCAAGCGACTTTAGTGGCTGAACGCGCAAGCGAAGCCGATATTGTGATTGCCTCTGCACTGATTCCCGGAAAAGAGCCCCCTACCTTGCTGCATGCCGAAACGGTAGCAAAAATGAAACCTGGTTCTGTGATAATCGATATGGCGGCGGGGTTAGGTGAAAATGGAGCAGGCAATTGCCCGTTAACCGAAGCAAATCAGGTGGTCGTTAAACATGGCGTAACTATCGTTGGCTATACCAACCTACCGAGCCTTGTGAGTGGAGATGCTTCAGCGTTTTATGCACGGAATATTTTGGAGTTTCTGAAGCTTATTGTTACGAGCGAAGGCAATTTTCATATACCTGAGGATGACGAATTAGTGGCCGCTTGTTTGGTTTGTAAAGATCATAAAGTAATGGGGAATCGCGCATGAATGAGTTATTAACGATGCAAAATATCACGATTTTTGTATTAGCCATTTTTGTGGGCTATCACGTCGTATGGAACGTGACCCCCGCGCTGCATACGCCGTTGATGTCAGTGACCAACGCGATTTCTGGCATTGTGATTGTGGGTGCGATGCTGCAAACCGTAGCTATTGATACAGAGGCTTTTAATTTAACCAGTATTTTGGGTGCGATAGCTGTTTTTTTAACTTCGATTAATATTTTTGGCGGCTTTATGGTAACGCGAAGAATGCTTGAAATGTTTAAAAAGAAAGAAAATAAGCTTATGGAGCCTAAAAAATGATTGCTGCCAATGCTAATTTCACATCAGCGGCCTATTTAATTTCTGCGGTGTTATTTATTTTTTCGCTCAAGGGCCTGGCATCACCCAACAGTGCAAGATTAGGTAACACACTAGGCATGGCAGGCATGGCGCTTGCCATTATCACCACTTTGTTTGTAGGTCATCATCTTATCTATTCATTGATTGGCATTGCAATTGTTCTAGGCGCGGTGGTGGGTATTTTTGCTGCAAAACGAGTGCAAATGACCAAAATGCCAGAATTAGTCGCTTTGATGCATTCTTTTGTGGGCTTGTCAGCCACCCTTATCGCCATTGCCGCCGTTTATAACACTGCCGAAATACACGCCCTTACTGAAACAAATACCTTAGCTCAACGTATCGAATTGTTTATAGGCGCTTTTATCGGCGCAATTACCTTTTCTGCATCAATGATTGCATTTGGAAAACTTTCAGGAAAGTTTAGCGCAAAACCAATCCATTTCAAAAATCAGCATCTATTAAATTTAGCACTCGCAATACTCATGCTTGGCTGTGGCATTGTTTTTTCCAGTGGCATGGTTTTTTATAACCAAGGCAACCAACTTGCCTTTTTAGTGATGTGTGGGTTCGCTTTAATATTGGGAATAACGCTGATTATTCCGATTGGTGGCGCCGATATGCCAGTAGTGGTTTCTATGCTCAATAGCTATTCAGGCTGGGCCGCTGCGGGCATTGGGTTTACTATGAATAACTCTGTGTTAATTATTGCTGGCGCATGCGTAGGTTCATCAGGCGCGATATTGTCGTACATCATGTGCAAAGCGATGAATCGATCCATTATCGCAGTGATGTTAGGCGGCTTTGGTGCGGATTCGAGCGTAACAGATTATTCTGCGGACGGCGCACAAAAAGCAGTGAAATCCGGCTCCGCTGATGACGTTGCTTTTTTAATGTCAAATGCAGACACTGTGATTATTGTTCCAGGATATGGGTTAGCGGTATCACGCGCGCAACATGCGTTGCAAGAACTTACCAGCAAATTAATTCGCAAAGGGGTGCGTGTGAAATATGCAATCCATCCTGTTGCCGGTCGAATGCCAGGGCACATGAATGTGCTACTAGCCGAGGCTGATGTACCTTATGAGCAAGTGTTCGAAATGGATGATGTTAATAGTGAGTTTGGCCAAACTGACGTGGTATTTGTAATTGGTGCTAACGATGTAGTGAATCCTGCAGCAAAAATACCTGGTACCTCAATTTATGGTATGCCTATTTTAGAAGCCTACAAAGCAAAAACAATTATCGTCAATAAACGGTCCATGGCATCAGGGTATGCGGGTTTAGACAATGAATTATTTTATTTAGAAAAAACCATGATGGTATTTGGTGATGCTAAAAAGATTGTTGAAGATTTAGTAAAAGCAATATGAAAAGAGAAATCTTCTTAGATTAATATGTGCCATTAACGGATATTCATTTGCATGTAATTATCAAGCTTTATCATTTAGTCGTATCTTAACTTGAACTTTTGGCCTACTCTAATTAAGCTGTGACCGGTTTTTCCTATCAATGATGAAAAAAAGGGGGGTAGTGAGATCTAGATTTGACTCATCAATCCAGGCTTGAATCAAGTTAGGACTAATGATGGTTTTTGGCAGAGGCCGTGTAAAAACACAAATAAATCGTAGTTAGCGATAAATTCCCCACCAATATTAAATATCCAGGCTTAATATTGCCGTCTAACACCACAAAATTCATAATTTACATCTTAATGTTAGCTGCTAATCCCACCTGTAAAACTTGAAAAACGTTTTAACACACTCTGGGCCGTTAACGGCATCTCAGATAATAAAATCCATCCTAATCGTACGATTTTAAAAAACTACCATTTAAATAAAATTTGTATTTTTTACATTTTTATTATATATTTATGTAAACATTACAAATACGTAGGTGCTTAATAATGTCTCTTGGTAATTTCATCCGCACTAAGCGCAAATCACTCAACCTGACACTACAACAGCTCGCCTCTAAAATAGAGGCTGACGCAGGCAATTTATCACGCATTGAGCGTGGTGAATTAGGCGTTTCTGAGGCTTTGCTACGCAAAATTGCAACTGCGCTAAATACAACGCCAGCTAACCTTTACGCTGAGAGTGATGCCACAGAAACGCAATTTGGCGTAAAAGAGCAGCAACCCACTTACCTGACCGCACATACACAAGCTTCGTACAAAATCAACAATACCAATGCTAAAGATTTTGTACATTGGTTTCGCTCTGCCGCGCCTTACATTCATGCGTTTGGCGGGCGTACGTTTGTGATTGCATTTGGTGGTGAGGTGGTTGATGAGCAACAGTTCATCGCGCTATCGCACGACCTTAATTTACTTGCCAGCCTTGAGGTCAGGCTAGTGCTGGTGCATGGTGCGCGACCGCAAATTGAGCAGCGCTTAAAACGCGACAAACTCACGCCCATATTTCATAACGGTTTACGCGCAACCGATGATAAAGCCATGGAAGCGGTTAAAGAAGCCAACGGCGCAGTTAGAGTAGAAATTGAAGCATTGCTTTCAATGGGGATTACCAACTCACCTATGGCTGGCTCCGACATTCGTGTTGCTAGTGGCAACTTTGTAACGGCCAAACCGCTAGGTGTACGTGATGGCGTAGATTTACAACATACGGGTGAAGTGCGTAGAGTGGATGCGATTGGTATTCAAAAACGCTTGGACGATGGCGAATTAGTGATGCTATCACCGCTTGGCTATTCGCCTACAGGCGAAGCATTCAATTTAAGTTTAGAAGATGTAGCCGTCAGTGCTGCGATTGCGCTGGATGCTGACAAGCTCATTTTTTTGATGGATTCTGAAGGTGTGCATAATTTACGTGGTGAATTATTGCGTGAAATGACTGCCGAAAAAGCGAAGAATTTTCTGCGCAACGTGCGAGAAAATGAGCAAGCAATTAATGTTTCAGAAGATGTTAATTACTACCTTCCTGCCGCTGTACGCGCTTGCGAGCATGGCGTGGCACGCACGCATCTCATTTCCAGGCACATTGACGGTGCGATTATTCAAGAGCTATTCACGCTTGAGGGCATTGGCACCATGGTGACGGAGCTAAGCTTAGAAAGCATGCGCCAAGCCAACATTGAGGATGTTGGCGGCATAATAAAACTGATTGAGCCGCTTGAAACTGAGGGTATTTTAGTGCGGCGCGGACGTGAGCGCATTGAGATGGAAATTAACCATTTTTATGTGATGGAACACGATAACCGCATTATCGGTTGCGCGGCGCTGTATCCGTTTATAGCTGAAAAAACCGCAGAGTTTGCATGCCTGGCGATAGACCCTGCCTACAGAGGCGGCGGGCGGGGCGATAAGTTATTCTATTTTTGTGCCAGCTTGGCTAAAGAACAGGGACTTAAAAGCTTATTCTGCTTAACTACTCGTACTGAGCACTGGTTTTTAGAGCGCGGCTTTATTGAACAAAATATAGAAAAATTACCCGCTGAAAAACAAAAACTTTACAATTTTCAGCGTAAATCTAAAGTGTTTAGCAAAACACTGTGAGCAAATTTTAGTTACAATTACGCAAACTAAACTTGCCAGAATTTAAGCCAACGGAAAACTTATGTTAAGCCAAACTACCGCTGCAAAAAAAGCACAAACCCTCGCTGAGGCGCTGCCTTATATTAAACGCTTTTTTGACAAAACCATTGTCATTAAATACGGCGGTAACGCCATGACCGACGAGCATCTTAAAGAGTGTTTTGCACAAGACGTGGTGTTGTTAAAGCTTGTTGGCATGAACCCAGTGGTGGTGCATGGCGGCGGTCCGCAAATTAACGAGATGCTTGATAAACTTGGCAAAAAAGGTGAGTTTATCCAAGGTATGCGCGTGACCGATGCTGAAACCATGGACGTGGTAGAGATGGTGCTTGGTGGGCAAGTAAATAAAGAAATCGTTAATCTAATCAATCGTCATGGTGGCAAGGCCGTTGGCTTAACCGGGCAAGATGGTAATTTTATTCACGCGCACAAACTATTGATGGCAGATAAAGATGACGCCAGCAAAATGATTGATATTGGGCAAGTTGGTGAAATCAGCGCGATTGATCCGAGCATTATCAATTTTTTAGACACGGGCGACTTTATTCCAGTAGTTGCACCTATCGGCGTAGGTAAAGATGGTGAAACTTACAACATCAATGCAGACGTTGTTGCAGGCAAGTTAGCTGAAATTTTAAATGCAGAAAAATTGATTCTACTGACTAATACACCGGGTGTATTAGATAAAAATGGCGAGCTACTTACAGGTTTAACCCCTAAGCAAATTGATGATTTAGTCGCTGACGGTACGCTGTCTGGCGGCATGTTACCTAAAATAAGCTCCGCTTTGGATGCAGCACGCAGTGGCGTAAAAGCCGTGCACATCATTGATGGGCGCGTGGAACATGCGCTGTTGCTTGAAGTGCTGACAGATGAAGGTGTGGGGACTTTAATAAAAGCAAAATAATTTTAGGTGCAGATGAACACAAATAACGTCACGTGAAAATAGTTTGGTTTAATCCATGTTTATCTGTGTTCATCTGCACCTAATTTAGGTTTTACATGACCGCTAAAATCTGGATTTTCGATTTAGACGACACGCTCCACAACGCCTCCGTGCACATATTTCCAGTGATGAATCGTGCCATGACCCGCTACATGATGGAGGCGTTAGATTTAGACGAACCTGCCGCGCACAGTATGCGTCAACATTATTGGCGCATCTACGGTGCCACCCTAAAAGGGCTCATGCGCCACCACGATATTGACCCGCATCATTTTCTAAATGAAACTCATAGGTTCGAGAATTTACCCGAGTTAGTCATTCAAGTAAAACGCCTTCGGCACATGCTACAAGGCTTAACTGGGCGTAAGTTAGTATTTACTAACGCCCCGCGTCACTATGCCATGCGCGTGTTAGAACTATTAGGTATTGATGATATTTTTGAGTTGATATTTAGTGTGGAATCTACCCAATTTCATGCAAAACCTTCAGCGCGTGGTTTTCAAAAACTGCTTAAAACCATTAAAGCCAAAGCGAGCGACTGCATTATGCTAGAAGATAGCTTGCCTGCACTCATGACTGCAAAACGCCTTGGCATGAAAACAATCTGGGTAAACAAAAAGTTAAAAAAACCTGATTTTGTCGATTATCGAATATCCACAGTGTTAGCACTCACTCACCTTAAGCTATAATAAAACAGTGGGCTAATCTACTACAGCCCTTAAAATAATGATTATCAGGAATAAGGGGATATAAGTGGCAGGCGAACGCAAACAACAAATTTTAGAAGCTTTAGCCAAGATGCTGGAGTCTCCCAAACGGGAAAAAATCACCACCGCTTCATTAGCCGCAAAGCTAGAAGTAAGTGAGGCTGCACTTTACCGCCACTTTGCCAATAAAGCGCAAATGTTTGAAGGTCTGATTGCATTTATTGAAGAAACAGTTTTTGGCTTAATCAACAAAATTAGCACCGAAGAAACTGATGGCTTAAGACAAGTGCAGCGCATTATTACCATGCTGTTAGTATTTGCAGAAAAAAACCCTGGCATGACACGTGTGCTAATTGGCGACGCGCTTGTGAATGAAGATGAAAAATTGCAACTACGCATCAACCAACTCTATGACCGCATAGAAGCGACACTCAAGCAAAGTCTGCGCATTGCTGACACTCAACATGCTAACTTGCCGACTGGTAGCAAAAGTGTTGCTGAAGCACGCGCCAATTTGATAGTATGCTTTGTACTGGGTCGCTGGCAACAGTTCGCCAAAAGTGGATTCAAACGCAAACCGACAGAGTTTGTTCAGGAACAATTAAGTTTATTGAGCTAATGGCGTAAATTTTTGTGCATCTAGCATTACAATTTCATACTTAGTAAGTGAATTTCGTTAAAAAAGGCGGCTGCAATGATCACTCATAATCAAGCAATAAAAACCTTAACTCCCGCCGATTATCTCATCATTGAAAAAGAGCATCTGCTATTTGATAAGTTCTTAACCGACCTGCGTAATACCTGTGCTTGCAGCAACTTAAATCAGCTCCCCGATTGCCATGTCTGCGAGCGTGAAAAAATGACATCCTGCCAAGGTCGGCTGCCCTCCTACTTATTTTATATATCCGACCTCGCAGCCAGGCATTTTGAACATGAAGAGCAAATCATGTTGAGCAGGCCACACGTGACGGAGGAGTACGAGTATTTTCGTCTTCATCATCAAGCACATCAGGATATTATGGAAAAACTGAACGCACTGGCAGATGAGTGTTTTTCATTAGATAACAAAAGTAACCCCGCTGAAACTTACCGCCAGTTCTACAAAAAACTTTCAGACATGTTTGAAGAACATGACCGCGCTTTTGACGACCCATTTATTCAATCAACCAAAACTTAAAAAAAACAGAACTTAAAAAAGTAGATAAGACAGATTTTTATTATTTACTCCCCTTATTGCACAGGAGAACAACTTGGGAGGCACCATTTTCGGATTTACTGAAGCGCAAATTACTGACTTTGGCATGACTTATGGCGTTGGCGGCTTGATGCTGTTAATGATTTTTATTGTCGGACACTTGGCTTGGGAAGCAAAGGTAGGAAAGTTTGGTACATTTATTCTATTTTTAGGTTTAACCTTTGGTTTGGTGGGCTTTGTAGCCAAATACTTTATTCAAAACTCACTTGGCATTTAGCGCTTTTTTAATTGCCGATAATCGTGCTTCACACACAGCCGCTTTAATTTCTTCAACGTCACTTTGTGCTTTGGCTACAGCGCCAGCATCCACGCTTGATGCTGCAGCCAATACTTTTAACAGAAAATCTGCAGCTGGCGTTGGGCAATGTTCCAACCCTGTTCTGCCGCGTGTATCTGCTTCACAGGCTTTTAAAAAATCCTTAAACCGCTCAGGCTGACGAATAGCATCCAGCTGAATTAGAAACTCTAGCAGAGTGCTGGCGCGCATTTGTGGTGCGGCATATAATTTTCCATGATACTTGGCAACCATCACAGCAAGCTCTTTACAATCGTTAGGAACACGTAAGCGTTTGCATATTTCTTTGAGTAAATGAACACCGCGCTCCTCGTGCCCAATATGGCGCGGCAGCATTTCTTGGAGTGTAACGCCTTTGCCTAGATCATGCATCAGCGCTGCAAAGCGTATTGCCAGGCTAAAGTTTTGCTGTGCCGCGTAATCAATCACCATCATCACATGCACGCCGGTATCGACTTCTGGATGATGGTGCGCTGGTTGCGGAACGCCCCATAGTTTATCCAGCTCTGGCAGTAGTTTCTGTAAAGCACCACACGCACGCAACACTTCAAACATGCGCGAGGGCTTTTCTTCCATTAAACCTTTAGCGAACTCCTGCCAAACACGCTCTGCCACTAGCGCATCCACTTCACCCGCAGCCACCATTTGCCGCATTAATGTCATGGTTTCTGGTGCTATGCTAAAATCTGTCAGTCGCGCTGAAAAGCGAGCTGCACGTAAGATACGCACGGGGTCTTCTGCAAAAGCGTTGCTCACGTGGCGTAGCATTTTAGCTTTAATATCAGCTAAGCCGTTAAATGGATCAATCAATCGGCCGTCATCCCCTTTAGCAATCGCGTTAATGGTTAAATCTCGGCGTGCCAAGTCTTGTTCCAAGGTAACGTCAATTGAGGCATGTACGCTAAACCCTTTATAACCCTTTGCGATTTTACGTTCGGTGCGTGCTAACGCATATTCATCATGCGTTTGGGGATGTAAAAAAACAGGGAAATCTTTGCCCACCGGCCTAAAGCCAGCAGCCACCATCGCCTCTGGGGTGCTACCAACCACCACATAATCTTTGTCTTTTACGGCAAAGCCAAGCAACTCATCACGCACAGCACCGCCGACTAGGTAAGCCTGCTTAGCGATATGAGCTGGCATGGCGCTCACTTAAGACTACCGAGCAGCAGCACTGCGAAAACGGTCGTATGCACCGCGTGGCGTTTTGTCCACCAGGTAATCAGGAATAACCGCTTCTAACGCGGTGGGCTCTATACCCAATATTGCCGGTATCGGTTGCTGACTAATGCTGTCTATTTCCATTGAGCACACATTGTCACGCGACATGAGCTTGATAGGTAATAGCTCCATCATATAAGCTTGCGCGTATGAGAGCGTATCGTTTAAACCTATAATTGGACGCTGCAAGCCTAATGTGTGCATCACTTTTTGCACCAATTCACGGAAGGTATATACCG
Source organism: Methylotenera sp. RIFCSPLOWO2_02_FULL_45_14 (assembly GCA_001803395.1). Classification (GTDB taxonomy): domain Bacteria; phylum Pseudomonadota; class Gammaproteobacteria; order Burkholderiales; family Methylophilaceae; genus Methylotenera. The sequence continues at coordinate 77,699 of MHBU01000007.1, read as the reverse complement.
TAGGTCCTGCCAGCTCGTAGCTTTGACCATAGGTAGCCGTATGTTCCAGGCTGTTAACAAAACAACTGGCGACATCTTCTACCCAGATTGGTTGAAATTTTGCATTTGACTTAGCGAGCAAAATGACGGGTAAAAACTTAATGAGCGTGGCAAAAAGATTGATAAAACGATCACCTCGTCCAAAAATAATGGATGGTTTAAAAATGGTTATGTTAAGTTGATTTTTTAATGCCAACAGCGCCGACTCCCCCGCCGCTTTAGAGCGTAAATACTGGCTAGGTGCGGTGCTGGCGGCCTGCAAGCTGCTCATATGCAATAGGCGTTTAATGCCTAAGTCTGCACAAATTCTTGCGAGTTGCGCAGGCAATTGGTGGTGCATGGTGTTAAAACTTACACGCCGGCTTTGATGCAAAATTCCGACCAAATTGATGACCGCATCCATCCCTCTTAAAGCTGAATTTAACGCGTGATAATCCAATATATTGCATTCCACCACATTGACATTGGGCAATAAGATTAGATGTTTTGCTGACTCGTAACGACGCGTTAATACGGTTACCAAATAACCTGCCACCGCTAATTTAGCCACTACCGCACTACCTACAAAACCTGAACCGCCTAATATCGCTACTTTTTTTATTTGCATGTTTAACCTTTGTTTTTTTGTTTAACTTTAGAAAGAGACCTTTACACAAAAGTCGCTATACGGCGTATTACGTTTCGCTAATACGCCTATGCTGGGTAAATGGCTCATTTGGTGTTTTTTGTGGCTTCGTGGGCTGATTTAAGTTTTAATTTTCACAGTAAATCATTCACTATCCGCCAATATCGTTTCAGGCTTACCACTGCCAGGCACAATACCCATGCGAGATTTCAAGCTTTGTATGCTAGTGCCTAAGCGAGGGGCATACATTTGGGCATTGACCATCACTTTCTGTACATAGCCTCTTGTTTCACTATATGGAATCGTTTCTATGTAAATTGCCGCCTCTAATGGTTTGGTTGCCACCCAACGTCTTGCTCGGCTAGGACCTGCATTGTAAGCAGCGGTTGCCATCACCGCTTGACCATTCATTAACTCTAAGGTGTAGCGCATGTAGTAAGTGCCAATACCAATATTAGTGGGTAAATCATGAATCATGTCATTGCTGTAGCCATCTAAACCCATCCGCTTAGCTGCCCACTTAGCCGTCGCCGGCATCACCTGCATTAAGCCAGAGGCGCCCACTCCTGATTTTGCAAAGTGCATAAAACGGCTTTCTTGACGCGTTAAGCCATACACCCAGGCTTCATCTACATTTTGCTGACTTGCCGAAAAACGCATTAAATCACGATAGGGTGTTGGATAACGCAAATTAAAATCATGTATCTGCCTAGTGTTATCTGCTGTACTAATGGCAATGTCATACCATTTTTGTCGCACTGCATATTCAGCTGCTGCAAGTAACTGCTTGTCATCAAAACCTCGCGTTGCCCACACCCATTCGGCTTTAGCCTCCCAGCGCATATCCAGGCGCTGTAGCTCAACTGCACGCTTAATCGCGGGATGACTGGCAATCGCGGTCACTTCCAATTCAGTAGCGGTGTACTGTATTTGTGGATTTCCCATCACACTTTCTAACTCTTCAGCGGCTAGCCAACCATAATAATGGCGTTCTTTAGAAAGCGGACCCAATATGGCATTTGCTTCAACCTGCGAATTCATTGCTTTTAAAGCACGTGCTTTCCAGTAACGCCAAGCCCCCTCTTCAGCTTGCTTGGGTTGCATTGCTGATATTGCACTTTTCACCACCGCCCAATCTTCTGCACGCAACGCTGCCCGCACCTGCCAAGCGAGTTGCTCTTTATCCAAAGCTACGCCATTTGCTAAAGCGTAGTATTGAAGCGCGTTGGGGTGATGACTACGTGCCGCGTGGTAAGCAATACGCCCCCAGCCAAAAGTGCGATTTTCTGCCGAAAAGTTAGTTTGCAGTCGATCAAATACTGTAATTGCGTTCTCTATATTGTTGCGCGCTAAACGATCCAGCGCATAAAGATTGATCTCAATACCTTCACGAGTTTTAAATGAAGCTGTCATCGTCACATTCGTTTTTTTACTGCCAGACTTAACGGTGCTTGGTTTATTTTCTAGCAAAGCTTGTGGCGTTAGGTTCGCAACATCTAACAGCTTAAGATTTTTTTCATCAAAATCAGGTAAGCGTTTCGCAATGCTTTTGGCAAGACCCAACTTCCCCTCTTGCAATGCCAATCTAAATCTTGCCCAAATATCCTCGGCGCTTAGCATGCCTGTTTGTTGCATTAAATCAAATAGTTGATTGCAGTTGCTTGGTAAGTCAGCAGTCGTGAGCCATAAATTTCTAGCATCAGCGCCTACATCAACTTCTGCCATCTGCATTTGCCCAAACAAGGCGTAACACTGCAGTGCGGTATCTTCGCGCTTGAAATAGGTATATTCATCAAAAAATGCGACCCAATTCTGTTGCTTGGCTAATTTTTTTAACCATTCACCGCGCAGACGATCAGCAAACGGCATATCCCCATATTGGGCTAAAAAATTCTGCACCTCTTCATCACGTGCTTGTTCTAATTTAAGCAACATCAGCCAATAATCCGCATACGGCGCTAATATGTATTGCTGTGTTTTAAGTTGGCTTGCATCTTCCGCTAACGCTATTTCATTTTTAGCGGCATAAGATTCGCGTGCCTGTTGAAGTAATGCCTGATCAGACAATGCCAATGCCTGGCTGGATAAACACAGTGCACTTAGAAATGTGGTTAAGAAAATACAGTAACTTGTAAAAGTCACGCGGTTCTTTTTTAATTTTTTTATTACATTAAACATAGAGTATTCGGCGCAATACAAACAGAACCACCACAACAATCACTAAAAACAGGGTGTATTTGAGTGTTTGTTTGAAATAATGCAGGTATTTCTTATCATCCAGCAGCAAGTATAAGCCAAGCAGTACCATTGCGGTAATGCCTAGCAACACCAATATCAGGCGAATCATTAACACGGCACGCCCCTTTCTTGAATATTACATTTTCAAACTATTAAGGCTGCCTCTATTTAGTAAATAGGTTCTGGCTTTAATTGCTTAGATTGTGACAAAAATGCAGCCGGTGCGTCATCGGTTTTTTCAAACGTTGTATATTCCCAAGCGGCTTCATCTTGCAGCAGCGCACGCAACAACTGGTTATTGAGTGCATGCCCAGATTTATAGGCATAAAAAGCACCGAGTATCGGATGACCCAGCATATATAAATCACCAATCGCATCCAATACTTTATGCTTCACGAACTCATCGTCGTAGCGCAAACCGTCAGTATTTAATACACGGTATTCATCCAACACAATGGCGTTATCTAAACTACCGCCACGTGCTAAACCATTGGAGCGTAAATACTCAACCTCGTGCATAAAACCAAAGGTACGTGCACGACTAATTTCTTTAATGTAAGAATCAGCAGCAAAATCAATTTTGACATTATTGCCGGAATGCTCAAATACCGGGTGATTGAAATCAATGGTAAAGTCTATTTTAAAACCGTGATAAGGCTCAAAACGCACCCATTTATCAGCCTCTTTGACTTCAACGACTTTTTTAACCCGTATAAATTTTTTAGGTGCAGCTTGCTCAACAATACCCGCTTGCTGCAATAAAAATACAAAAGGTCCCGAGCTTCCATCCATAATGGGTATTTCAGAAGCATCTACATCCACATACACGTTATCGATACCTAAGCCAGCCAATGCTGACATGATATGTTCAACCGTCGCAACGCGGGCGCCATTGGCTTCTAGCGCAGAACACATGCGTGTGTCGTGCACTGCGCTTGGAGTAGCCAAGATTTCATTGGGTTGAGGCAGATCAACCCGTTTGAAAACAATGCCAGTGTCGGGCGCAGCCGGGCGCAGGGTAAGAGTAACCTTCTCGCCGTTGTGCAATCCAACGCCTGTGGCGCTAATCGCTTGTTTTAATGTGCGTTGCTTTAACATGTACTCTCTATTTTCCTGTTCTAAAACGTGTTAGCCACTTGATAATGACCTGTATATTTGCCTTATGAATCAAGCAAATAATAACATAATTCATTGCAACAGCCTCAAGCCGGCTTCATCGCCTTATCAACAGCGAACCTTAACTATTTAGTCAGCTTGTTTACGTAAAAATGCAGGAATATCATATTCTTCCATCCCTGAATTTTTCATCGCATCTACCTGCGCACGACGACTGTTTGAACCAAACACTGCTGGTGCTTCATCCTCAACCATCATGCCATTACCAGCCATAGCGCCACCAATGTATATTGGTTGACCAGTTGTGCCGTTGCGTACTACTTCTTGTGTCATCACACGTAGTTCTGGTTTTTGCTGGCGGCGTTGTGCGCCAGTTAAACCAGTGGCCACCATCGTCACACGTAAACTATCACCCATAGATTCATCAAACACGTTACCTACAATCACGGTTGCGTCTTCCGCAGTAAAGGCTTTGATGGTATTCATCACGTCATAGTACTCTTTCATTTTGAAAGCGCTTGAAGTGGTAATATTCACTAAAACGCCACGCGCATTCGCCAAATTGACATCTTCTAACAACGGGCTTGCCACCGCTTGCTCAGCTGCAATACGCGCGCGATCAGGACCTGTTGCTAACGCAGAGCCCATCATCGCCATGCCCATCTCACTCATTACTGTGCGTACGTCGGCAAAGTCAACGTTCACCATACCCGCGCAATTGATGATTTCAGCAATGCCTGAAACCGCATTGTGCAATACATCATTGGCAGCTCTGAACGCTTCCAGGAATGGTACGTCTTCGCCCAATACTTCCATCAACTTTTCGTTAGGAATCACGATTAAAGAATCAACGTACTTAGATAATTCTTCTAGACCATCAGATGCGACTTTAGTGCGTTTTCCTTCGAATGAAAACGGTTTTGTTACGACAGCTACCGTCAAAATACCCATCTCTTTCGCGATTTTCGCAATCACAGGTGCCGCACCAGTACCCGTGCCGCCACCCATCCCTGCCGTGATAAACAGCATATCTGCACCATCAATCAGCTCAGCAATCGCATCGCGGTCTTCCAGTGCGGCTTCGCGCCCCACTTCAGGTTTAGCACCAGCACCTAAACCCCTTGTCATTGCCTCGCCCATTTGCAATACAGTTTTAGCTTGGCTTTTTTTCAAAGCCTGCATATCGGTATTAGCGCAAATAAATTCAACGCCACCAACGTTTTTTTCAATCATGTGTGCAACCGCGTTGCCGCCGCAACCGCCAACACCAATGACTTTAATCACGGCCTCTTGTGAATTTTTTTCCATAATTTCAAACATTTTACTGCCTCCTCTTTTTAACTTTCCGTAAACAGTTGATAGTGAATAGTATTTAGTCATTAGTTGATGCTCGCAACTAACAAATAAGGACTACACCAGCTAACAACCACAATCACTAACTGCCTTAAACCACAAACTAACAACTACCCACTAACGACTAACTAACTACTCAAAAATTGCCCTGAAACCAACTCTTCATTCTTTCTAAAATTCTGCCAAACGAGCTAGATTCCATTTGCCCATTGATGTGTCTTTCCAGCTGCTGTTTACCCATCAACACCAAGCCCACGCCTGTGGCGTATCTTGGGTTGCTCACTACCTCTGACAAACCGCCCACATAACGTGGCATACCTAAACGCACTGGCATGTGAAAAATCTCTTCGCCTAGCTCCACCATGCCGCGCATCATGGCTGAACCACCGGTAACCACAATGCCGGATGCAATCATTTCTTCCATCCCGCTACGGCGCAGTTCATTTAGCACTAACTCATAAAGCTCAACCACTCGCGGCTCTAGCACCTCAGCCAGGGTTTGTACTGATAACTGACGCGGATCACGGCCATCCACACCAGGCACTTCAACCACTTCACGTGGGTCAGCCAGTTGGCGTAATGCGCAACCATGCTTGATTTTGATGTCTTCTGCTGATTGCGTCGGGGTACGAAATGCAACGGCCACATCATTGGTCATTTGGTCACCGGCAATCGGCACCACGGCGGTATGACGTATCGCGCCTTGCTTGAACACTGCAATATCAGTGGTACCGCCACCAATATCAACTAAGCAAACACCTAATTCTTTTTCATCTTCAGTCAGCACGGCCAAGCTTGATGCCAATGGCTGCAAAATTAAATCGCTCACTTCAATACCGCAGCGCTTGATGCACTTCACAATATTTTGTGCGGCCGCCACTGCGCCCGTGACGATATGCACTTTTACTTCTAACTTCATGCCACTCATGCCTAGCGGTTCGCGCACGTCTTCTTGGCCGTCAATAATGAATTCTTGCGTCAAGATATGCAGAATCTGCTGGTCCGCTGGCAATGCAATGGCGCGTGCTGTTTCAATCACACGATCTACATCCATTTGTGAAACTTCAGCATCTTTAATCTTCACCATGCCGTGAGAGTTAATGCTCTTAATGTGGCTGCCAGCAATGCCGGTATAAACATTATTGATTTTACAATCAGCCATCAACTCGGCTTCTTCTAACGCACGCTGAATTGATTGCATGGTTGACTCTATATTCACCACCACGCCTTTTTTTAAGCCGCGCGAAATATGCTGCCCCAGCCCAATCACTTTGAGTGTGCCTTCAGGTTGCAGCTCAGCAACAATAGCCACAATTTTTGATGTGCCTATATCCAACCCTACAATTAAATTTTTATCTTCTTTGATTCTGCTCATTATTTACCCCTTCCGTGAACTAGGTCACGGCTCCTGTCTGTTTTTTAACGGTGTCTTTTGACTTAATGTCGTTAGATTTAATCGCCTCAATAGGCCGGCGCAAGGCAAAGCCATTGGGGTAACGTAAATCTGCATAAGTAATCTTTTTATTCAACCCCGCAATCGTGCGGCCATATACATTGGTAAATTTTTCTAAACGCGGCTGCATATCAGTTCTACCTAACTCAACGACCATGCCACTTGTTGTCGTAATTTGCCATGCACGCCTAGGGGTTAACGCCAATGTCGCAATGTCTAACTTAGCCGTTTTTAACACTTTATTAAATGCATCATATTGCGATGCCACTTCTACCACGCCGTCATCGGGGCCATAAAACACGGGTAAATCACTGCTTGAAGCCGCGTGAAATAATTCACCATGCGTATTCACCAATGCCACATTGCCCCAACGTGCAAACGCTTGATGCTCTTCAATCATGACGTCTAATTTATCTGGCCAGCGCCTACGCACACTCACGTTGCGCGCCCAAGGCAGCTTTTCAAAAGCATCACGTGCCGTAATTAAATCTAAGGTAAAAAAATTACCTTTCAAATGTTTTGCTGCAATTAACTTTACTTGCTCATGTGTCACATGCGTTAACTGGCCGTCAACTTTCACCTCGCGTAGCGGAAAAATTGGCAAATGCACCACCACATACAGCACGGTGTATAGCATCACCACCACACTCATCGCAAACAAGAGGTTAGCTATCCAGTTAAGTAAGGCGGGTTTATCCCACATGTGCCAACTCCAAAATGCGTATCACCAATGCATCAAAACTAATCCCTGCCGCCTTCGCTGCCATTGGCACTAGGCTATGATCTGTCATACCTGGGCTGGTATTCACTTCTAAAAAGTAATGATTGCCTTGGGCATCCATTAGGAAATCTACACGCCCCCAGCCACTGCAACCAATCGCGTTAAACGCCTGCAAAGCTTCTTGCTGAATCTGCGCTTCTTTGTCGCTACTCAAACCACACGGGCACAGATACTCAGTATCATCACGTAAGTATTTGGCTTCAAAATCATAAAATTCATTTTTCGGCACAATACGCACAATCGGCAATGCTTTATCGCCCAAAATACCTACAGTGTATTCACCACCACCTACAAACTGCTCTGCAATGACCAATGGGTCAGATTTAGCCGCTAATTCATAAGCCGCTTTCAAATCACCCGCTTGTTTTACTTTGCTGATACCGATGCTCGAACCTTCATTAGCAGGTTTTACAAACAATGGCAGCCCTAGCTTTTGCTCTATCGCTACAAAATCTGAGTCAGCTTTCACCAACTCAAAGGCTGGGGTGCTGATGCCCGCGGCAGACCAAATCATCTTGGTACGCCATTTATCCATGCCAATCGCCGATGCCATCACACCGCTGCCTGTATAAGGAATGCCTAATAATTCCAACGCACCTTGCATGGCACCATCTTCACCAAAATGTCCATGCAAGGAAATCATCGCAATATCGAAATTTTCCAAATCATGTAGCGGGCGTGTGGCAGGATCGAAAGCGTGCGCATCGACACCTTGCCGTTGTAAGGCCGCAAGTACAGCCGCGCCGCTTTTAAGTGACACTTCACGCTCGCCAGACTTGCCTCCAAACAGCACCGCTACTTTTCCAAAATCACGCATCATTCTCTAACCTCCAGCTCTCCTAATGAAAGCTCGCCCAATACTTTTACTTCCTGTTGCAACAAAACGCCTTGCTGCTCAAGCACGGTGTCACGCATGTGCTTAATTAACAGCTCAATATCCAGCGCAGTTGCACCACCTACGTTCACAATGAAATTGGCATGTCTTTCTGACACTTGGGCACCACCAATGATGTAGCCTTTTAATCCACTCGCCTCTATCAACCTTGCAGCATAATCACCTGCCGGGTTTCTAAAAGTTGAACCGGCACTTGGCAAATTTAGCGGTTGAGACGCTAAGCGTTTGGCTAATAATTCTTTAATTTTTTGTGCAGATTCATATGCATCACCCTTAGCCAAACCAAGCCAAGCGGCGACAAACCACTCATCGGCTACCGGCATTTCAACATGGCGATAACTTGGAATAAATGCTGCAGCATCACGCGTATTTAGTTCACCACTTCTGTTAATGGTAGTCACGCGCTTCACCACGTTCCAGGTTTCGCTGCCGTAGCAACCTGCATTCATGGCAAGTGCACCGCCTACTGTGCCTGGAATCCCCGCAAAAAACTCTCCGCCGCGTAAAGCTTCTTTAGCGCAAAACTTTGCTAATTTAGCACATGTCACGCCTGCCTCGGCATACACAAACTCACCATCCATTTTCAATGCTGTAAGTACGTTATGCATCAACACCACCGTACCGCGTACGCCGCCATCACGAACCAACAAATTTGAACCTAACCCGATAAAGTTTATCGGTTCTGCTGCATCAAGGTTCTGCAAAAATACGCTCAAATCATCCAGCCCTGCTGGGATATACAGCTGGTCGGCACGGCCGCCCACACGCCAGCTGGTATAGCGCGCCAAGGGTTCGTTCAATAACAATTTTGGCGTAGTTGGACTCATGCTGTCGCCAATCCTCTCAGTTGCAATTCTTTAGTCTTTAGCGCCACGTGCCCAATAGAACCTGCCCCCATCACAATCACCACGTCATTAGCTTGTGCCACATCTAAAATCGCCTGTGGTAGTTCATCCGTTGTTTCTACAAATAAAGGCTCAACTTTTCCTGCCACACGAATCGCACGAATTAACGAGCGTGTATCGGCGGCCACAATGGGCGCTTCACCTGCGGAATAGACTTCAGTCAGCAACACCACATCTGCACTTGAAAACACTTTTACAAAATCTTCAAAACAATCACGCGTACGGGTGTAACGATGGGGTTGAAATGCCATCACCAAGCGCCGGTTAGGGAAAGCACCGCGCGCAGCGGCAATCACCGCCTGTACTTCCACTGGGTGATGACCATAATCATCGATCAGCGTGAACGTGCCCTCTGTATTGCTGCTGCGTGGCGTGGCTTGAATTTCACCGTATCGCTCAAAGCGTCTGCCCACGCCCTTAAATTCCTTTAACGCTTTAATGATTGCCGCATCAGGCACATTGAGCTCACTGGCAATGGCAATAGCAGCTAAGGCATTCAACACATAATGGTTGCCAGGTAAATTCAGCGTTACATCAAATTCAGTGGTAACGCCGTTAATGCGTTGCACAGTGAAGTGCATTTTTCCGTCATCAGCACGTATATTTTTAGCACGCACACGCGCATCTTCACTCAAGCCGTAAGTCATCACCGGCTTAGTCACGCGCGGCAAAATCTCGCGAATATTGGCGTCATCAATGCACACCACCGCCATACCCCAAAACGGCAATTGTTGTAAAAATTCTACAAACGCACTTTTAAGCTTTTCAAAACTGTGTTCATAAGTATCCATGTGGTCTTGGTCAATGTTCGTCACCACGGCCATCACTGGGGTTAAATGCAAGAATGAAGCGTCAGACTCATCCGCCTCTGCCACGATGTATTCACCCGTACCTAGCTTGGCATTAGCATTGGCGGCCTCTAGCTTGCCACCAATCACAAACGTAGGGTCCATACCCGCTTCAGCCAAAATACTGGCGATTAAGCTCGTGGTGGTGGTTTTGCCATGCGTACCTGCAACAGCAATCCCTTGTCTAAAACGCATCAGCTCTGCCAGCATGAGCGCACGTGGCACCACCGGAATGCTTTTGGCACGTGCTGCTTTCACTTCCGGGTTGTCTTCATTCACCGCGGATGACACCACCACCACGTCTGCTTCTTGTACGTTTTCTGCTGCGTGGCCCTGATACACGGTTGCACCAAACGCTACCAGACGCTTGGTGGTGGCGTTAGCGGCTAAATCTGAACCGCTTACGTTAAAGTCCAGGTTAATTAACACTTCAGCGATGCCGCTCATACCAGAGCCGCCAATACCAACAAAATGTATATTTTTAACTTTATGTTTCATCGCGCTACCTCTATGCAAATGGCTGCTACATCAGCTGTTGCCTCTGACTTGCCTAAAATGCGTGCATTTTTCGCCATGGCTAGGCATTGTTCACGGTTTAATTTACTCAAAATTTTCGCCAATTTATTTACACTCAATTCACTTTGTTGCAGCACTATGGCTGCATCTGCATCCGCTAAATAAGCGGCATTGGTCGTTTGGTGGTCATCTACCGCAAACGGAAACGGTACCATCAGCGAGCCTAAACCCACGGCGGAAACTTCAGCCACAGTGAGCGCACCTGAACGACAAATCACAAAGTCTGCCCATGCGTACAACCCTGCCATATCATCAATAAAAGCGCGTGCATCAACAGTTACACCGGCTTTTGCATAATTACTTTTAAGCGACTCAATATGTTTTACACCTGCCTGATGCACTACCTGCGGACGTTTTTCCACTGGTAATTTTGCCAACGCTTGAGGAATAACCTCATTCAAAGCCTGTGCGCCCAAACTGCCACCGACCACCAACAAACGTAACGCACCCTCGCGCCCTGCAAAACGTTGCTCAGGTGTTGCTAAATTTGCAATATCAGCCCGCACAGGGTTACCCACCAACGTCGCGCGATTGCCAAATGCCGCAGGAAATGCGGCTAATACACGCGTGGCAAATTTAGCTAATACCTTATTAGTTAAACCTGCCACCGAATTTTGTTCATGTATCACCAGTGGTTTACCTAATAGCCTTGCCATCAACCCGCCTGGAAATGCCGCAAAACCACCCATGCCCAACACCACGTTTGGTTGATACTGTTTTAGTGCTTTAATACTTTGGCTAAACGCTTTTACCAATTTCACTGGCAATAACAACCAACCTAACCAACCTTTACCGCGCACACCTTGCATGTTGATTGTGGCTTTGTCGTAACCTTTACCCTCTATCAAGCGGTTTTCCATGCCGCCTTGTGTGCATAACCAAACAATGTGCCATCCTTGCGCCAATAAGTGATCAGCCACGGCCATTGCAGGATAAACATGGCCGCCTGTGCCGCCCGCCATGATCATCAAAGTTTTTGTCAGCGCTTGGCTCATACTGGCAACCCCTTTTGCAAACGTCTATTCTCAAAATCAATACGCAGCAAAATTGCCATTGCAATGCAGTTTGCCAAAATGCCACTACCGCCAAATGAGAGCAATGGCAGTGTCAAGCCCTTGGTCGGTAACAGCCCCATATTCACTCCCATATTGATAATGCCTTGCACGCCTATCCATACGCCTAGGCCTTGTGCCAACAACGCACCAAAATAGCGTTCATTGGCAATAGCTTCTTTGCCTATACCAAAGGCGCGAATCACAATCCATGTAAACAAGCCCACCACCGTAGCTACACCCACAAAGCCAAGCTCTTCTGCAATCACTGCCAATAAAAAGTCAGTATGTGCTTCAGGCAAATACAGCAGTTTTTCTACACTCGCGCCCAAGCCAACACCAAACCACTCGCCACGCCCAAAGGCAATCAGCGCATGTGATAACTGATAGCCTTTACCATACGGGTCAGCCCAAGGGTCCATAAAACCAATCACACGCTCCAGGCGGTAGGGTGAACTCCAAATCAAAAACACGAAACCCACTATAAGCAATATGATGAGGCCAACAAATATGCGCGCGTTGATGCCGCCCAACCAAAGGATGGAAATCGAAATCGCGGCAATCACGGCAAATGCACCAAAATCCGGTTCGCGTAGCAGCAAGCCGCCTACCAGCAACATCACCATCAGCATTGGCATGAAGCCTTTAGTAAAACTATCCATGACTGCTGCTTTACGCACGGTGTAATCAGCCACGTACATCGCTGCAAACAACTTCATCAGTTCAGATGGCTGTAAGTTAATAACAAACAAAGATAGCCAACGGCGACTACCACCGACAACACGCCCGATGCCTGGAATCAGCACCAATACCAACAACGCCAAACCTAGTAAAAATAAATAGGGTGCCATTTTTTGCCACCACGCCACGGGAATGTTAAATGCCACGAAAGCCGCACTTAAACTAATAACCAAAAATATGGCTTGGCGCACTAAGTAATAGCTACTGTTATGCCCAACCGCTCTATCTGCCTCAGCAATTGCAATAGAAGATGAATACACCATCACCAAGCCTAAGCCCAATAAAATTAGGGTGACCCAAAGCAAGCCCTGGTCGTAGTTGGGTGAGTTGATACGCTCGCGATTGAGCATGGTGGCGATCATGCGGCCTCCTTCAAACGCTGCACCGCACTTACAAACACTTCTGCACGATGCACATAATTTTTGAACATATCAAAGCTGGCGCAGGCAGGGGATAGCAAAACTGCATCATCTTTTTGTGCTAGTTTTTTTGCGATATTGACCGCTTCTGGCAAATCTATTGCTTGATATAAAGGCACCCCTGTTTTTAGCAATTCGGCTTCAATCAATGATGCATCACGACCAATCAACACCACAGCGCGCGCATTCTCCGCAACAATATCTGTTAGCGGTGAAAAGTCTTGACCTTTGCCATCACCGCCCGCAATCAACACCACTTTTTGTGGCAAACCTGACAATGCCGCGCAAGTGGCACCGACATTAGTACCTTTTGAATCATCGTAATAATCCACGTCATCAATGTTAGCAACCCACTCCACACGGTGTGGCAAGCCTTTAAAGTTGTAAAGCGTTTGAATAATTGGCGCGTAATCCAAGCCTATGCCTCGGCAAAGTGCGATTGCCGCTAACGCATTCGCCGCATTGTGTAAGCCCGCAATTTTCAAATCTTGTACATTCATCAAATCATGTTCGCCGCAACTCAACCAAGTTTCACCTTGCACATTTCTTAAACCGTAACTGTGTTCATCCACACCTGCATCTAAACCAAACGTCACTTGCGCTAACTTCGAGCGCGCCATCATCATGCTCCAAGCGTCATCACGATTAAGCACTTGCAGCTTTGCGTTGTAGAAGATACGTGCCTTTGCAATCGCATAATCCTGCATACTGGCGTATCTATCCATGTGATCTTCAGATAAGTTCAACATGGTGGCTGCGTCAACTTGCAAGCTGCTGGTAGTTTCTAATTGAAAGCTTGAAAGCTCTAATACGTAAACATCCGGTGTTTCCATGCTTAGCGCATCCAGCACTGGCAAACCAATATTGCCAGCGACTATGGTTTTCAAGCCCGCCGTTTTGCACATTTCACCGACTAAAGTCGTCACTGTGGTTTTGCCGTTTACGCCAGTAATCGCAATCACTTTTGCACTGCTTGGGCGATATTGCGCAAATAGCTCAACATCACCTACCACTGCAACGCCGCGCTTAATCGCAGCTTGAATCGTAGGCTCACTTAATGACACACCCGGGCTTGCTACCACCAAATCAACATCACTAAAAATTGCTGCGGTAAATGCGCCTGTAACAATGCTCACCTCTGGCAACTCTGCTTTAACTACATCAACACCTGGTGGGTTATCGCGTGTATCAGCAACAGACAAACGTGCGCCTTGGCGTTGCAACCAACGCAACGCTGATAGCCCTGTGTCGCCAAGGCCTAGCACTAATACTTTTTTATCTTTTAACGCGATTTGCATGTTCAGTTTACTTTTTACCTAATTTTCAAACTAGCCAAACCAATCAACACCAGCATCATGCTGATAATCCAAAAGCGCACCACTACTTGCGTTTCTTTCCAACCTTTTTGTTCATAGTGATGATGCAAAGGTGCCATTAAAAAGATGCGTTGACCTGTCCCCGTTTTGTGTTTGGTGTATTTGAAATACAGCACCTGCATCGCCACTGAAATAGTCTCAATCACAAAAACACCACCCATAATGAACAAGATGATTTCTTGTCGCACAATGACAGCCACAATGCCTAGCGCCGCCCCCAATGCCAATGCGCCTACGTCACCCATGAATACTTCTGCCGGGTAGGCGTTAAACCATAAAAACCCTAAGCCAGCGCCAACCATTGCTGCACAGAACACTGCCAACTCGCCCGCACCTGGTACATAAGGAATGCTTAAATACTTAGAAAAATAAAAGTGGCCCGTTACATAAGCAAATATGGCTAAAGCACCCGCCACCATCACGGTAGGCATAATCGCCAAACCATCAAGACCATCTGTCAGATTTACCGCATTACTGCTCCCGACTACCACCAAATAGGTCAGCACGATAAACGCCAGCCCACTCATTGGAATGACCAAACTTTTAAAGAACGGAATTAACAAAGTAGTTTCGGCAGGCACAGTAGCTGTTTGCTGTAAAAATATCGCCACACTAAAACCCACCACCGACTGCCAAAAATATTTTTCTTTAGCAGATAAACCTTTAGGGTTGCGATGTACGACTTTGCGCCAATCGTCCACCCAGCCAATAATGCCAAAACCCAATGTGGTGAATAACACCACCCACACAAACCTGTTACTTAAATCTGCCCATAGCAATGTCGATATTGCAATGGCCACCAATATCAAAGCACCGCCCATGGTAGGTGTACCGGCTTTGATTAAATGTGTTTGTGGGCCATCATCACGCACTGATTGACCTACTTTGTAGTAAGTAAGCTTACGAATTAAAGTGGGTCCCACCACAAATGAAATGGTTAATGCGGTGAGCGTGGCCAGCACGGCGCGCAATGTGATGTAGTCAAACACATGAAAGCCACGGATGTCTTTTGCCAGCCATTGCGCTAATTCGAGTAACATTTTTAAATTTCTCCCAATACGCTTATTTATTGTTTGCTACTAACAAATTCACCACACGCTCCATTTGCATACAACGTGAACCTTTTACCAGTACCGTTGTGCTGCTTGTGAGTTGCGGCAACACCGCATCAGCTATTGCCTCTGGCGAGCTAAAGTGCTGTGCACCAACACCAAAGCTTTTCACCATTTCGGTACTTAACTCACCCAAGCAATAGAGTATTGTTAGCCCTGCCGCCTTGGCATAGGCGCCAATTTCCGCGTGCATATTTTTAGCATTTATGCCTAATTCAGCCATGTCACCTAATACCAGGATTTTCTCTCCAGCATATTTCGCCAGCACATCTATCGCGGCGCGCATTGAGTCTGGATTTGCGTTATAGGTGTCATCAATCAACACCGCATCATTGAATGCAGCCTTAAGCTCTAAGCGCCCAGATACGCCGCCAAAACCTTCTAAACCTTTAGCAATGTCCAAGTTTGAAATCCCCAATGCAAAAGCGGCGGCACTCGCAGCCAATGCATTACTGATGTTATGCGCACCTTGTACTTTTAACTTGAACCCCACGCGACCATTAGGCGTGCTTAAATTCACTAAACTATAACCATTTAACTCTTGATATTTTGCGGTCAGATCTGCCTGCTGATTTAAGCCAAAAGTGACCACTTTCCTGTTTGTATTAAGCGACAACCAATCCGCTGCATACTCACTATCAGCGTTAATTACCGCCACGCCATCATCCTGCAAGCCTGAAAAAATCTCGCCTTTGGCTTTGGCAATGTTTGCACGTGAGCCTAGTTCACCAATATGCGCCGACCCTACGTTGTTAATCACCGCCACATTGGGCTTGGCAATATGCGTTAAATAATCAATTTCACCTAAATGATTCATGCCCATTTCAACCACCATGTATTTGTGGCTTACGTTCATTTTGAGCAGCGTCAGCGGCACACCAATATCGTTATTTAAGTTGCCATAAGTGGCATGCACCTTCTCTTTATCTTTGCTAGCGACAATCAGAATTGCAGTGAGCATTTCTTTAGTGGTGGTTTTACCGTTACTGCCTGTGATGGCGACTACAGGTGCATCAAACTTGCTACGCCAATATTTGGCTAATTCCCCTAATGCCAAGCGTGTGTCTTGTACTAACAATGCAGGCTGAACTTCGACCGATGCATCAGACAACATCACCGCTGCCGCACCTTTTTTAATGGCTTCACCCGCAAACGTATTGCCATCAAAATTTTCGCCTTTAAGTGCCACGAACAATTGACCCGCTTTGATATTACGGCTATCACTGCCTACAGCATTAAACTGAACATCAGCACCTACGTGCTTGGCATTGAGCGCTTGAGCAGCTTCTGACAAATACATCATGATTTCACCGCCGTTTCGCCTGTGGCAGTTTGAGCATTAAGTTCGGCTTTATCTTCAGCTTGCAGGTTATGCGCGCCCATATTTAGCGCAAGCTGCACCACCTCAGCGTCACTAAATGGCAGTTTGATTCCAGCCACTTCTTGATAGTTTTCATGGCCTTTACCTGCCACCAGTACAATGTCACCCACTTGCGCCAATTGCACGGCCTGCCGAATTGCACGCGCACGGTCTGGCTCAGTTAATGGCGTCTTAGTAAAACCACTCAACACTTGTTGAATAATATGCGCGGGGTTTTCACTGCGTGGGTTATCTGAGGTCACAATCACCGTATCGGCTAATTGATCAGCCACCGCACCCATCAGTGGGCGCTTACCCAAGTCACGCTCACCACCGCACCCGAATACGCAAATCAATTTACCCTGCGCCTGCTCGCGCAAAGTTAACAATACCTTCTCTAAGGCATCTGGGGTATGTGCGTAATCCACTACCACCAAAGGCTTATCATTCCCGCCAAATTGCTGCATGCGGCCTAGTACTGGCTTAATTTTGGCAATCGCACTCACGGCATCTTGCAAGCTGACTTCAAGTGCTAATAACGTTGCCAACACCGCTAACACGTTATAGGCATTAAAACGCCCTAATACTGGCGCATTGATGAGTGCATCACCTTTGGGCGTGGTCACTTGCATGGTTAAGCCTTGTTGATGCAAGCGCAAAGCCGTGCCGCGCACATTCCCTTGTGTTAAGCCGTAAGTCATCAAAGGCTTATTCTGTGCTGTAAGTAATGTGGCGATACTTTGCCCAAACTCGTCGTCTGCATTGAGTACCGCCAACCCTAGACTATGCCAGGTAAATAACTCCTGCTTGGCGGCCGCGTAATCTTGCATGGTTTCGTGATAATCCAGATGGTCACGACTCAAATTGGTGAGTACGGCCAAATCAAACTCCACGCCATTAACACGTCCTTGATGCAAACCATGTGAGGAAACCTCCATCGCCACCGCATCTGCCCCGTGCTTTGCATAATCCGCTAGCATTGCCTGTAACAAAATGGCATCAGGCGTAGTGTTACTCGCCTCTGTCAAACTTTCATCACCAACAAAGCCATTGCCAATAGTACCAATGACCGCCGCTTTCTGGCCCAAAGCCGTTAACGCTTGCGCAATCCATTGGCTCACTGAAGTTTTGCCATTGGTTCCAGTCACACCGATCATGCTCAACTCACGTGACGGGTAATGATAAAACTCTGCGGCGATTTCACCCACTTTAGTTTTTAAATCATCCACAGCCACATTACTGATTTGCCAGCTTGGGTTCCAAACAAAACCTTTACTCTCCCACGCCACGCCGGCGGCACCCGCTTGTATTGCCTGTGCAATATAATCACGTCCATCACTATGGCTACCTGGGTAGGCCAAAAACAGCGCACCTGCTTTTACTTGTCGGCTATCCGAGGTAATAGCGGTAAATGACTGCTTCAATGATGTGAGTAAGGTCATATACTCTCCTTCACATCTTCAACGTCACTAGAAATCACCACATTATTATTAGGGGCATCTTGTGGCACAGCTAGCATACGCAAAGCATCTGCCATCACTGTGCTGAATACTGGCGCGGCAACTGTACCGCCGTAATATTCACCACTGCTTGGGTCATCGATCATCACCGCCATAATCAAGCGCGGATTAGACGCAGGTGCCATGCCAACAAACGAACCTACATATTTGTCTTTTTCGTAACCGCGATCACCCAATTTATGGGTGGTACCTGTTTTACCCGCCACACGGTATCCCAGCACTTGCGCCTTAAGCGCAGTACCGCCAGGCAATACAACCAACTCCAGCATATCTTTGACTTCATGCGCAGTTTTTGCAGAAAATACTTGTGTGCCCACTGGCACGTCTTTTAACTTAAGTAGTGATACTGGCTTTAATTCGCCATCATTGGCAAATACGGTATAAGCCCTGGCTAGCTGCAACAATGTGACGCTAATACCGTGACCATAAGACATCGTCGCCTGCTCAATTGGACGCCATGTTTTGTAATCACGCACCCGCCCTGTTGCCTCACCTGGAAACCCAATACGTGTTTTTGCACCAAAGCCTATTTGATTGTATATATTCCACAAATACTGACGATCCAATGACAATGCCATTTTGGCCGCACCAACGTTGGATGACTTCTGTATCACCTCAGATACCGTCAGCACGCCATGTGCATGGGCATCATGAATCGTTGCAGAACCAATACTCATATAGCCTGGTGCTGTTTGAATTTGGGTATCAGACTGATACTTACCTGACTCCAAAGCCGCCGCAACTGTTACCGTTTTCATGGTTGAGCCTGGTTCAAACGTATCGGTAATGGCGCGGTTACGTGTTTTACCAGCAATATTCACAGGATTATTCGGGTTGTAGGTGGGCACATTCACCATCGCCAGCACTTCACCAGTTTTGGCATCCAATACAATCGCGGCACCTGCCGTGGCTTTATATTTTTCAACAGCTTTCGATAATTCTCGATGCGCTAAATATTGAATTCTTCTATCAATGGACAGCGTGACATCATGACCATCTTGCGGTACTTTAACGGCTTCTAAATCCTCAATAATATGACCCGCCCTATCTTTAATCACACGGCGACTGCCACTTTTACCTGAAAGTGTATCGTTCATCGTCAACTCAAAGCCTTCTTGGCCTTTATCATCGATTCCCGTAAAGCCAACCAAGTGCGCGGTTACATCACCCGCTGGGTAATAACGCTTGTATTCACGCTGCAAATAAACACCTGGAATTTCAAGCCGCATCACTTCACCAGCCAATTCAGGTGAAACGCGACGCTTTAAATACACAAACTCACGCTCACTGTTCACAAGCTTTTTATCAACCACTGTAACTTTCAAACCTAATAAATCAGCAATCTTTTTGCTTTGGCTAGCGCTAATTTTCACATCAGATGGATTTGCCCACACTGATTCAACCGGTGAACTAATTGCCAACAACTCACCGTATCTATCGGTAATTTTTCCGCGTTGTGACGGCAAAGTCAGTGTACGGTTATAACGTGCATCACCTTTTTCTTGCAAAAATCGCTTATGAAAACTTTGCAAATACACACCACGTCCTAATAAAGCAGCAAACCCCAATAACACCAACACCAACAAAAGGCGACGGCGCCATGCGGGCAATTTCACAACCACAAGCGGTGTATGCATCGCCATTATTCCGCCACCTCGCTTGATACTTTGCCTGGTACTTTAAGCGGTGACTCCAGCGCCTTGGCCGCACTTACATTCGGCTGTAGCGGCGGCGCAGCATCTGCAATAGTGACCACTTGAATGCGCTTTGCATCAGGCACCTGCATTTGCAACTGCTGTGTTGCTACTTGCTCGATACGCGAATGCATCGCCCATGTGCTTTGCTCAAGCTGCAATTGCCCGTACTCTTGCTTAAATTGTTTTTCCGCTTCGCTCATATGCTCAAGTTCAATATAAAGCTTGCGTGCCTTATGTTGTGCGTTCACCAAACCCAATGCAGAGAATATCAACGCAAAAAATAAAATGAGGTTAAGGCGCGTCATGCTACTAACGTTCTTTCTGCCACACGCAATACCGCGCTACGTGAGCGAGGATTAGCCTTCACCTCTTTTGCGCTAGACCGAATCGCCTTACCTACACTTTTCAATTTAGGCTGCGGCAAGTCTGCGGCACGCACCGGAAAATTAGCCGGCAGATCATCACGATTTTCTTGATCGCGAATAAACTGCTTTACGATGCGATCCTCAAGTGAATGAAAGCTGATTACGGCCAATCGACCTTGTGGCGCCAACAATGCCAAACATTGCGGCAGGGTTAGCGATAGCTCCTCAAGCTCCTGATTGACAAAAATCCGTAAAGCTTGAAATGTACGCGTTGCGGGATTCTGCCCTGGCTCAAACCGCGTGACTGCGCTTGCCACGACCTGGGCAAGTTGCCCTGTAGTGGTGATGGCGCGCCCGTCATTGCGCTCCGCAATAATCGCCCTTGCAATCGACTTAGCAAACCGTTCTTCACCATAATTTTTTATAACCTCCGCTAATTGCTGCTCTGTTGTATTGGCGATAAATTCCGCCGCTGTTTTCCCACTACTTTGATCCATACGCATATCCAGCGGCGCATCGTACCTAAAACTAAATCCACGATTTGCCTCATCAATTTGCGGTGATGAAATACCCAAATCCAGCAAAATCCCATCCACTTTGTCAATACCCAGTTCAGCCAACTTAGCCTGCATAGCTGCAAAGTGACTATGCACAAGGCTAAAACGAGAATCATTAATTGCCCGACCAGACTCAATCGCACTCAAATCACGGTCAAACGCGATCAAACGTCCACCGTCACCTAATTGCGCTAGAATTTTTCTTGAATGTCCACCACGACCAAAGGTGCCATCCACATAGATACCATTAGGCTTAATGGCCAAAGCGTACACGGCCTCATCCAGCAACACCGTAATGTGCGCGCCTATGGATGACGTTTCATCTGCGTTTGAATTCTGATTTGGATTTAATACTGACACTTCTAGTGGATACTTTTCTAACTTATCAGCGCCTTTGAGAGACGCTTTTTTTGAAGACAATGATGCTTTGGTGGGCGCGCTGTTCACGCCCTTAGTCACAGCGAGAAGCCCTCTAATTCTGCAGGCATGGTAAAGTTTTCATTCTGCATCACTTGTTCCAGTTGAGCACGCCAAGCTTCCATATTCCATAACTCGAAATGGCTACCTTGACCTACCAACATAACTTCTTTGTCTAAACCTGCAAAATCACGCAACACAGGCGACACCAACATACGGCCTGCACTATCAAGCGAAATATCTTCAGCAAAACCCACCAACAAACGCTGCAACGCGCTGGATTGTTTATCAAATGACGATAGCGCCATCATCTTCGCCTGAATCGGCTCCCAAGCTGGTTGCGGATACAACAACAAACAACGATGCGGATGCGCCGTCAACACCAAGTTACCGGCGCACTCAAGCTGCAATGCTTCCCTGTGCTTGGTTGGCACAGCAAGCCTGCTTTTTGCATCCAAACTTAAATGTGTAGCGCCGCGAAACATACGTTATGTTATTTTCCTTAAAGACCCATACTGCCGTGCTACATGAGCCTCAATCAAACATCTTCAAAAAACCTCAAATAAAAAACAGGGGAACTGCCTAACGCCTTTAACAGACCCTTAGTAGTTATCAAACTGCAGCAAAAATGTACCCAGGGATTACCTCCCCCAACATTACAAAAATGAGCAATTCCCCACAAAACCCCACTTTTCCCCACTAATATGCACTATAGATAAAAAAATAGCGCAATGCAAGTGCTTTTTTGCTATTTTTTCTTTATAGGTCAATGACTTAGCGCATTTTCATGCTAAAAATAAATTCGTTATAAATTAAGCACATACGAACTTGTGTGAATGTAGATTATTAGAACAGTTGCGAAAGCGTTTGAATTGTAATTGCAGGGTTATTTTAAAGCAGAAAAAGAGGGTTGAAGCTGGCCGATAAGCCGGGTTCTGTCGTGCATTACTGCACGTAACAGTCATTCATCTAGGCGCATAATTACTCATGCGCTCAAGCAACCTACCCGCTGGCAGCGCGAGCCACGCCATTACCAGCCTATTTGGTCTTGCTGCGAATGGAGGTTACCGCGTTTCACCGTAACTTAATACGCTCGTCTCTGTGGCCCTATTCCTCGCCTTATACCTTGCGGCTTTCGGCGGACGGCCGTTAACCGTCATCCCGCTCTATGCAGCCCGGACTTTCCTCCCCCTATTACTAGGCGGCGACTGTCTAGCCAGCTTCAAAACGAATTTTAGCACGCCAACCATTCAGCAACAGCTTCATTTACGTCATTCCGTGTTCGACACGGAATCCAGCGACTTAATTTCGCAACGCTTAAAGCCACTAGATTCCGACTTTCGTCGGAATGACGGGCTTTGAAAAACTTTTACCGCATCCAAGTAACAAGCAAACGCTAAACCTCACAGCCCTTGCCCTACCCCCCTGCTACCGCGCCTGCGCTGCTCAGCCTCATGGGAGTTTTCGGCAAGCGGCTGTTTGAGCGTAGCGAGTTTCCGATTGACGCCCATGAAGCTGAGCAGCGCAGGAAACAAGCGGTAGGGGGTAGCCTTTTCTTTGGTTTCTTTCTTTTGGCTAAGCAAAAGAAAGAAACTCGCACGTCGCGCGACAGCGACCACTTACTTACGGCGCAATGCCTTTCAGTTATTGCGCCCTACTCAGGCTATTACGGGTTACGCACGTTAAGCTTGCTTTGTTAAAAAATCCATGACCGGCTTGTTTCCCCGCTCCGCATTACAATGCAAGCAGGCAGTGACAAGGTTTTCAAATGAATTATCTCCACCTTTCGAGACGGGCTGAATATGATCTAGGGTTGCGCTGAACCTTGTCAGTTGTTTTTCGCAATAATGGCATTTATACCCATCCCTTTCAAAGACCTTATGGCGATTCTCTGAAACGTTATAAAAATCCAACTCTTTATGAAGATTGACTTGCTCCGCATCAGTGGACAAGTGCTTCTCCATTAACGCCTTGCAGCCTGGAATTTCATCTGGGATTGATACCTTATAGAGCGTACCACCCCTATTTGTATCACCAGCTATAGAAATAACACCTTTGTCTTTTAATGAATTGAGACTTTTCTGTACAACCGCATAGCCAAGTTCTTCGGCTTGCCCACTACTCGACTTGGCAATAGAACTTAAGCCTCTAGTGCTTGCCCTGACATATTGTTCCCCTGTCTTGACAATTGAGTTGTTAAATAGATACCAATAAATTGCAATTTCATACGGGACCAATATTGGATGGAGGAACTCTACAATTGCAGTAACAATGCTCGGCAGCTCTAAGGCATTGTAATTTTTTGAAAATTGAAGAGCTTCGGCGTCGCCGGAATTGCTTTCAAGCTGGTCAAGTAACTCTTTGATTTGTTCAATCTTATCTTTCATGTACCGAACCCTTCTTGATTTCCAAGTAAAATAAAACCCAATAAAAATTAAATCTTTTATTGGGTTAACAATTTCCACTGCACAGCCTGCCCAGCCCTCAATGGCACCAACACATCCCCGTCATACGGCAAACTTCCCGGCACTTTCCAGCTTTCCTTAACCAAGGTAACTCGCTCTGTATTACGTGGCAAACCATAAAAATCAGCCCCATAAAAACTGGCAAAGCCTTCTAATTTATCCAGCGCATTAGCCGCTTCAAATGCCTCCGCATATAGCTCCATAGCAGTGCGCGCCGTGTACATGCCCGCGCAACCACATGCGGCCTCTTTAGTATGTTTGGCATGCGGTGCGCTATCAGTGCCTAAGAAAAATTTAGGGTTACCCGAAACAGCAGCCTTAACCAAAGCCACCCGATGTTCTTCGCGTTTTAAAATGGGCAAACAATAGTGATGTGGCTGGATACCGCCTTTAAACATATCATTGCGGTTCATCAATAAATGATGCGCGGTAACAGTCGCAGCCACGTTACTTGGCGCATCCAATACGAAATCAGCCGCTTGTTGAGTCGTGATATGTTCAAACACGATTTTTAAAGCCGGGAATTTTTTTAACAGCGGGATCATATTGCGCTCAATAAACACGCGCTCACGATCAAACACATCAACATCGCTATCAGTCACTTCTGCATGTACCAACAATGGCACACCTAACTTTTCCATCGCTTCAAATGCTTTTGTACATTTATCTAGACTCGTCACGCCAGAATCACTATTGGTTGTTGCGCCCGCAGGGTAAAGCTTAACGCCATGTACAAGACCACTCGCCTTTGCTGTTGCAATTTCTTCCGCACTGGTATTGTCGGTGAGATACAAAGTCATCAGCGGCTCAAACTGCATACCAGCTGGTAGAGCCTCTAAAATTCGCTGGCGATACGCAATGGCCAATTCTGTTGTGGTGACAGGTGGGCGCAAGTTAGGCATGACAATGGCACGTGCAAATTGCCTAGCCGTATCTGGCAGCACTGCTTTAAGTGCAGCGCCGTCTCTTAAATGTAAATGCCAGTCGTCTGGACGCGTAATGGTGAGTGAGTTAATAATTTTATTCATAGTAGATAGCACTTGTAGTTATTCAGGTTGTTGTTTTAACTGTAATGCAAACTCGTACAAAACATTTTTCTTTTCATGAGTGATTTCAGTTGCCAGTTTCACCGCCTGTTTTAGCGGCAAATCAGCAAGTAGCAATTTCAAAATTCTTACTGCCTCTTCGGGAATCTCCGCAGCCTCTTTAATGGCTGCCGCTTCTACCAATAGCACAAACTCGCCACGCTGTTGGTTGGTATCCGCTTGCAGCCAAGCTTCAGCCTCGCCCAAACTACAACTATAAATTGTCTCAAAAGTTTTGGTGAGTTCACGTGCAAATGTGATGCGGCGCTCGCCGCCCAACACAGCGGACATATCCACAATGCTATCAATAATGCGATGCGGTGCTTCATAAAATACCAACGTCACCGTTTGAGGTTTTAGCGCCTCAAGCACTTTGCGTCGTGCCGCGCCACTGGCGGGTAAAAAACCATGGAATAGAAAGCCATTTTGCGCAATGCCAGAGGCTGACAATGCGGCAATCACCGCACTAGCGCCTGGGATGGGCACCACTTTAACGCCAGCTTTTCGCACCAAGTCAACCACCACGGCGCCTGGGTCGCTAATGCCTGGGGTGCCGGCGTCGGTGACCAGCGCAATACTTTGCCCCGCGTTTAATTGAGCTAATAATTTCTCGGCGGATTGGTGCTCATTATGCTCATGCACGGCAATGAGTTTTTTACTGATACCAAAGTGCGACAGCAATCCAGAAGTGTGCCGCGTGTCCTCCGCCGCGATAGCATCTACGGTTTTTAAGATATCCAATGCGCGCAAGGTAATATCTTGCAGATTTCCAATTGGCGTGGCAACAACATATAATGTGCCTATAGGATGCAAAATTTGATGACCCAAAAATTAGTTAACGCCATTTTAGCAACATGCCTGCTTTTTGGCAGTTTATATTTATCCGCATTTGCCGCCGAGGCAAACAAAGCCCCGCCCGCAGAAATTAAACACCCCGTTAAAAAATCTGCCGAAGCTTATTTTTTAGAGGGCAATACTTGCCTGCAACAATCTAACAAGGCATGTGCAACATTGGCATTGGCCAACATTTCAAGCTTATCGCCTTATGCAAAACTGCTTAAAGGTGGCATCGCTTGGATCGAGAACCGCGTTGATGAGTCGTTGCTTTTATTACTACCCCTTCAATCTGAAAAAAGTCTCATGGTAGAGGCTAAAATTAGCTTACATCAGCACTTGGCCAAAGCCTTTGAAAACCTGAACGATACACAACAGGCAATTTGGCACTTAATGCGGTCTGAAGCCGCTATGGTCAACGCTGCTGCAGAAGTTAAAACAAACCACATTGAACAAACACACCAGGAAATATGGGCTTTATTAAGCAAGCAAGCGCAAAGCCAGCTCATTACCATGCGTGGGGACAATACTGACAACGAATTTCAAGGCTGGATAGACTTAGGTTTAGCCGCTAAAAATCAAGATGTAACCGCTAGCATTGCAAACTGGCTGACTTATTACCCTGACCACAGCGCCAGTGCCTTTGCAAAAGAACTCACCCTTCAATCAAACGCAAGCGCTTCCGAAATGAGCCAACTTACAGTAGGTAGCATTGCCTTAATTTTACCCATGACAGATGAAACTAACGTCACGCAAGCCGATGCTTTTCAGCAAGGATTACAAGCCGCATTAACCAAACATGGTCTAAACAATGAAATTAAAATCTATCCAAGTGCAAATAGCTTAGAGGCCATCATCGAGCAATATGCTCAGGCAAAAAGCGAAGGCGCTACTTATTTTATCGTGCCCCAGCTGTTTGAAAATACTAGTGACACCAACATCGCAACAGATCTAAATACTCACAACATTTTAAGCATTGGCTTACTGCTTAAAGATGAAGCAGAGCGTATGGCGAAATTTGCTGCGAGCCACGCAATACAGCACCTTGTGATTATTAACACTGATAGCGTAGCCGCACAGACAATGACCAACAGCTTTCGGGCTGCTTGGCGGGCTGAGTTAAGTGTTAACGAACAGGATGACCAAATAACCGTGATTACATTGCCAGATGGCATGGCCTCAAATGAGGCCAGTCTATTCGACCTTAAAGCTCAAGTTGCTGCAAAAAGTCACGACATGATATTGCTGGCAATGTCAGCCAATGACGTGCGCACAGTAAGACCGCATCTCAACATCAGTACGCCGATGTTGGCATTTTCTGGCGCCAATGACACGCTACCTTCAGACCCATCTCTCAACGCGCTACGTTTTGTCGATATTCCGTTCTTGCTGCCGGCAAACAATGATTCATTTGCAGCGTATGGGGCCGCCAGTGCCAATCTAAATTCAAATGAATTATTACGTTGGTTTGCATTAGGCGTCGATGCTTTACAATTGCTTGCCGCCAGCACACAGGCTAATAACAGTGAAGTTATCATCAATGGCTTAACTGGTGAACTTACGCTTGATCAAGCAGGTCATGTCAATCGTCAGCTATCCGTTGCCAGATTTACTTTTGATGGCATCGAACTAGAAAAATGATATTAAAACAGCAGGCAAAACACCTTGTAGAAGGCAATGCCGCCGAGCAATTGGCTGCAACTTTTTTACAACAAAAGGGACTCAAACTCATAGAGAAAAATTTTCGTTGCCTACATGGTGAAATTGATTTGATCATGCAAGATGGAAAAACGCTGGTTTTTATTGAAGTGCGTTTGCGCAGCAGTGCCAATTTTGGCGGTGCGGCGATGAGCATTACCCCGTCCAAACAACAAAAACTTACACGCACAGCAGAGCGATATTTACAAATTCATGGCAACACAGCCTGCCGCTTTGATGTTGTTTTAATGCAATCAACTAATCTAAACGCAGTAGAATGGATACAAAATGCTTTTTAGAGCCTCCCTTTAGTTTTGTCAAAAACCCATCAATCAAAATTTACACACAAAGGATATTTAATATGAAATTAACCTTCAAACTATTAGCAGCACTCGCACTTGCCTCACAAATCACCGCTTGTGTGCCTGTGATTGTAGGAGGTGCTGCGGCAGGTGGCGTTATGGCAGCAGATAGACGCACTTCTGGCGTTTATGTGGAAGATGAAAATATTGAGCTTAAATCTACAAAAAGCATACACGACACGCTGGATGAAGCTGCACACGTCAACATTACCAGCTTCAAAGGCAATGTGTTGTTAACAGGTGAAGTCCCTGACGAAAACGCTAAAACCAAAGCGGGCAATATTGTTACCGCCACAGAAAGCGTGCGTAGTGTCACTAACGAACTGACTATTGGGCCTAAAACCTCTATCAACTCACGCACTAATGACGCTTATTTAACCTCAAAAGTGAAAGCACAGTTTGTAACGGAAAATCGCTTTCAGGCAAATTACGTAAAAGTCGTCACAGAAAATAGCGTGGTTTACCTCATGGGCTCTGTGTCACAAAAAGAAGCAGAAGACGCAGTTGAAATTGCACGCAATACCAGTGGCGTGACTAAAGTGGTGAAAGTTTTTGAATATTTACCATAAACCATTGCGGGTTAATTATTATTCCTTCCCCCTGCTAGTGGAAGGAATAATCCACTCGGCGATGAATCTAGGATTCTCTTAGTAATGCTATAATCATGCAAATTTTAAAAGCTGCAAGCAGCGTAATTACTGGTAAAAAATAAATGAGTGCAGATCCAACGTCAACACAGACAATTAACGAAATTATTATTGAAGGCAATACGCGCGCGGGCAAGCCTTTTCGTCCTAGCGACTGGGTTGACCGCATGTGCAGCACCTACGCCACCTTTGGTGAAGACCGCAAGCTCAGGTACTCCCCCTACCTTAAACCTAGGGTTGTAAATGGTGTGCGTTGTTTAGCAGTAGATTTGAAACTAAAAGTCGTAAACCCTGAAGGTTATGCACAACTCATGCACTTTGCAGATGAAAATCAACTGAATATTATAGATAGCGTTGGCAACAGCATTCCAGTACCTCACTAAGCTTCAAACCAAAATTTGAGAATCCTATAAATGGCTCATGCTAAAACTTGCATGGGCCATTTAATTTTTAACAGCGCCAATCATTTTTTCAACGTATTGCTTAGTAATTAAGCCGCGTTTAATTTTAACCAACTCACCTTGCGGGTTATAAATAAAAGTCGTTGGCAGCACTTCTGCAGCGCCGATTTGCGCGGTAACCGCATCATCACCTAATATAATCGGGTATGACATCAACATATCATCCACGTATTCGGTGACTTCTTTCGCATCTTTATAATCAAACACTACGCCAAAAACCATCAGATCTTTCCTTTTACGATGGTCGTATAAATTCACCAAATCCGGCACTTCCTCTAAACACGGCGGACACCAAGTCGCCCAGTAATTGACCAATACCCACTTACCTTTATACTGTGATAACTGATGCTTAATCCCTGCCATATCTTGTAACAAAAAGTTGGAGCTAATTTTAGTCTCAGCCATTGATAACTGGCTAAATATTAAGAATAATAAGCCCAATATAAAATTTTTCATCGATATCCCTTCCGCAATTAAACATGCCAGCATCTTAAACTAGCACAAATAACGCAGCAAAATTGCAAATCGTTGTCTTTTTACTAGTGTAAATAAGCGCTATATCATACAATCGTGCGAATGCTTTGATTGATTTGGTAAAAAAAATTAAAAAATGGCGCTAAACCTCAACATTCCAGACTTACAAGACAATCCAGTTTTTATTGCTGAGACGCGTCCACAAAAAATCAACCAAGCGCTAACAGACCTAAAAACTAAAAACCCCATTGATATTGCATCACATTTATATACCGAGCTAGAAACTTTAAATCGTCAAAAAATTTCTGCCAGTCACAGGCTACAAGCTTTAGATTGCTATCGGCCTGCCCTAATCAGAACGGCACAAGCACTTGCCGAAGATTACAGCAATTCAGCATTACCCTTACATGACGAGGCCAAGCTAGCCGCAACCACTGCGGAATCATTATGGCTTGAGTTAGGATACGGTTACAAACTGGCATTGGTGGATTTGCAAAATCAACTCATCAAACTAGGCACAGATAAAAGATCCGCGCATGCAATACAATATGCCATGCACGCGATTGCAGAACATGCCTTAGTATATTATCAAACTTACAGCATTCCCCCTGACCATATCTGGAGCGATCTACATCAGCTCTATTTTTGCGCGGTACAACTCGGCATACAAAATATAAGTGTTCAACATGCTTATATGGCAACAGAAAAAAATATTGACCCGAACTTGACGTCAGCATGCCTAGTAGCTTCAATCGAAAACACCTATAAGCACGCATTACTGATATCACTGGCTGAGCCACAGCACCTTACGCAACAAGACATTAGGCTTATTGCTGAGTACTTAACACATCATATTAGCCATACGCAAATTACGGCAGTGACTGCACTGGATAGCACCTCTGGCACATTTATCATCAGTCTTGACTCAAACAAGCCGCCAATCCCTTATAACAAACAAACAAAAATACCTAACCCACTGACTGATACTTTATTTCGTACCATTGATTTAGTGCGCACTATGCACCGAGATTTAAGCCAGTTACAAAACCATCAACTGCCTAAAAACGGCAGCATTCCAAATGAGGCAAATCGCGACGACTACATTGAGTTGCTCACCTATCTCATTAGAAATTGGGGCATTAACCCAAAACGTATTTTTAGCCGCTTTATTAACAATAGTGAAATTGAATTAGTTGCTGGCATTGCTGCAGTTCACCGCGTTTCTGGCCAAAATCTCAAAAGTATCAACAGCCTAAATAACGATCTAACTTCAGAATTAAGCACACGACAAATCACACCAGCCATACCTTCACGCTGGAAAACACTTAATATCAGCGCAACTGGCCTACTACTTAGGCGCCATCATACTGCTGAAAAAAAGATCCAAGTTGGTGGTTTAATTAGCATTAAAACTAAAGATGAGCCTCACTGGTCTATTGGTATAGTACGGTGGGCCAACTGCGGAACCAGGGATAGATTAGATATAGGTGTGCAACTTATTGCACCTCAAGCACAAAGTGCCGTAGCAAATATCAAGGTCAGTAACAAAAGTGAACTCGTATTGCTATTGTCAGAAATCACCGCAATTAAACAAGTCGCCACCATCATAGCGCCAAGGGGTACATACGAACCTGCACGCCAATTAACTTTAACGTACAATAACCAAAGCAAACAAATCATACTGACGAAACTAGTAGAACGCTCCCACTACATTGAGCGCATGCAATACAGCATCATAGGTTAAGACAATTTTTGCTAGCTAAATTGAACAAATCCCCAACAATTCAATTTTAAAACGCGCTTCTAGCATTTGATACTTCACTAAACTGTTTTTTTTCGTTACGATACACATTTATTTACAAAGTATTATTCAATTTGAGGTTTTTCCTATGAGCGAACACATCACACACCTTAGCGATGCAAGTTTTGAACAAGATGTTTTACAATCGCAACTACCAGTCTTGGTAGACTACTGGGCAGAATGGTGCGGTCCATGCAAAATGATTGCACCCATTTTAGATGAAATTTCAAAAGAGTATGCTGGCCGCCTCAAAGTGGGTAAGCTGAATATTGATGACAATCAACAAACGCCTCCCAAGTATGGCATTCGCGGCATCCCTACACTCATGCTTTTTAAAAACGGTAACGTAGAAGCGACTAAAGTAGGCGCATTATCTAAATCTCAATTAACTGCATTTATTGACAGCAACATCTAAACCCATTACGCTTAGCGTTATATTTAAATGCTTGGTTGTTCCAAATTAGCATTATACAAAACCAAGCATTTTCTCGTCAGCCATTTAAATAACTCCTAGTAACTAAACTCTTGGTTTTAACCATCCTCACACAAATCTTGTTTTAGCGAGACCTCATGCATTTATCAGACCTTAAGCACCTACCCGTTACCGAGCTAGTTGAAATGGCAATAGCCAATGAAATTGACAATGCCAGCCGCATGCGCAAGCAAGACTTAATTTTTGCTATTTTGAAAAACAAAGCCAAAAAAGGCGAAAGTATTTTCGGTGATGGCACACTTGAAGTGCTACAAGATGGCTTTGGCTTTCTACGCTCTCCAGATACCTCGTACCTAGCCGGGCCTGATGATATTTATGTTTCACCCTCCCAGATTAGACGTTTTAACCTGCATACGGGTGACAGTATTCAAGGTGAAATTCGCATTCCAAAAGATGGTGAGCGCTACTTTGCTCTAGTTAAAGTAGATATGGTGAATGATGAAGCGCCAGAAAACACCAAACACAAAATATTGTTTGAAAACCTAACGCCACTATTTCCCACCATACCACTCACGTTAGAGCGTGACATTAAGGGTGCAGAAAATATCACCAGCCGCGTAATTGATATGATTGCACCGATTGGTCGTGGTCAGCGTGGCTTGCTGGTAGCTAGCCCTAAAAGTGGTAAAACGGTGATGATGCAGAACATTGCACATGCCATTACCGCCAACCATCCTGATGTCATTCTTATTGTACTTTTAATTGATGAACGCCCAGAAGAAGTGACTGAAATGACGCGCTCAGTAAAAGGTGAGGTTGTTGCTTCCACCTTTGACGAGCCAGCTACGCGCCATGTACAAGTTGCCGAAATGGTACTCGAAAAAGCCAAACGTCTAGTTGAGCACAAAAAAGATGTGGTGATTTTACTTGATTCAATCACTCGCCTAGCTCGCGCTTACAATACGGTGATTCCGTCATCCGGCAAGGTGCTCACGGGTGGTGTAGATGCAAATGCCTTACAACGCCCTAAGCGTTTTTTTGGTGCAGCGCGTAATATTGAAGAGGGAGGCTCACTTACCATTATTGCTACAGCCCTTGTCGATACTGGCTCACGTATGGATGACGTCATCTATGAAGAGTTCAAAGGTACGGGCAATATGGAAATTCATCTTGATCGCAAGATGGCTGAAAAACGCCAATACCCTGCCATCAACGTCAATAAATCCGGCACCCGCCGTGAAGAATTACTGATTGAAAAAGATGTACTGCAAAAAATATGGGTATTACGTAAATTGCTTTACCCGATGGATGACATGGAGGCGATGGAGTTCTTGCTAGACAAAATCAAGTCCACCAAAAACAATGCGGACTTTTTTGACAGTATGCGCAGAGGCTAACAGTTTTTCCCCTAGCATTTTAAACTTGCGCCACTCGTTAATTATAAATATAATGCCGAGTTACCGCGAAAATGCGTAATCTAATTTTTGCCGTATCATTCGGCAATCAATATTGAGGCTATTATTATGAAAGATGGAATTCATCCAGAATACCGCGATGTCGTGTTTCAAGACGTCGGCGCTGACTTTAGTTTTTTAACACGCTCTACTATCGCGGCTCGTGCCACCATTAAATGGACTGATGGTAAAGAATACCCATTAGTTAAAATTGAGGTGTCATCAAAGTCACACCCATTTTATACAGGTAAACAAATGATTTTAGACACGGCTGGCCGTGTTGATAAATTCCGTAAAAAATACGGTATGTAATCATAAATTGCGAGCTTGCTTGCAATTAGTCACCTACAAAAGGCAGCTTAGGCTGCCTTTTTATTTTGATATTGATTAGTCTCGTATAAAATAGATACTTAAACTAAATAGTTATAACTCACTCCAAAAAAAATGCGCTTTCAACTTGATCACGATTGGCAAGGCAACATGGCAACACCACGTGCACGCGTGGGTGAAAGTGCGAAAACACAACTGCTACTTATTCTATGTGCAATATGGATAATTTTAGGGTTAACTGGGCACGCGCCCTGGAAACCACTAGAAGCACCCAGCATCAGCATCGTTAAAGGCATTGTACAAGGCGGTAGTTTAATTGCACCATTAGCCGCTGGCGAGTCAACACTCACCTCACCACCGCTTTATTATTTAACTGCAGCAGCGAGTGCCAAGCTACTTAGCCCATTATTTGACATGCACGACGGTGCCAGGCTGATCAATGTCATCTGGATGACCATTGTATTGCTGATGGTTGGTATGACGGGGCGAGAACTGTGGGCGCGAGGCGTAGGACGCCATGCAACTTTCATTATGATGGGCACTATCGGCCTTATCATGAACGCTCACAGCTTAAACGCAGAGGTCGCAAGCCTTGCCAGCGCGGCCACTGGCTTTTATGCATTAGCACTTTCAAAACGGCGGCCTTGGCGCGCCAGCGGCTTACTTGGGCTTGCCATAGGCGCAGGATTTTTATCTAACGGTTTGATTCCTCCGCTAATTTTACTAGCAACAGCACTATTGCTGCCTATACTCTTTAAAGCATGGCGTACCAAAAGTTTTGCCACTACTGTTGGCACGGCAATGATCATCGCCAGCCCGTTAATTGCAGGCTGGTTAATCCTACTTTATCTGCAAGAACCAGCTTTATTTAAACCATGGCTGCAAGCCAACTTAAACGGATTTAATCAGCAAAATCATTTATATTTTGTGCGTATTTTAATTTGGTATGCGTGGCCTGCGTTACCTTTAGCGCTTTGGGGCTTGTGGCGTAACCGCCATCAACTCGCATTGAAGCCGAAATTTCAACTAATACTTACGTTCTTTATTTGCAGTCTATTGTTGCTAGGTTTTGGCGCAAGCTCTAAAGATATCAGTGCCCTACCATTGCTGCTACCACTGGTAGCCCTTGGGGCAGGCAGTGTAGAACACCTCAAAAGAGGTGCGGCAGCTGCTTTAAATTGGTTTGGTATTACATTGTTTGGTTTAATTGGTTTTTTAGTTTGGCTAGGCTGGATAGCCATGCTGACTGGCTATCCAGCTAAAATCAAAGAACGGATGCAATTTTTATCTGGATCAAATGCGACACATTTCAGCTGGATTGCATTCGCTATCGCGTTCATCATTACCATGATTTGGATTTTTACTTGCTTGCGTGCAAAACAAAGCAACAGGTCAACAGTCACCAACTGGGCTGTCGGCATGACGTTTGGCTGGGGCTTGCTGATGACGCTTTGGCTACCATGGATTAATGCTGTTAAAAGCTATCAGCCAGTTTTCACGGGAATGCAAAAAGTACTCCCCGCCCATTTTGACTGTATGAGCAGCTTAAATGTTGGACAATCTCAACGTTTGTTATTGCACTATTACACGGATATTAACTTGCGGCCATTTGAAACTACACAACAGCTCAACTGCAACCTTTACCTGATACAAGATGCTAGAGGTGTAGGGAAGATGCTACCGAGCGATGAGTGGAAGCTCATCTGGCAAGGGAAGCGGATTGCGGATAGAAAAGAAAATTTTAGGTTATTTCAGCGCCAGCAGTAGTGCAGTAGTGATTCTCTAAAAAAACTCATGCTATTAAAATAACATCGCCTGTTACACTTTCAAATAGCCTTTAATAGCACTTTGCACTTGCGCATGTAACCCAGTGCCCGCCTGCTCAGCTACATATTGCGCAATCTGCTTACGCATTGGCAAGGCCCAAAACTTATTAAGATGATCGGCAATGTCTTTTTGAGCATGACTTTGGTCTGGGTATGATTCATAAAAATCGCCAATCTGGTTGGCCATTGAAATTAAGCGTTGAATATCCATTTGTTCCCTAGTTTTTCTATCACTTTTAATTTTACATCAATTTATTGATACAGAATTCTTTCACTGTGGCTATACACCACATATCTATCGCCTCTAGCAAAGCCCACTAAGGTTAGCCCGCACTGCTCTGCCACGCGCACTGCCAAACCAGTAGGTGCAGAAACTGCCACCAGTAAGCCCACGCCTGCACTAGCCGTTTTTTGCACCATTTCAAAGCTGGCGCGACTGGTGGTGATAATGAAGCCAGCTTCACGCTGTTTGATTTTAGCTAATGCACCAACTAGCTTATCTAGTGCATTATGCCGCCCAACGTCTTCGCGCACCAAGCTTACCGTTCCATCCGCCAGTACATAAGCACTAGCATGCGTTGCGCCTGTTTTTTGTTGCAAGGTTTGCCACGACTGTATCGCCTGCAAACCTTGAATGATACTGTTTACCTCAAACCTATCTTGCATTGGCAACGGCTCTGGATAACGCATCGCTTGCGCTAAATTTTCTGCCCCACATAAACCGCAACCCGTTTTTCCCGCCAGCGTGCGGCGGCGTTGTTTTAGTTGCGCAAAACGTTCACTGGCGATGTCGCAGTGTAACTCTACGCCATTGCTTTGCACTTGCACTTCAATGCCATAAAGCTCATTGATATTCTGCACAATACCTTCACTCAGTGAAAATCCCAATGCAAAATCTTCTAAATCTTGCGCGGTGGCGAGCATTACCGCGTGTGAAACACCATTGTAAATTAATGCAACAGGCGTTTCTTCTGCTAAACAATCTTGCGTTTGTTTTAACTCACCGTCATGCCATTGCATCACGGTAAATGTACTTAACGGCACCTCTAAAACTTGTACACTAGCCAACTTTTGCGGCTTCAGCTTTTTTGCCTGCAAAGGCAATTTGCGCCTCGCTAAAAGTTTTGTAATGTTTTTGCCAATCGGATAACTGGCTCACACGCGCCACCTGTACCGCAGTCACTTTAAATTCAGGACAATTAGTCGCCCAGTCAGAGTTATCTGTTGTGATGACATTAGCGCCTGATTCTGGGTGGTGGAACGTGGTGTAAACCACACCCACTTGTACGCGCTCTGTAATTTTAGCGCGCAACACGGTTTCGCCCGCACGGCTAACAATACCTACCCAGTCATCTGCTTTAATACCACGGTCTTCTGCATCATGTGGATGAATTTCTAATATATCCTCTGGATGCCAAGCCGTATTTTGTGTTCTACGCGTTTGTGCCCCCACATTGTATTGCGACAAGATACGTCCAGTAGTCAATATCAGCGGAAATTTTGCATTTACTTTTTCAGTCGTTGGTACATATTGGGTAATAAAGAACTTACCTTTACCGCGCACAAATTCATCAATGTGCATCACAGGCGTACCTGCTGGATGCTCATCGTTACATGGCCATTGCACACTGCCCAGCTCATCTAATTTTTTAAAGCTAACCCCTTGAAAGGTAGGCGTTAAACGCGCAATTTCATCCATAATTTCAGAAGCGTGGCTGTAATTCATTGGGTAGCCCAGCGCCTCAGACAACTTAGTAGTCACCTGCCAATCTTCCATGCCATTTTTTGGCGCCATCACACGACGTACCGGTGAAATACGGCGCTCAGCATTGGTAAAGGTGCCATTTTTTTCCAAGAATGACGCTCCAGGGAAAAACACGTGCGCAAACATGGCGGTTTCGTTCAAGAATAAATCTTGCACAATCACGCATTCCATTTGCTCAAGTGCGTGGGTCACGTGCTGGGTATTGGGGTCAGATTGTACAATGTCTTCACCCACGCAATACAAGGCCTTAAAGCTACCTTCACTGGCTTGATCTAACATGTTAGGGATGCGCAAGCCTGGCTCGGCGCTTAACGGCCTGCCCCAAGCTGATTCAAACAAGGCACGTGTTGCATCATCTGCCACGTGGCGATAGCCTGGAAACTCATGTGGCATAGAGCCCATGTCGCATGAACCCTGCACATTGTTTTGACCACGCAATGGGTTTACTCCCACGCCTTCACGGCCAATATTGGCGGTTGCCATCGCCAAGTTTGCAATCCCCATTACCATGGTAGAGCCTTGACTATGCTCAGTCACACCTAACCCGTAGTAAATCGCCGCATTGCCACCTGTTGCATACAGCCTTGCTGCTGCACGAACATCTTCAGCTTTAATGCCTAGCTCGCTAGATAAAGCTTCAGGTGAATTTTCTGGCAATGCCGCAAAATCACGCCATGCAACAAAAGAATCCCACTCGCAACGGGCTTTAACAAACGCCTCTTGCACCAAACCTTCGGTCACGATGACGTGTGCCAAAGCAGAAATTAACGCCACATTGGTGCCTGGGCGCAGTTTTAAGTGATGATCAGCGCGGATATGTGGCGAATTAGCGACTAAATCAATTTCACGCGGGTCGGCAATAATCAATTTTGCGCCTTCACGCAGACGGCGCTTCATTTGTGAAGCAAACACGGGGTGACCATCTGTTGGATTGGCGCCGATAATGAAAATCACGTCTGATTGCATGACAGAATCAAAGGTTTGCGTGCCAGCAGACTCGCCCAAAGTTTGTTTTAGACCATAACCTGTCGGGCTATGACAGACGCGTGCACAGGTATCCACATGGTTTACACCGAACACTGCGCGAATCAATTTTTGGGTGACATAGACTTCTTCATTGGTACAACGTGATGAAGTGATGCCGCCTATTGCATCCTTACCATAAGTGGTGTTGATTCGGTTAAGCTCACTCGCCGCGTAGTTAATGGCTTCATCCCAACCCACTTGTTGCCATGGGTCTTTAATGCTCTTACGTATCATTGGTGTAGTAATACGGTCTTTATGCGTGGCATATCCCCAAGCAAAGCGGCCTTTCACGCAAGAGTGGCCATGATTGGCGCCGCCGTGCTTGCTTGGCGTCATGCGCACCACTTCTTCGCCTTTCATTTCCGCATCAAAACTACAACCCACGCCACAATAAGCGCAGGTCGTGGTCACGCTATGTTCAGGCGTGCCAGCTGCAATCACTGTTTTTTCTATCAATGTGGCTGTTGGGCAAGCTTGTACGCACGCACCGCAAGATACACATTCAGAATCCATAAAATCTTTATTACCTGCGGATACTTTTGAGTCAAAACCGCGCCCGGAAATAGTTAAAGCAAACGTACCTTGCGTTTCTTCACACGCGCGTACGCAACGTGAGCAAACAATACATTTGCTAGGGTCAAACGTAAAATAAGGGTTACTTTCATCTTTCGCTGCTTTCAGATGATTTTCACCATCATAGCCGTAACGCACTTCACGCAAGCCCACTGCCCCTGCCATGTCTTGCAACTCGCAATCACCATTAGTGGCGCAGGTCAGGCAATCCAGCGGATGGTCAGAAATATACAGCTCCATCGTGCCACGACGAATATCTGCCAATTTTGGCGTTTGCGTATGCACTATTAAACCTTCAGCCACGGGCGTGGTGCATGACGCTGGATAACCACGGCGGCCTTCAATCTCCACCAAACACAAGCGGCACGAGCCAAATGGCTCCAGGCTATCGGTTGCGCAAAGTTTTGGCACCATGACACCTGCCACCGCAGCCGCGTGCATAATAGATACGCCATCAGGTACCGTCACTTGCCTATCATCAACCATCAGCGTGATTTGTTTTGTTGATTGGCTGCCTGGTGTGCCGTAATCTACATTTGGGTTGTATTTAATTTCGTCCATGATGTTATCCTTATCTTGCAACTAACCCGCTTTAATTTTTTTGAGAAAGACCAAAGTCTTCAGGGAAGTGATTGAGCGCACTTAACACGGGATAAGGCGTCATGCCACCCAGCGCACATAGCGAGCCATTAAGCATAGTGTCACTTAAATCGCGCACTAGTGCAATGTTCTTCGCATGGTCTTTGCCACTGGTGATTTTATCAATCACTTCTACGCCACGTGTAGAACCTATGCGGCACGGGGTACATTTTCCACATGATTCAATTGCGCAAAACTCAAACGCATAACGCGCCATTTTTGCCATATCCACACTATCGTCAAACGCCACAATACCGCCATGACCTAGCACCGCCCAGATTTTGATGAATTCTTCATAATCCAGCGGCGTATCAAATTGGCTTTCTGGCAAATATGCGCCCAGCGGACCGCCCACTTGCACCGCACGAATCGGCTTACCAGTGAAAGAACCGCCGCCAAAATCATACAACAACTCACGCAAGGTTGCACCAAACGCCAACTCCACCAAGCCGCCGTGCTTGATATTACCAGCCAACTGAATTGGCAAAGTCCCGCGTGAACGCCCCATGCCGTAGTCGGCGTAATATTGCGCACCTTTATCTAAAACAATCGGTATCGTCGCGAGCGAAATCACATTATTCACCACCGTTGGCTTGCCAAATAACCCTTCAATGGCTGGCAGTGGTGGTT
Source organism: Methylotenera sp. RIFCSPLOWO2_02_FULL_45_14 (assembly GCA_001803395.1). GTDB lineage: Bacteria > Pseudomonadota > Gammaproteobacteria > Burkholderiales > Methylophilaceae > Methylotenera. Next base: position 37,751 of record MHBU01000007.1, on the reverse strand, counting down.
TAAACCGCACCAAACCGCGCTTGCCTTCCAGGCTTTCTAACAATGAGGTTTCTTCGCCACAGACATAAGCACCCGCGGCACGGCGCACTTCCAAGTAAAAGGCTTTGCCACTGCCTAAAACATTGTCACCCAAATAACCTGCTTTATTAGCAACTGCTATCGCCTCATTCAGCACAGCCAAAGCATGCGGATATTCACTACGCAGATAAATGTAACCTCGTGTGGCACCAACGGCCACACCTGCAATCGTCATGCCCTCTATCAGTACAAACGGGTCACCTTCCATAATCATGCGATCTGAATAGGTGCCTGAATCACCTTCATCGGCATTACATACGATGTATTTTTGCTCAGCTTCACAGCCGAGTACGGTATTCCATTTAATTCCGGTTGGAAAAGCCGCGCCGCCGCGACCACGCAAACCTGAGTCAGTGACGATTTTTACAATATCCGCACCTGATAATTTAAGGGCGTTTTTCAGGCCATTGTAACCATCGTGCGCCAAATAATCCTCCAGCGAAACTGGATCTGTAACGCCAACCCTTGCAAAAGTTAAGCGCTGTTGCTTTTTAAGCCAATCGATCTCATCAGTTACACCCAAACTCAAAGCATGCGGCTTACCATTGATAAAGTCCGCATCAAACAGTGAAGGCACATCTTTTACTTTTACTGGGCCATAAGCAGTACGACCGCTTGAGGTTGCAACTTCCACCATTGTTTCTAGCCAATAAAGACCACGAGAACCATTGCGAATTATTTCAACCGCTAAACCACGGTTTTTCGCCTCAGCCGCCACTGCAACCGCCACTTTTTCGGCACCCATTGCCAAGGCACTTGAATCGCGGGGGATATATATTTTAGTAACCATTAAACCTTAGCCTCCGCACGTCGTGCTTCTAAAATCAGCGCATCTAAATCTGCTGCAGATACACGCCCATAAATTTCATCATCCATCATCACCGATGGGGACAGCGCACAGTTACCCAAACAGTAAACAGGCTCTAAAGTAATCGCATCATCTGTGGTGGTTTGGTGATAATCAACATTCAAACATTTTTTGGCGTGCGCTTCCAAAGCTTCTGAACCCATGGCTTGGCAAGATTCTGCGCGGCAAATCTGCATAACATGCTGACCGGCCTTGTGTGTACGGAAATGATGATAAAATGTTACCACGCCATGCACCTCTGCCACAGATAGCGCTAAGGCTTTAGATATTGGCGTATAAACCGCCTCTGGTATAAAGCCTATGCTATCTTGAATAGCGTGCAGCAAAGGCAACAAAGCCCCCGGCCGATGTTGATGCTCGGCGATTAACGCATGGATGGTTGCGTTGATCTCTTGTGTTGAATGTGAATCTAGCAAGCTATTCTCTCCAAAACGACTATTATTACGATTTTATAATGCTACTATAATACAGTTGCTAATTGCTATTTAATCTGACCAGTAATGATTGAAAAAGTGCCTAATTCTGCGCAAGCCCTCCCCCATAAACTCGTCGATCAATTTGGTCGGCAAGTTGACTACATTCGCCTATCCATTACAGACCGCTGCGATTTTCGCTGCGTTTACTGCATGTCTGAGGATATGACCTTTTTGCCACGCGACGAAGTGTTAAGCTTAGAAGAATGCGCACGATTAGTAAAAGTATTTGTTAGATTAGGCGTAAGTAAAGTACGTATCACAGGTGGTGAGCCTTTAGTACGTAAAAATGCATTATGGTTATTTGAAGAAATTGGCAAACTCAAAAACTTAAATGAGTTAGTGCTTACTACCAACGGCAGCCAATTAGAAAAACAAGCTCAGAATTTAAAAAACGCTGGCGTTAAACGCATTAACATCAGTTTAGACAGCCTGGATGCAACCCGCTTCAAAACCATCACCCGCACCGGCGAGCTAGATAAAGTATTGCGCGGCATACAAGCCGCCAAACTTGCAGACTTTGACAGCATAAAACTCAACACCATATTGATGCGTGGCTTTAATGACGACGAAGTCCTGTCATTAGTTGACTTTGCCATTGGGCAAGCCATTGATATTTCGTTTATTGAAGAAATGCCTTTAGGCGATGTAAACCACACGCGTGAATCAACCTTTATGAGCAATATAGACACCTTAAAATTGTTGCAAAGTAAGTACCCACTTATCGCCAGCGTCGAAACCACCGGCGGCCCTGCACGTTACTGGCGTGTGGCCGATGCTGAAGGTAAATCCAACACCAAAATCGGCTTTATTTCCCCGCACTCACACAACTTTTGTGAAAGCTGCAACCGCGTACGCATCACCTGCAAAGGTGAGCTTTATTTGTGTTTAGGGCAAGAAGATAAAATTGATTTAATGCCAATATTAAGAAGTCATCCCAATGATGACGCGCCTTTAGTTGAGGCAATTCTAGCGAGCATGGCAATTAAACCCAAAGGTCACGATTTCGATATACGCCGTAATGAACCGGCAGTCATTCGCTTCATGTCGCATACAGGCGGCTAACCGTGGCTATTTCAGCCATCATACTTGCAGGCGGACGCGCCACCCGCATGGGCGGCGCAGATAAAGGCCTGGTACAGTTGCAACAAAAGCCACTGATCCAACATGTGATCAAACGATTAAAACCGCAAGTGGATGAAATTATCATCAACGCCAACCGTGAAATTAGTCAATACCAAGCCTTGGGCTACCCTGTACTACAAGACGAACACGCTCAAAATGGATCCCCAGACTTTTTAGGGCCGTTAGCAGGTTTTAATTTAGGCTTAAAACACGCCAAACATGACTACCTACTCACCGTACCATGTGATTCACCTTTACTACCGCCAGATTTAGCGCAACGTTTAATGACAGGTTTAATTAAAAAAAACGCAGATATTGCCGTAGCCACAAGTGAAGGCAATGCACACCCGGTATTTTGTTTATGCAAAAAGAGCGTGCTGCCTAGCCTAACCAAATATTTAGCAAGCGGAGAGCGTCGCGTAAGCGCTTGGCAAAAAAGCCAATGCTACACAGAAGTTGATTTTAGTGATGCCGTTGATGCTTTTATCAACCTCAATACATTTGAAGATTTATCAGCTTTAGACCTAAAACTAAGCAACACTCAAAATGAGCGCCCATTATTTTTCGAGATAAATCTCAAAAAATAATGGGCGCTTGTATCAACTAAGCACAAACGGTTGTAGCTCCCTCTCTCACCCCGGATGGCTTATAATAGTTTTATGCCTGTTACTGGTGATATTCAAGTTGTAGCTCCCTCTCTCACCCCGGATGGCTTATAATTCAAAGAAGCCGATTAATGACGATGTTAAAGTTGTAGCTCCCTCTCTCACCCCGGATGGCTTATAATAATCCTGATTCCATCACTAACATGGATTTAGTTGTAGCTCCCTCTCTCACCCCGGATGGCTTATAATAATGAAGCTTACACTACCAGTTCATCTTATGTTGTAGCTCCCTCTCTCACCCCGGATGGCTTATAATCGTTAAGGCCGCAATATCGGTTAAGAGCCCGTTGTAGCTCCCTCTCTCACCCCGGATGGCTTATAATAGGCTCTCACAGAACCCGCGCCAAGCTTAGCTTAGCGCGGGTTTGTTTTTAAAATAAGCTATTAAAACAGTAGCATTTGGTTGGCTTTAATGGCTTTTTCCTGAAAGAGCGGCAAACCCACTAACAACTTCATACTGACATATTGTTTTTCTGTCACACTCAACACGCGTATTGAACCATCAGATGGCAAGCTAGCAATTAACCGTTGCATATGTTTTTGTTCTGCATCACGCCCATTAACAATGCGCCCATACACTGAAAATTGAATCATGTCGTAACCATCATTCAATAAAAAACGGCGAAACACCGTATAAGCTCTGCGCTCGGATTTGGTGACTGTGGGTAAATCAAATAACACGAGTAGACGCATATATCGTCGTGTCTCCGCACCCATATCAGCTACATCTCAAACAAGTGCTGACCTAGCCCTGTTAAAACAGGTAGCTCAAGCACCGCTTCATTACCGCCTTCATACAGGCGCACTAAAGATTCCGTGGCTTGCTCGATGCTAGATAACACACTCATCATGCCACGAGGCATTTGCATGTCTACATTGAGCAAAGCTACTAAAGCCACTTTGTCGGCTGGAGTAAGCTCTGCCTCTGTCGAGGCATGAGGATTGATATTTTGAAACACATGCAAATCAATTAAAGCACGATAAGGCTCTATCAAGTCATCCGCCAAGTTAAATGCGTTTTGCTCGCTACGATGAAACAAACCGATGTTGGGCTGGAAGCCATGCGCCACCAACGCACGCGTAATTGCCCCTCGTGTGATGGCGTAACCATAATCCAACGCGGCATTGACCCAGCAATCTTTGGCGCGATGAAAGCCTTTGCCAAACAGCTGCGGAAAATAATAACTGCTGGCTTGCGCCTCCATATTCTCGCTATCTCCTGAACGCACACGACTGGCGTAAGAAGCTAACCGCGCCATATCGCCACGTTGGGTTAAATGTAAGCATCTAGATTGATTGCTAATTTTTACTTTCACCACCTCTGCCCAAGCACGCTTGGTTTGCGGTTTATCAATATCTAGTTGCAAGCGCATCATGCGCGTGGCGCGACTATGACTTAAAAACGGCAAAAACACACCATTGGGCTGATGGTTATCACCTGTGGAATAAAGCCCAATACCATACTCAGCACAAGCAGAAAGCACTGGGTGGGTGAGCGTGATTTCGCGGCTATTCAGCACGATGACAGCAATGTCTTCAAACGGCACGCGCGCCGATTGCGCCTGCTCAATCACGAGCGAAAAATGCTCGCGCTTGAGCTTGGCAGGTTGCGAGATAACAACGCTACGCCAAACCACGCCGCTCTTCTTTTTGTGCAAGATAGATGTTGCCTAACACATCGACATTGAATTTTTCTAATGAGAGTGCGGTTTTAACTCCTATGCCTTCAATAATGCCTTCTTTACCTACTAATTTATTGCGGTCATGCGCCCAGATATTAAGGTTACCAGTGCCTCGATGACAACTGCTGTAGTAACCTAATATCGACTCTTTACCCTTTTGCACCACCCGCACCAAATCATTTGGATGCAGTGAAAAACAAAACGCAAAACTATCATCTATCAGCGTCCACTCAGCCTCATCTTTAGCTTGCACAATCGCCTGATTAGGCAATTCTTTAACAACCGTATGATGCACATACACTGGCACCAAGTGAAACTTACCTGCCTTGGTAAACACGTCCACCCGCAGCATAGTGTCATTTTTCGCCACACCTCCACGAATAGAAATACCTGATAGCTTATCGATCACCATCGTTACCGTGCGTACAATTGGCCCTGGAGATCCGTCATTAGTGGGTTTGCGCGGCAACTCACGTAAACGTTCAATTTCAGTTTTTTCACTAACCGTTAAAGCGCGTTTATCTTTACCGCGCCCCGCGCTAGCTTCAATCTCTTTGGCACGTTTCTCACGTGCATCTTTGCCCGTCAACCATTCCGCAATGGCAACGTAGAGCTTCTCATTACGATGCGGCTCTATGAGTTTTTCCATGTCTTTAATGGTTAAACTCGTGACTGCGATTTTTTGCGTCACGCCACCTTGAGCTTTTAAGCTTTCGGGCTGCCCATAAATAGTTTCCTTATGGGCAGCGCCGCTATTGCGTCGCTGTGGCGCTCGAGATACAAACAAGGGTTTCAATTCAGCTAATTCATCCTCAGAATATGTGCCTAAATTACG
>MHBU01000007.1:29121-32008 GCA_001803395.1 Methylotenera sp. RIFCSPLOWO2_02_FULL_45_14 | reverse complement strand
GTTGGCAATCTCGCCCGTGGTGACATCCACAAAACCTGTCCGCACTTTATCAAGCTCTTTACGGCGGGAGTAATCTGACAATCGCTTCACCATGCCATGACTACAAGCCGCCACTACAGCCGCATCAAGCGCATGATGGCGGTCGCTATCAGCGCGCACTTTGGTCAAGCTCCAATGCGCACGTAAAAACGCCGTCATTTGTCCACTGAGCACCACGCAACGTTTGGACTCACTGGTTTCTGCCAGTTGTAAAAATTGCTCAACGTAATTTTTGAAGAATTTACAAATATAGCGGGTGTCGTTCAAATTACGGTCACGAAATTCTGCGGACTCTTTTTCGCCAAAGTCTTTACGCAGTAATCGGCTGCGTTTGGCTAATCGATAGCTTTTCGTGCCTTCAACAAAAGCCACAAACTGCCGCCAACGCTCGCTGTTACTTTTACCATCTAAATACTCATAAGGTGTTTTATTACCCTTTCTTTGATTCTCTTCTCTAAACACCAACACACGATTGTTTTTGCTGTCATCAAAACTACGCGAATATGGCAAGGCATGGTCAATTTCTACATAGCCTTGTTCAAACAAGCGATTTAAGTCTAATGGTTCAATCGAATAAGCACATTTGCCTTGCTGCTCGCGGTAAAGCTGATATTTTTCAAATTCACGGCCTTTGAGTGTGCCTGTGCTGTTGTATTCGGCATTAAAAGTATCGCGATCTTTTTGGTTACGTTCACGGAATTCGTTTTGTAACTTCTCTATATCACGCCGTTCATCAAGTGGGCGTGATAAATCCCGTGCCATCTCTATATTGACTTGATGCGGTGCGCCGTATTGTTTAATCAGCGCATTCATCACTTTTCGGGCTTGGTTTAACGCCCGCATTACCACGGGGTTGCGTGGAATATCCAAGGTTTCATTACAAATCAGTTTGCCGGTTTTATCGCGTGATGAATAAAAAGGTGGCAAGTATTTTAGTTTGTCGTCATCGGATTTTACTAACTGGCTATGATGATAACCTGCCTCAATGCAGGCCTCGTCATAGCGTAGCCCTTGCTCCATGTGTGGCACAATTTTTCTGAGGGCTTTAAGTGACAAATTGCTGAATTTATCAAAACGCACACCAAGCAAGGCTTCAATCACTTTTGCTTTATTGGGCAACGCCAGCGCATTAAGTTCGTGCTCGACTTCTTCATCGTCCTTGTAAACACTCAACACCCAAGCGATTTGGTCTAACAAGCCCGCGTCACTTCCAAAAGCCGAATTCACCAAGCCTTGCCATTCAGTTTCCAGCCCTGCGTCTTTTAATATTTTGCGGATTTCATGAAAAGCAGGAATTTTGACTAAAGTGGTCGCTTCCGGGTCTTTGGCTTTGTCGCGTTCTAATTGCGCCGCACTTGGATAGTTTAAGCCTGTAAAGCGCACAGCTTCTGGTAGCAAACCTGCTTTTACCAGTGCCGATTTAAGTTGCTTGTAACTGAGGTCACTCGCTTGCATATATGGTAGCGGCAAAGCAATTCGGCGTTCATCCTCATTCAGCGAGCGCGTAATACCATCCATCACAATGCGTAGATTATTCAGCCGGGTGAGCCAAACATGGCGTTCGGCAGTGAAGCTGGCTTTAGGCGCGCGGTATTCCGTTTTTTCAAACGTGCAATGTCCCAACATTTTGAGTAAATCCTTACCTGCCAACGCTGGCTTTTGCGCCCAAAATAAACCTGTTTTACGGTCTAATAATTTAGTTTGCAATTCAGCCGTGGAGTGAGGATTACCTAAAGCACGCTGAATATCAAATAACTTGGCAAACTCTTCACCCAATAACACACGACTTAATGCTTTACTGTATTCACCCCGCTTATTGCGCTGTGCTTGCGGGAATTCTGCCAGCACCATTTCTGCCGCTGTGCGATAACCCTTTTCTTTCATGAGTCTTGTCGTGCCAGCCAAGCCTTGCTTTACTTTACCTCCTTCACCCTTGATGTCTTCTTCTGCTTTTTTCTCTTCGGCTTTGCTCACCCAATGAAAACCACGATGTTTGCATAAGTGATAAATTACTCGCGCCCATTCCTCATGTGTTAATAAGCGATCTAGCCCTTGCTTACGCAGCTCCCATAATGAGGTTGCAAAAGGATTTCCAGGCTTGAATATTGCGACATCTGCAATCAAGTCCTGTTTTTTTAACAAACGTGCTAACTTAGTTAAACGCCAAGCGCGGCGGCGCAAACGGCGACGTAACAAGCGTGCATTGCGCCTAGCAAGGTTAAGAGATTCACCTTCTTTAGCCGTTTCAGCTTTATCAAAACACCTTACCCCCAAATCCACAATCCGACGCTCATTTAACACCGCCCAACCTACCGAAGCTATGCCAATATCAAATCCAAATGTAAGATTGCCAAAATTCTGCTTGCTTTGCATTTTATTCTTCCTTATTATTGAGCTGTTGTAGCCATCCGGGGTGAGAGCCGTTGTTACAATAAATGTTTTCTTTTATTAGATTACATGTATCCAAGCCCAGCCTCGTGCTGGGCTTTCTATTTTAATAGTGCTACTCTTAAAAACATCTGTTAAGAGTATTATCAAGGTAGAAACTCCCAATCAATCATTGCCTTAAATTATTGAGTACCATGAATGAACTCCACAATATCACTAGCTGACGTGTCCCACAACCCTAGCTGCCTAGATGACTACGACCCAAACTCGATGCCCGTAGCCAAAGCACGGTTATTTATTCAGCAGTTTTTAAGCCCGGTACGCGAAACTAAACTTTTACCTTTGCGTGAGTGCCTGGGGCGCGTGTTGGCTGCGGATATTTTATCGCCTGCTAATGTGCCAAATTACGATAATTCGGCGATGGATGGTTATGCGTTTAATGCTACCGATATTGATGCAG
>MHBU01000007.1:0-29110 GCA_001803395.1 Methylotenera sp. RIFCSPLOWO2_02_FULL_45_14 | reverse complement strand
GAGTGTGCGCGCATTATGACGGGGGCGGCCATACCACTGGGGGCTGATACTGTTGTGGTTCAAGAGCGAGTTTCGCTGGAGGCTGATTACATTATGTTTGTCGATGCGCCCAAGCCGCGTGCCAATGTGCGCTACGCAGGTGAGGATTTGCGTATTGGTCAAACCGTACTCGCCGCGGGGCATTTAATGCGCCCGGCGGATTTAGGTTTAATTGCATCGCTAGGCATTGCTGATGTAGAAGTGTATCGCAAGTTAAAAGTGGCGTTTTTTTCAACGGGTGACGAGTTAGTGAGCCTTGGTAAGCCGCTTGAAATTGGCCAAGTTTATGATAGCAACCGTTACACGCTTTATGGCATGTTAAGTCGTTTAGGCGTAGAAATTATTGACCTTGGCGCGATTGCAGATGACCCCGCGTTACTTGAAGCCACCTTGTTGAATGCGGCAAAGCAGGCAGATGTTGTGATTACCAGTGGCGGTGTTTCAGTGGGTGAGGCTGATTATATGAAGCTTTTACTCGCCAAGCATGGGCAAGTGATGTTTTGGAAAGTCGCCATGAAGCCTGGCAGGCCGCTCGCTTATGGCAAAGTAGCGAATGCGCATTACTTTGGCTTACCAGGCAACCCGGTAGCGGTGATGGTGACGTTTTACCAATTTGTACGTGAAGCTATGTTAAGGTTAATGGGGCAGCCCAACCCAGCGCCGCTGCCAGTGTTTAAAGTAGAGTGTACACAAGCCATTAAAAAACTCACGGGGCGTACTGAGTTTCAGCGTGGTATTTTGTTTGCTGATACTGATGGCAACTGGCGCGTAAAACCCACCGGTGCGCAAGGTTCTGCGCTTTTAAGCTCAATGTCGTTAGCTAATTGTTTTATTGTGTTGGATGAAAGTGTTGGCAACCTTGAGGCTGGGGCGTTGGTGCAGGTGCAAGTGTTAGATGGCATTATTTAATGCTCATGTTTAACGCTTAATGCATTTGGCTGTATTCAGCCAAATGCATTAAGGTTTCAAATAGTGATTAACCTTGTTGTATAATTTTTCGTTTTGTTTATTACTACTCATCTTTTAACTTTAATCACGCAGGCATTTCTCTCTTTTGAATATCGCAGTTCACCAATCCACAACGCATGAAAACACACTGATTTGGGCAATTATTGGCTCATTGTTGTTGCATGGTTTGCTGGTGTTAGCGATGCCAAACTTAAAGTTTGATGAAATAAAAACGCCTGCCATCTTAGAAGTTGAGTTAGTTAAAAAACCAGAGCCTCCACCCCCACCTATAGTGCAGCCCGAACCAATTCAGCCGCAGCCGGAGACCGTAAAGCCAAAACCTTTACCTAATACAAAACCGCTGCCTACTCCTGTAGTAGAAAAAGTTGAACCTATTGTTGAGCAATCAATGCCAATAGCGCCACCTGCCGATATCATCGCTGTGGCACCCAAAGCCGAAGCTGCTCCCCCTGTACATACCGTGCCAACACCTGCACCAGTAAAGCAAGAGCCTCCACCGTTACCTGTTAACCAGGCAGATATAGACGATGCGCGCGGAAAATACGGCAACGCTTTATGGAACGCGATTAGCAAACATAAAAAATACCCTAAAATTGCACAGATGCGCGGCTGGCAAGGCGAAGCGATTATAGAGCTGCTGCTTGATGGTGGTGGTAAGATAAAATCTAAAACAATCATCAAATCCAGTGGTTACGAGGTGCTTGATAAACAGGCGTTAGAAATGGTTGAAAAAGCACAGCCTTTCCCCACGCCACCTGAAGCCTTACGTGGTAACAACTTCACAATTACTGTGCCTGTGCCATTTAAGCTTGAATAATACTTTTATCGCTAGCCTATCCATACGCAGTGACTAAGAAAAAACATTCCCTAAAAGACCTTTTGCTCATTCACGAGCTCGCTTTTATTTTGCTCATCTTTTTAGTCGCCGTCGTTGGCGCTATTGGCATTCATTTACAGCAGCAGTCTAGTCAAGAATCCAACCGTATCAATTTAGTGGTGCAAGAAGTTCAACAAACGCGTGGTGATTTATACCGCCAAATGAAAGAGCTGTTTGACGCTTACTTTTTAGATGACATTGAGGCGCGTGCTGAATATAACAATTTCACACGCTCAGTTGAAAGCCACTTTAACCAATTGCAAAAAATAGCAGTCGGCGATGCCGAAAAAACCGCCATCAATGAGCTGCATGCTGGCTATCAAGCTTTTGTAAGTGAAACATCAGCCCTGTTTGACCAGCACTCAACCCTCACCAGTGATGACCTTAAAAAAATACTCAATACCGACATTGAGGCTGGGCTTTTTAATCGCTACGAAACATTACTCGCGCGTACTGAACAGCTACTCAACCAAAAGCAAGTTGAGCTTGATGCCCAACTCGAAGAAAGTAAACGCAAATCTACTTTTTTATTGTTTACACCGTTAATTTTGGCGATTTTATTGCTGATATTCTCTCGCGTATTTTTAAAACGCTCGATTGTAAAACCGATTGAGGGCGTGCTAAAAGCCACCGCAGAAATCAGTGCTGGCAACCTTACCCATAAAGCCCCTGCAGAGGGCATTGAAGAACTCGCCTCGCTATCAAAAGCGATTAACGAGATGGCAGACAAGTTACTCACAAGCCAAGAAAGCCTGGTGCGTACCGAAAAGCAAGCCGCGCAGGGCTTGTTGGTGCCCATGCTAGCGCATAACATTCGCAACCCTTTAGCGAGCATTCGCGCCACTGCTCAAGTTATGGATGATCCCGAACATGATGTTGAAACGCGTGAGTCATTACAAGGTATTATCAACACCGTAGATCGGCTTGAACGCTGGACCGGCGCCTTGCTCGCTTATTTGCATCCACTCAAACCTCAGCCCAGCAATACCAGAATCAAAGATATCGTAGAAGGTGCGTTGGAGCCACTTCAACAAAAAATTGCCAAAAAATCCATCCGGCTCACTCTACCAATCTGGCCAAAAACAAACGCAGCTAAAAGTGATTACATTTTTACGGATCAGCATCTATTAGAACAGGTGATTTATAACCTGCTATTAAATGCAGTTGATGCTTCAAGCAATCAAGGCACGATAGCAATACAACTTAAAATCACTGCCAGCGCGTTTGTTCTAGAATTATTAGATCATGGCAGCGGCATGCCATTCACCCCGGACCCAAGCGCCATGAGTGCGCCCACGACTAAAAGATTTGGCACGGGGCTTGGTATTCCGTTCGCCTTCAAAGTATGCGACGCTTTGGGTGGCCAGCTACAATTTGTAGCAAGGCCTGAGGGCGGCACCAGCGTGATCATTTCGTTGCCTAAAAACTTACATCTACCCGACTAATAACCACCCGCAATTTTGGAAGCAGCGCTAACACCCGTCTTTCATCTAAAAAAATGTCGTTTTCATGAAATATCCCCTTGCCTTAATAACGCTTTTTATCAACAATGATGATAGGCTTTAAACATAGAAGATTGATACCGCAATGCTAAACCAACCTGCACCAGACTTTCAGTTACCGGCAACCGGCGGTAAAACTTTCCAGCTTTCAAACTATCTCGGCAAAACAGTCGTCATTTATTTTTACCCCAAAGACTCAACGCCAGGCTGCACCACGCAAGGTGTTCAGTTCAGAGATGCCTATGCACAATTTCAGCAACACAACACAGAGATTTTTGGCGTGTCGCGTGATAGTTTAAAGTCACATGAAAACTTTAAAGCTAAATTCACCTTTCCATTTGAATTACTAGCCGATACTAAAGAGCTAGCCTGTACGCTATTTGGCGTGATTAAAATGAAAAACATGTACGGCAAACAAGTGCGCGGCATTGAACGTAGCACTTTTGTCATTGATAAAAATGGAACGCTAGTAAAAGAATGGCGCGGCGTTAAAGTAGATGGTCATGCCGCAGAAGTTTTAAACTTTATTCAAACCCTTTAAATTTTATTCAAAACGTCTTAATTCAAATACTTTAATTTTGTTCAATCACCTTCATAGAAAGTAATGTATGGCTAAAAAACCCATCGGTAGCACCAAGTTATTCGTCCTTGATACCAATGTGTTAATGCATGATCCTTCTTCTCTTTTTCGCTTTGAAGAGCATGACATTTACCTGCCTATGGTCACCTTAGAAGAGCTTGATAACAATAAAAAAGGTCTCACTGAAGTTGCGCGTAATGCACGCCAAGTAAGCCGTAGTCTAGAAGAAATTGTAGGCACAGATTTAACCAATTTAGAATTAGGCTGCCCTTTATCGCTTAACGGCAACAAACAAGCAACAGGGCGCCTGTTTTTACAAACCAAACAACTCAACATAGATCTGCCAGGGTTAGCGGGCAGCAAAGCCGATAACCAAATTATTAGTGTGGTCATTTGTTTACAAAAACAACACACCGATCGCCAAGTGGTTTTGGTAAGCAAAGACATCAATGTTCGTATTAAAGCCCGCGCCATGGGCGTGCTGGCTGAGGACTACTTTAACGATAAAGTTTTAGAAGATACCGACATTCTGTACAGCGGCATGACAGAACTACCTGCTGACTTTTGGAATCAACATAGCAAAGCGATGGAATCGTGGCAAGAATCTGGCCGCATGTTTTATCGACTCACGGGCCCCTTATGTAAAACTTTTCTTATCAATGAATTTGTTTATTACGAGTTTGAAAAACCTTTTCATGCCATTGTACGCAGCGTAGATGGCGATACTGCGGTGCTGGAGGTGGTGAAAGATCACTTACTGCCCAAACATAACGTGTGGGGCATTACTGCACGTAACCGTGAACAAAATTTTGCCCTCAATTTGTTAATGGATCCAGAAATAGACTTTGTAAGTTTATTAGGGCAAGCTGGTACTGGTAAAACATTACTCACGCTGGCAGCTGCGCTTACTCAAGTGTTAGATAAAAAAATCTACACTGAAATTATCATGACGCGCGTTACCGTGCCAGTAGGCGAAGATATTGGCTTTTTACCAGGAACTGAAGAAGAAAAAATGACGCCGTGGATGGGCGCGCTTGAAGATAATCTAGATGTGCTGAATAAAAGTGATGATAATGCAGGTGACTGGGGGCGTGCCGCAACGCAAGATTTAATTCGCACCCGCATTAAAATAAAATCACTCAACTTTATGCGCGGCCGTACTTTTCTAAATAAGTTTTTAATTATTGATGAAGCGCAAAACTTAACACCCAAACAAATGAAAACGTTAATTACCCGCGCCGGCCCTGGCACTAAGGTAGTGTGTTTAGGCAATATCGCGCAAATAGACACCCCCTATTTAACTGAAGGTAGTTCGGGGCTTACTTACGTGGTTGATCGCTTTAAAGGCTGGGGCCATAACGGACACATCACCTTACAACGTGGTGAGCGTTCGCGCTTGGCAGACTTTGCCGCAGAAATTTTATAGGTGACCAAAGATGCATAATTTGAGACGCCGCACTAGGGGTAGAATACGCAACAATGCAAGAAAAGAATATATTGATAAAGGTAACTTGCAATGAAAATGTGTAAGGGATTTTACACATTACTGCTAGCACAATTCACATCTGCGCTGGCTGACAATGCGTTATTATTTGCCGCTATTGCATTACTTGTGCAAATGAACTCCCCTGACTGGCATACCCCTTTACTGCAACAATTTTTCGTCATCGCCTATATCGTACTTGCACCTTTTGTAGGGTCATTTGCCGATGCGCTGCCTAAAGGGCGCGTGATGTTCATCGCCAACGCCATCAAATTTACTGGTAGTCTTGCTATGATTTTAGGCATGCCGCCTTTATATGCTTACGGTATAGTTGGTATTGGAGCGGCAGCCTATTCCCCTGCAAAATACGGTATCTTAACTGAACTTTTACCCCCCGAAAAACTTGTTAGCGCTAATGGATGGATGGAAGGTTCTACAGTGATTGCCATTATTTTAGGAGCGATTGTAGGTGGCATATTGGCGAGTAATGACCCTTACTTGGCGATGATGTTCATCACCGCGCTGTATATGGTAGCCGCTATATTTAACATATACATTCCAAAATTACCTATTGATCATAAGCTACCTAAGAAAAATCCAGTTTTCATGTTGATCGATTTTTGGTATTCATTCAAAGCATTATGGATGGATACACGCGGGCAAGTTTCACTGGCAGTGACAACCTTATTTTGGGGGGCAGGTGCCACATTACGCTTGGTTGTTATCGCCTGGGCAGCGAGTGCACTTAATTTCGGTCTTGAACAAGCCACGCAACTCATGGCACTACTTGCAGTTGGCATTGCGGTTGGCTCGATTGTTGCAGCGCGCTACATCAAGTTAGAACAATGCACTAAAGTGTTACCCGCTGGCATCATCATGGGCTTACTCGTAGTGGCCATGGCGTTTGTACAGCATTGGCAACTGGCCGCAGCGCTGCTATTTGTAATCGGTGCGCTTGCCGGGTTCTTCGTTGTGCCCCTGAATGCACTGTTACAACACCGAGGACATGAGTTAGTTGGGGCTGGTCACTCAATAGCAGTACAGAACTTCAACGAACATATCGGGATACTGTTGCTGCTTGGTGCTTATCTACTTATGGTAAAAGCTGAAATCCCAAATAATCTCATCGTCATTGCATTTGGACTTTTTGTCAGTCTATGCATGACAGTCATCCACAGACGCTACCGTTACATGAACAAATAAAACAAGAACTTAAATCAATTCTTGCGCTCACCTATTGGGTTTCATTTCAGCAGACATAACCCTTTGAATTTGTTAGTGACTTTCGTGATTTTGCGAATTTTCACCTTTCGGTGAAATACCTGCCAACCCCATTTCGTGGACAACTCCAGGTTAATGTAACTTTACCTGCGCCTCTGTGCGTCTTGAAATCATGCGAGACAGCGTGAATAATGCCATGCTCCAAAAACCATGCAGCGCCATCAAGTGCAATTTATACAACGATTGATACATAGTACGTGCAATAAAACCTTCTATCAACAAACTACCGCCAGAAAGTGCGCCCATCAAATTGCCCACGGTGGTATAGCTCCCCAAATTCACCAATGATCCATAATCACGATAGATAAATTCCGGCAAATTATTTTTGCCTGCTACCCGATACTTCACTGTTTTTACTAACATTGAAGCTTGCTGATGTGCCGCCTGTGCGCGAGGTGGCACAGTTTCATCACCATGACCAAGCCAAGGGCAAGCCGCGCAATCACCAAAAGCAAAAATATTTTCATCTAGCGTAGTCTGCAAATTACGATTAACCACGAGCTGATTGATACGATTAGTTTCCAAACCCGCTATTTCATGGAGAAAGTCAGGCGCTTTAATACCTGCAGCCCACACCACTAATGCGGATGGGATAAAACGCCCAGTGTGCGTTTGTACGCCTTTGCTAGTGACTTCTGTCACGCGCTCACCAGTATAAAGATGTACACGCAGTTTTCTTAACTCTAAATCTACCGAATTAGAAAGTTTGGGCGGTAATGCAGGCAACACCCGCTCACTTGCCTCTATCAATGAAATTTGTATGTCCCGGTCTGGGTCAATTTTATCCAAGCCATAGGCCGCTAATTCACGCGTGGTATTGTGTAACTCGGCAGATAACTCTACACCCGTAGCCCCTGCGCCTACAATCACTACTTCTAACTGACCAGCTTGCACTGGCGTTATTTGTGTTTGCGCTCGCAATAAAGCATTATGCAAACGTCGATGAAACTTCTCCGCCTGATCTTGAGTGTCGAGTGCAATAGAATACTCTTGCGCACCCTTAACACCAAAGTCATTGGTAGTGCTGCCAACCGCAATAATTAAAGTGTCATATTTAAAAGTGCGGCGCGGTATCACCTCTACCCCATCTTCATCATAATTAGGCGCAATAGATATTTCACGTTTGGCACGATCCAGGCTATCCATGCTACCTAAACGGAATTTGAAATGATGCCAGTGTGCTTGCGCAAGATACACTAACTCATGTTTTTCGGGGTTCATGCTGCCAGCTGCAATTTCATGCAGTAATGGCTTCCACACATGGGTTTTAGACTTATCAATGAGCGTAATAATGGCTTTGCCTTGTCGGCCTAAAGAGTCGCCAAGTTTTGTAGCCAACTCCAGCCCACCGGCACCACCACCCACAATGACGACATGATGCAAATCTTGCTGTTCATTGATACTCACAAAAATCCTCGCCTATTTTCATTTATCTGCCATCTTGATGATAATTATAAATCAATAATGGCTCAAAAAGAGTCTAAAGACTACGCTCTATCACCGCAAGGCGATATACACAAAGTCAGTATTGATTGGTAATTGCTTAAAAACAAAAACGCGCCTACTGCATGACAGTAAGCGCGCTATTTTTCTAGGTCAATGACTACTCGTTACCAGTAATCCCGGTACCCATACTGCGAATCCAAGCAATTATCTTTAATGTTTCATCTGGGGTAATGCCATTTTTAGGATCAGTAGGATCCATCAAGCCAATACCTTTTGCACCCATACCGCCATTTGTACCATGCCAAATCGTTTCAAACATACCTTTGTTGGTTGCATTTTTAGCGTACTTAAAGTTAGGTCCAATTAGACCAGGCGCTACCGCACCTTCAGCATGACCGCCATGACAAGCAACACATGAATACATTTGAAATACTTTTTTGCCTTTCGCAATCGCCTCATCATTACCAATATATGGATTTTTACCTGTGGCTAGAAATTCTTTAGCACTAGGCGTGGCAAATAAAGCCACATCAATTTTTAATGGTGTGCCATCTTGCGTTGTTACAAAGTCTATCGCTTTAACTGCAGCTGAATCTGATGTAGTGCCACTAGAGGATGCATCAGAACCAGATTTACCACATGCGCCTAATGTTGCTAAAAGCACAGCTAAAAGTAAATATTTATTCATATCAATCATTTCCATTCATTGTTATAAAAATGTAACTGATTAACATTTTACAACAAAATAATAAAAAAACGGCCATATAAATGACCGTTTTTCAATGCTGCATTGTTTAAAAGTTTACTCTTTACTCATTGCCTGTAATCTTAGAGTTACTGCGAATAAAAGCAATTACTTTTAACACATCATCCACTTTCAAACCTTCTGTCGGGTCTTCTGGTACCATTAAACCCAAACCTTTTGCACCCATACCACCGTTTGTACCGTGCCAAATCGTTTCAAACATGCCTTTGTTTGTTAGGTTTTTAGCATATTTCATCGTAGCTCCAGTCAGGCCTGGTGCAATTGCACCTTCACCATGGCCACCATGGCAGGCATTGCAAGAATATAGATTATATTTCTTTTTACCTGCTTTGATTGCATCCTCATTACCAACGTAATTGTTCTTTCCTGTCGCTAAAAATTCTTTAGCCACTGGCGTATCGAATGACTCTGGTTTAATGTTGAGCGGTGAACCATCTTGAGTTGCAACAAGCGTAATATCAGCCGCACTTGCATTTACTGAAATTAAACCTGTCAACGCCAACAAACTAACAAACAATGCTGACTTTAATGTTTTATTGCCTAACATGCTTTCTCCTAATCTTTATCACAAAAATGAGCTACGTTTCCCTCATGCTAGCGCATTGCTGAACGTGTAGCTACTTAACGTATATATTATTTATTTGGTTGACGATTGCACTCAAATTAACGGCGTAATTTTACTCTAGTTTTGAGCTAGCGTCACTATGCTCATCTTTAGCTTTAGTAGATCTCTTGCGATAAACTTTCATCACGCTATCATCTTCAACTATCGCCACATGTGGAATGCCATAATCATCTAAAATTTTGTTGATTTTATCCTGGTTTCTGTCCAATGCACCTTGAATTAAAGCCATGCGCTCTTTGTCTTTTTTACGCACACCCACTGATATATTCCAGAACTCTTTGCCTTTTACATTTACATCTTCATATTCAGGCACAATAACCACTTCTAGCGGCACTTTAGACTGCTTGGCAAAATAACCACCTATTGGTCCCCATACCACTGCAACATCAATTTCACCTTTAACTAAATCATCTACAAGAAAGCTTGGTGGAAAATTTAAATCACGTTGCATACGATAAGGTCTAGCATTTGCAATCAAACCATGTGCGTCCATAGGAATGGTAGCAGGACTTTGACCCACCACACCAATGATGGCTTTTTTAAGGTCGGGGCTATCCCAATTAGTGATGTTATAACCGCTATCTTTTTTATAGATAAATACATGCCCAGAACGATAATAAGGTTTTGTGGTGCGCAGTGCATCATTGTCTGATGATGTACTCATGATGACATCGCAACGCATAGCATTGATAGTATTTCTATAAAAACCTTGTCTGTTGTATGCATAGGTATAACTGAGTTTTTTACCTAAATCTTTAGCAAGTACTTCAGCAATTTTATCCTCAAAACCCTCTTGTTTTAAATTGGAGTATGGCATGTTATCAGGATCTGCACAGACTTTGAATTCAGATTCATCCACGACTCGTCTGACCTCACCAATACGGCCTTCATCTGCGTTAAGTGTTGGAATTTCTAGGTCTGCTGCATAACTGACGCTAGGTAAGACTGCCATCAAAGCAATTAAACCTAACACTTTATTCACATGTTTCAACATTGTTATTTCCTTATTTAAAATACGACAGGACTGCTGCCAACTATTCTGAGAGTATTACTGACCTTAAAAGTTCTTTTTACTAAACGATAACACTCTATATTGTAACTAAATTTAGCGTCTAAGGTTAGCACTAAACTTGTTCTTTCACAGATCAAGTTTTTCCATCCCTTAAAAAAAAACACCCCGACGAATCGGGGCGTTTTTATTTCTTACATTTGAACTAACTTGAACAAGTTAGCTAACAATTAAATTGTTTTACAACAACTAATTATAGGCTAAATACGCTCAATGCACCGCCGCCAGGAGCCGCGTTGTATTTTACTAGTTCAGCATAACCACCAGCAGCGCCTAAAGCATCTGTTGGGTTAGTCATACCAAGGTTCATCGCAACACCAGCCCAGCCACCGATACCTGATAGCACGCCAACGTATTGTTTACCTTTGTTACCGTAGGTGAATGCATTACCAATCACGCCAGAACCAACTTGGAATTTCCAAAGTTCTTTACCTGATTTAGCATCAACCGCTTTGAACCAACGATCTAAAGTACCGTAGAACACTAAGTCAGTAGCAGTAGTTAAAGCACCACCCCATGCTGAGAATTTCTCTTTGTTGTACCATACTTTTTTGTTGGTCATTGGGTCATAAGCAGCAAAGCCACCCATTACACCGTCAGGACCTGGGAACATAGTCAATGTAGCACCAACCCAAGGTTGACCAGCAACATATTTAGACTCAACTGGCTCGTATGTCATACATACGTGGTTCAATGGAGAATAAACTAAACCAGTTTTTGGTGAGTACGCAGCTGGTTGTTGGTCTTTAGTACCCAATGCAGCTGGGCAAACGCCTTTAGCATTGTAATCTTGGTGAGTTGAAGCTGAAGCTAATTTGTTAGGCACGCCTGTTTTCAAATCAACGCCAGTTGCCCAGTTAACAAATGGGTGAACTTTTTCAGCAGCTACTAATTTACCATTACCAGCATGCCATGTGTATGCAAAGCCGTTACGGTCATGGTGCCAAGCGTATGTTTTTCCACCTTTGTCGAACAAGATCACTTCATTAATACCATCGTAATCCCACTCATCATGTGGAGTCATTTGCATGCCCCATTTTGCAACGCCAGTATCTAAGTCACGAGCGAAAATAGTCATAGACCATTTATTGTCGCCTGGACGGACATCTGGATTCCAAACTGATGGGTTACCTGTTCCGTAGTAAACCAAGTTTGTACGTGCATCATACGGCCACCAGCCCCATGTAGAACCACCACCATGTTGCCAACCATCTTTAACTGCTTGTGGTTTTAACCATGTACGTGTACCAAGATCTTTTTCGCCAATTTTTAATTGGTCGTTAGGGATTTTGTTAAATGAACCGCCTGTTTTGTTACCACCGTTTACGTCTTGGTAAACTGATAGTGCACTGTACTCAGGTGTATCTTTGTTGAAATCTGCACCAATCAATACTTCAGCATCTGGGCCTGTTGAGTAAGCTTTCCATGCTAATGAACCGTCTTTTGCATTGTAAGCTGCCATAAAGCAACGTACACCAAACTCAGCACCAGAACAACCGGTTAAGATTTTGTCTTTAATTACGTGTGGAGCATTAGTATTTGTAGCACCAACTTTTGGATCATTTACTAATGTTGACCATACTTTAGCACCAGTTTTAGCGTCTAAAGCAACCAAGTTACCATCATTTTGTTGCAAGTAGATTTTACCGTCGCCGTAGCCTAAACCACGTGAAACGTTATCGCAACATAATACAGCTTGTACTGATGGATCTTGTTTTGGGAAATAAGACCATGAGATTTTTTGATTGTCGTTTAAATCAAGTGCATATACGTTGTTTGGAAATGCTGTATGTACATACATCATATTACCAACAACTACAGGTGAACCTTCGTGACCACGGTTTACACCAGTAGCGAATGTCCAAGCTGCTTTAAGGTTTTTAACGTTACCTTTGTTAACTTGTGCTAAAGCACTGTAACCTTGGTTGTTGTGCTGACCACGTGGGTGAGCCCAGTTGTTTGAATCTTTCATTGCTGCTTCTTGGTCTGCTGCAGCTGATGCCACTAATGGCAAAGCCATACCAGCAACTAAGCCAAGAGCCAATTTGATTTTGTTGATTTGCATATTTAATCTCCAAAGTTAAACTACTAAGGTTTTGTCAATAATTTCACTTAATTAGTTAGCGTTTTTGATGTAATCTCAAATTCTTAACTCGTTAGTAAAACTATTTTTTAGCACAGTTCGTGTGCGTATTTCGGACTATATCCCAGTCAATCACGAATTGCAATACATTGGTTACAATTTATTTACATTTAATTCTAAATTTATATTTATTTATGCCTTAACAGCTTAATGCATAATAAATCAATATAAAATGTTGTTTATAATCATATAGAAAGCCTCTAAAGCATCATGCAGAACACCACTTACAATTTGTATCCAGAATTAGAAATTTATGCGCAGCATGTGCTTAAAGCCGATGATTTGCATGAAGTTTATTATGAAGTTTGTGGCAACCCAAACGGCGTGCCTGTGGTTTTTTTACATGGCGGACCTGGCAGTGGTTGCAATCCTGCTCAACGTCGTTTTTTTGATCCCGCATATTATCAAATTATCCTCATTGATCAACGCGGATGTGGGCGCAGCAAACCACTCGGGGCTATCGATAAAAACACCACCAATGATTTAGTTAATGACATCGATTTAATTCGTCAGCAGTTAGGTATTCATCAGTGGCTTGTATTTGGCGGCTCTTGGGGCAGCACGCTGGCTTTGGCTTATGCCTTGCAACATACCTCGCATGTTTCTGGCTTGATTTTGCGTGGTATCTTTTTAAGCCGTCCTAGTGAATTACATTGGTTTTTAGGTGCGGTGAAAACATTTTTTCCAGCGCCTTGGGAGCGGTTGTGTGAATTTTTACCCATCGATGTAAGAGATAACCCGTTGAGCGCATATGGACAGCTTATTTTTAGTGATGATACTAATATAAGTATTCCTGCCGCTATTCAGTGGAATGCATTTGAAAGTAGCATCATGTCATTATTACCAAGACCTGCCAGCACTAGCGACATTGACGGTAAAATTGAACGCGCGCGCGCCAGAGTGCAAATTCATTACATTCAGCATCATTGCTTTGTGGGTGACCGTGATTTACTCACTGAGGCAACATTGAAGTTGTGCCATGTTCCAACCATTATTGTGCAGGGGCGTTACGACATGGTATGCCCACCCATTACGGCTTGGGAGCTTAGCCGCTCCATGCCACATGCTGAGCTTCATATCATTGAAGACGCTGGGCATTCTGCAATGGAAACTGGCACCACCTCTGCTTTAGTGTGTGCAACCGAGAAATTTAAACACTTAATTGCTTAGAATGATCATTACCTGCGTAATCTAAACGATTGCTGAATTAAATGTCATCAATAAAAGTCTATCAAACATGTCATGAAAAAAGTCACCTTTACCGCTAAAAAAAACGATTTACGCAAGGCGATTAACATGCCACGCGAGGCGTACGCTAAGCAACGCTACAACACGCCTTTATTTGTGATGCATGAAATGTTGAATGCATTTCAGCGGCACAATGTGTTGGGGTTGTCAGCCTCGCTCTCTTTTTATGCCATGTTTGCGCTTATCCCGCTGGTATTGCTGATGTTTTTTTTGCTAAGCCAATTGGTGTTTAGCTCCGATTACGCAATCGTGAAACTCGCTATTATTACTGGCAACTTAGTACCCCAATTAAGTAACACTATTATGGTTGAAGTATATAACGCATCGAAGCAGCAAGCTGCATGGGGTGCGCTGGGTTTATTTGTGTTGCTTTGGGCGGTTACGCCTTTAGCTGGAGCCATGCGCTCTGCTTTCTATCACATAGCCGCGTTAGTAGAGGCTCCCTCATTTGTACGCCGAAAAATAAAAGACATGCTTGCGATTATCGGCATGCTGTTTCTGTTTTTTTTGTTTACCTTTGCCGGCTTGCTGCTCGAAAAATCCCTGGCTTTTATAGGTTCCAATAGCTTGCTGATGCAATTTGGTATATTGGTGACGCTGATTTCACTTGCCATGACCACGCTACTAATTGCTGCTTTTTATTTTGCGTTCTTTCCAGTTCGTTTATCCGTTAAGCATATTTTTATCGGTGCTTTATTTACCGCGATTCTTTGGCTAATCATGCGACCAGCCTTTACGCTGTTTTTATCGGTCAATACCTCTTATGGCACTGTATTTGGTGGCATGAAGAATTTATTCATTTCGATTACCTGGCTTTACTTTAACTTTGCCGTGTTTTTACTAGGCACTGAGTTGATCGCCACCTTAAGAAAAAAAGACGTTTTGTTACTTAAAGGCTTGTTTGATGACAAAACATCGGCAACTTTGCGTGACCAAACCAATTACGTGCAAAAACTAATGCAACGTTATGGCAAAACTTATGCACGAGGTGATTACATTTTTACGCATGGCGACGTGACTCATTACATGTATTACTTGGCCAATGGACAAGTACAGCTTTTGCAACACGGCCATGTATTGCGTACCATTGAGGCAGGTAACTACTTTGGTGAAATGGCCATGCTGTCAAACACACCCACCATTGCCGATGCGGTTGTCACCTCCGAACAGGCTGACGTTATATCAATGCAGCCAGACAATATTGAAACACTGTTATTAGATGAACCGCAAGTTGCCATGAAATTTTTGCGTCAATTGGCCAGTCGATTACAAAAGCACAATGAATAATTTTGTTTTAGAATATGCAACTTAAGCGAAGCTAAAAACCCAAGCAGGATAAGTCATGGCAAAACAACCACAACCTTTTAACCAACAACCAAGCCAGCTGGAAATGCAGCCAGTATTACAGTGGCTCAATACTGGAAAATTGGCCGAGGCTGAACTTGCCGCCAAAAAGTTAGTAGCACGCTACCCGAACACATTCATCCTTTATCAGATTTTAGGTATTGCTCAAGATGGCTTATCTAAATTTCATGACGCAGTGGCAAGCTACACCAAAGCGTTAGCGTTACAGCCCAATACGCCTGACTTACATTTTAATTTAGGCATCGCGCTTACCAATGTAGGACAATTAGAACAAGCAGCCAATAACTACCATAAAGCTATCGCACTTAACCCAAATTTTTTTGAAGCTTATGCCAACTTAGGCACCCTATTGCAAAAACAAGGCATGCTTGAAGAGGCCATTAAAAGCTACCGCAGCGCACTTAGTATTCATGCTGACCCTAGAGGGCATTTTAACTTAGGCACCGCCCTACGCGACGAAGGCAAGCTTGATGCAGCGATCACACACTTCAAGTCCGCCATCGCCATGTTTCCTAACTACGCAGATGCCCATAATTATCTCGGCGAGTGCCTGCGCGACCAAGGCAATATGGAAGAAGCCATTAAAAGCTACCTAGACACGCTCAAGCTAAACCCAAACCACGCGGGCGCCAATTACAACATGGGTGAATTTTTATACCTTGCGGGGCGCTTTGATGAAGCAGTTACGCATTTTGAGCGCTCTAAACTAGATGACTGGGAAGAACGCGCACTGTATTGCACCTACAAAGCTGAGCATTTTGATACATTTAAAACCAAGCTGGATGAAATTGTCCGCACCCATAAAAAACATGATGCGCCGTTTTTAGCTACGCTATCCACACACTATGCCACCAATTTTTGCGTAGAAAATACCTATAACTTCTGCAAAAATAGCTTTGATTTTGTTTACCAAAATAGCATCAAAGAATTAGCTGAACCAAATAGCCAATTTCTTAAAGATTTATTAAACGACATTGACAACACTGCGATTGAAGTGCGCGCACAAGGCATGATTATCAATGGCAAGCAATCTGCAGGCAATCTATTCAAACGCCCGGAAGCTTCATTTAGAAAATTAGGTGAACTGGTTAAACAAGAGTTTATTAATTATAAAAACCGCTTTGCAGGAGCTGATTGCGAGCTGATGAAATCGTTTCCAGAAGAGCTCGAATTTACTAGCTCGTGGTACGTCAGGTTGCGTCGCGGTGGCTTTGTCGATAGGCATATCCACGAAGTAGGCTGGATTAGCGGTGCGGTCTATCTCGTTTTACCAAAGGATAAACAAGATCCGCTAGAGGGCTGTTTTGAATATGGCTTACATGGCGACAATTACCCACAAAAACACGACAACTTCCCTGTAGGTATTGCCACACCCAGCGTGGGTGATATTGTACTGTTTCCATCTTCACTGTTTCATCGCACCATCCCATTTAACTCAAATGAAGAGCGCATTTGCATTGCTTTTGACTTAAAACCAGAGGGTGATATTTTCAGGCATTCAAATTACTAAAGCGTTAAGCGGGCTAATGGTTCTAGACCTTTGCAATTATGCGATTAAGCATCCTCCACGGGCTTGCGTGCATCGTCTATCATAAACTCAAGCCTGGCTTCAGTGATATCAACTTGTGTGTCGAGAATTGGATCAATGCATTTGCTACCAAAAATAATTTTACCTTCTAAATTAGCTAAGCTGCCCACCCGAGTATAGTCTTCTACGATACAATTTTTAATAACAGCGCCGCTTTCTACCACACAATTGGCGCCTATCACTGCTGGCCCGACGATGGTTGCACCCGCTTCAATCTTAGTACTGCCGCCAATATAAACAGGCGGCGTAATATTCACTTGGTCTAAATCAACATTTAAATTGATACCCACATAAACACCTGGCCTCACTTCTTTGCCTGGCATTTTAAAACCTTTAACTTCGCCATTCAGTATTTTGCTAGTTACCGTCCACACATCGTGTACATTACCAATATCTAGCCACTGAAACGGCAAATTGATGCCAATAAAAGCTAACTTCTCCTGTACTAACTTTGGCAACAACTCTCCGCCAATGTCATACGCGACGTCAGATGGTATGTAATTAAAAATTTCCGGCTCAAAAATGTAAATCCCCGTGCTCGCTAAATTAGAGACGGCATCTTCAGGGTTAGGTTTTTCTTGGAACTGAACAATACGATCGTTTTCATCTATCGCAACGATGCCATATTTAAATACCTCATCATTAGGTACTTGTTTAAGAATAACACTCGCAATCGCCCGCTTTTGACGATGGATTTCTAATGCTTTAGTAATATCTAAATCGATCCAGGCATCTCCACACAGCACGATAAATGTCTCGTCAAAAAAACCAGAGAAATCCTGAATTTTCTTCATACCGCCAGCAGAACCTATTGGCACACTTGTGACAACCCCATCTGATGAAATGTGCCCCTCATAAGAATAGGCGATGCTGACACCAAACTGTTCACCATCTCTAAAGTAGTTCTCAATAACGGGCGCTAAATGGCTGGTATTCACCATGATTTCATCGACCCCATGTTTTTTAAGGAGGTCTACCAGGTATTCCATGACAGGCTTTCTTATCAATGGAATCATGGGTTTAGGTATTTCGTGCGTAATTGGCTGAACCCTAGTTCCCTTGCCAGCACCAAGTATCATTGCTTTCATATGGATAATTTTGTTTTCATTTGATTTAAGGATAACTTTATTAGTTTGCAACTTTAACAGCTAATCAACTGCACTCAGCATGCGGTGTTATTACGTATTTAGGTTGCCTCTATATCAAGACTAACAAATAGTGACTCACACTATAATATCGGCTTTTTTATGCCACAATGTGGCAGCGCCAAATATAATATAATTAGAGGCAGCAATCGCTAAGTAACAAAGTGCTGCCTCTGAAATAAAATCACCTATAGGTTGATGCTTTACAAGTACATAACCCAGCCCAATAATCAAAAATAAAGTAGCGACTATTGTTAGTATGTTTGCGAAACGTTTTAGCCAGATTTTCATATTTATCTTTGTGTGTTGATGGTTATACTAATCAAAGTAGTCATTATATTGGAGAACACAAGTAATGAAAAAACTATACTACATCGATTTCCCTCAAGAAAACTTGGAAAATCAAATGCACAACTATCGTTGCGCTTACTGCAAAGTGGAAACAACAACCATCAATGGCAACTTGGAAGGACATCTTCCATCTTGTGAGTATAGAATAAAGTTAGAGAATGCTGGATATGATGTCATCTCTAATGACTTATCAGAAACACTAGCATTGCACGATGCTGATGATTTTGACTGATAATTTACTCAGGCACTTTTTAGTAATCAACTTAGTCTATCTTTTCATGTTTGATGGTTCCTATAGATAAAGATAGCGCGTCGAAACATGGACAAGCACACAACCCCTAAAAATTCGCGTCTTGATAGCATCGTCGCTGAAGCGCGTCGCCACAATACTGAGCGTGAAGCAAGCTATCGCGAACAAGCACTCAAACTTTACCCATGGATTTGTGTGCGATGTGCGCGTGAGTTCTCCAGTGTGCGCCTACGTGAACTAACAGTACACCACAAAGACCACAACCACGACAACAACCCGCCAGATGGCAGTAACTGGGAATTACTCTGTTTGTACTGTCATGAAAACGAGCATGCGCGTATTTTTGATGAGTCGTTACGAAGCAGACAAAACGGAGAACAAGCCAACGTAGCAACCCACAACCCATTTGCGAACTTACAAACGATGTTAAAGCAGAAAAAATAAACTGCAAATGAAGTTAATCGTGTAATTTTAGCGTAGGTTTTAATTCATTGCCTATTCAGAGCGTAATGCTACGCATCCAAGTCGCATGAAGGTTACAACCCATCAAACTCACGTGGTTCATAAGCCTCTCGGAACTTAGCATTGATTGCATCCACATCATCATCAAAAGACTGATTATCAGCGGTGGCACTACGTGCAGCAGCTTTAGCCGCACCTTTTTCTGGTGCAGATGAGTTTGCAAACCACTTTTCAAACGGTGCTGAATTCACCCCTTCTGGCACGTACCATTGTTTCAATTCAGCGTTCCATCGAGCACCCAAGGCTTTGGCTTGATCTTTTTCATTGAACGGTACTTTGAGACTGATGTTGCTGTTATTCATGATTATCCTGATATTTAATACTGATTTTATGATTGTATTCATACCGCCGATATACAGTAGCAGACATGAGCGAACGAACCCAACCAAAAAAGTTCGCTTTCCCTAGAATAATCCAGATAGAAATCAATCAGCCTCAATCTTAACTCGGTTAATATCGAGCATAACGCCATAAAGCACCTCTACCTTATCACGTGCCCACGGCGTTTTACGTAGAAATTTCAGACTTGACGCAATGCTGGGATCATTGCTGAAGCAGCGTATCGCAATGCGTTCAGACAAACCAGCCCAGCCAAAATGCGCCACCAGTTCCGTAACTGCGGTCTCAAGCGTTATTCCATGCAATGGATTGTTAGGTTGTTTCTGAGGCACTGACGATTCCATAGACATTTGTCTTCTAATATTGAAGGTGTAGTAAATTAAGAGGCAATTTCAATGTGACTGATGGCGGTTTACTAGCATGATAAATACTTTTGCGATAATACAAAACAGCCTCCACATTAAGTAGAAACCCTTATGTAAAACTACAAAATAAAAACGAGCACCATTGCCAACAGACGCCCCTATATTGTTGGCCACTCTGTGGGTAGAACACAGCGCTGGCAGATTCAAGCTAATGGTTTTACAGAGGCTTTCCTGCCTGGTGCTGCAGGCGGAATCGTTCCAGCAATACGGCACAACAACCCTTCAACAGGCTGCCCGTCAATGAACTTAGTCACGTTGCAACTAGAAATCTCCCCTCGTTCGGAAAGGCTAATCAGCGTTGCGTGTACCGTGGAAAGTGCCAAGCCCGTTCCTGCGGCTATTTCCCAATCGGCCTGTTGTCCGTGCTTCTTCAAATACTGGAGAATTTGGGTTGAATGCATCACGATTTTATTGCATTGACCTGTGCTTCTGCTTCAGCCCAGAATGCATGTGGGTCACCTACGAATCCATTGTGCTCAGCGATAAAGTAAGCAGTTTTCTGAATCAATTCGTAACGTTCTTGATTGCTGAAAACAGGTGCGATTTTCTTGGCACGCGGTTTAGGAGCCGCCTTCTTCACGCTTGTTTCTGAGGCCGTAACCTTTTTTACTGCAGGTTTTTTAATTTGAGTCATGATGAATCCTTGTCATTATTAGTTACTAATGGAAGCGGCCCGCATGAATAAAATCATGCAAGCCGCCTCTGTATTGGTGGCCCCTCTGTGAGTCGAACACAGTACCAACGGATTATGAGTCCGCTGCTCTAACCAAGCATGAGCTAAGGGGCCGAAACTTTAATAACCATTCATTCTAGATTAGTCTTGACCGGTTTCCAAGAAGCTTCTTAATCTTTCAGATCGTGTAGGGTGACGTAATTTGCGTAATGCCTTCGCTTCAATTTGACGAATACGCTCGCGTGTTACGTCAAATTGTTTGCCCACTTCTTCCAGCGTGTGATCAGTATTCATTTCAATGCCAAAGCGCATACGTAGCACTTTTGCTTCACGCGGCGTGAGTGATTCTAACACTTCACTCGTTGCATCGCGTAAGCTGGCATAAACTGCTGCATCTACTGGTGCAAGCGTTGTGCTGTCTTCAATAAAGTCGCCCAAATGTGAATCTTCATCATCACCAATCGGCGTTTCCATGGAGATCGGCTCTTTGCTGATTTTTAATATTTTACGAATCTTATCTTCTGGCATTTCCATTTTTTCTGCCAGTAAAGCCGGGTCAGGCTCAACACCTGTTTCTTGCAGAATTTGACGGCTGATACGATTCATTTTGTTAATCGTTTCAATCATGTGCACGGGAATACGGATAGTACGCGCTTGGTCTGCAATGCTACGTGTAATTGCCTGGCGAATCCACCATGTGGCATAGGTTGAAAACTTGAAGCCGCGGCGATATTCAAATTTATCTACCGCTTTCATTAAACCAATATTGCCTTCTTGAATTAAATCCAAGAATTGCAGGCCACGATTAGTGTATTTTTTAGCGATAGAAATCACCAAACGCAGATTGGCTTCAATCATTTCACGCTTGGCGCGACGCGCACGCGCTTCGCCTGTCGTCATTTGTTTGTTGATTTCTTTTAGCTCTTTGGTTGGAATGCCAACTTTAGCTTCCAAATCAATCAAACGTTGTTGCTGATCTAAAATCGAATGGTTAAAGCGAGCAAGTTTTTCCACATAAGGTTTATCTGCCTTTAGTTCTTCAGCCAACCAGCTTAAATTGCTTTCATTGCCAGGGAATGACTTAATGAAATGCAGGCGTGGCATGCCTGATTTCTCTACACAGAAATCCAACACTTTACGTTCATGACCGCGCACGTCTTCTACCAATTTACGCACTTGGTCGCACAGGCTTTCAATTTGCTTCGGTGAAAAACGGAATGCGGCGAGTTCTACTAGGATTTCTGCTAATAACGCTTGATACTCAAAGTCTTGTGAGCCTTTAGCAGGTAAAATTACCGTCATTTTCTGATGCGCAGCGCGCACCACTTCAAATCGCTTAAGCAACTCTGCTTTAAGTTTGGCTAAAGCCTCTGCTGAAATAGCGGCAGCTTTAGCACCATCTTCATCGCCATCATCTTCTTCGTTTTCTTCTAGCTCTTCGTCTTCTTCTGATTCAACGGTCATCGCATCATCTAAACCGATGTCAGAATCAATTAAGCCATCCACTAAGTCATCTACACTTAGCTCGTCTTTTTCAACCTTTTCAACCAAATCCAACAATGCGCCAATGGTCGTTGGGCAGGCAGCAATTGCTTGCACCATGTGCTTTAGGCCATCTTCAATACGGCGCGCAATTTCAATTTCACTTTCACGCGTCAGCAAATCGACGGTACCCATCTCGCGCATATACATACGCACTGGGTCGGTAGTGCGGCCAAAGTCAGAGTCCACGGTCGCGAGCGCTTGCTCGGCTTCTGCTACGGCATCTTCATCTGTCACAGCGACCGGCGCATCAGACATTAACAACGCTTCAGCATCAGGCGCTTCTTCATACACCTGAATACCCATGTCGTTAATCATGCCGATAATGCCATCAATCTGTTCAGAGCCTTGCACGTCATCGGGTAAGTGATCGTTAATTTCAGCATAAGTGAGATAACCACGCTCTTTACCTAATACAATTAAGCTTTTGAGTCTGGTGCGGCGCTCTTCAGCGCTTGCCTCTTGTGACTCTGAGCTAACAAACTCACCTGATTTTTTTTCAGCTATCTGATCGCTTTTCTTTGGTCTCGCCATGACTTACCTCTAAAGTTTATGCATCTGCCATGCAGCATTACGCGCATGGTGAATAATATTACTGTAACCGTGTATTATAACAGAATTAAGCCCTATTTTGGCTGGGTTTACTACCCACCGATTTCAGCAGGGTAATTTCGTCTTCAGTCAAACTGTTTAATGGTTTTTCACTAAGACGAGCTAACAATAATGCTTCTTGCCGATGCGAGTAGGTATCTTGCAGCTGCTGCCTTGCACCCGCCAACTCCTGTGCGAGATCTAAGGTTTCATCTAATGCACTCAACTCATGCTCTAGCTCGCGCAAAACCTTTGCCTGCAACTTGTTTTCAAGTTCACGCAATAAAACTACTAGTTTAGAATGAGGGTGTTGCAAGCAAATTTCAATAGTGTGCCGCAATAAAACATCCTCTTCAGCATGGTCATCAATCCAAGATAAATCTTCTCGGTTTGCGAGTGCTGGATGCATCAGCAACATTAAACAAAAACGTTTTTGTAATGACGCCGTGGTACGCGTGAGTTTTGGCCTAGCCTTTGCTGGCACTTTATTTAAATTTGGCAGCTTAAGCAGGCTTTGCATTTCATCAGTGGATAACTGTGCCAACTCTGCCACTTTTTTGCGCAAATACATGGCACTGCGCGGCGCCTTGATTTGCTGCATAATCGGCTCAGCTTCATTCAAAAAGCGCACACGGTCTTCTTGGCTTTGTAAGGTATTATTCTCGCTAAGATGTTGCAAAATATACTGCGAGAGCGGCATAGCCGCTTTAATTTCTGCCTCAAATTTTTCACGTCCAAACTCACGTACATAAGAATCCGGATCATGTTCTTTGGGTAGAAATAAGAACGATAGCTTTAAGCCATCCGTAAGTGCTGGCAATGCATTCATGGCTGCACGCCAAGCGGCGGTGCGCCCTGCGCTGTCGCCATCAAAACAAAATACAATATCATCCGTCTGACGCATGAGTTTAGCAATGTGATATGGGGTCGTTGCCGTACCCAAGGCCGCAACCGCATATTCAATACCATATTGCGCTAGCGCCACGACATCCATGTAGCCTTCAACCACCAAAGCTCGACCCGCATCACGAATAGATCGGCGCGCTAAAAACAAACCGTAAAGTTCATGCCCTTTTTGAAACAACGGCGTTTCGGGTGAGTTGTAATATTTTGGTGTATCTTCCGGGTTAATCACGCGCCCACCAAAACCAATCACCTGCCCTTTTTGATCATGAATTGGGAACATAATGCGGTCACGAAAGCGGTCATAGCGTTTACCCTGCTCATTCTCAACTACTAAGCCCGCAATGTTTAATACTTCATTTTCATAATGCGGGAAAACACTTTGTAAATTTTGCCAGCCCGCTGGCGCATAACCCACTTGGAACTTAGCCGCCACTTGCCCGCTTAGACCGCGACCTTTTAAATACTCAATTGCACGCTGTGATTTTTTTAGTTCGGCTTTGTAATATTGCGCGGCCTGCTGCAAGGCCTCTTGCAAGCCAACCACCACTTTAGGCGCAGGCTTATCAGGGTCACGTGTTTCTTGAGGGACAGTCATACCTACCATGCGCGCAAGCTCATTGATGGATTCAACAAAACTTAAACCTTGATACTCCATTAAAAAACCTACTGCCGTACCATGCGCACCGCAACCAAAACAATGATAAAACTGCTTGGTAGGGCTTACAGTAAAACTTGGGGATTTTTCATTATGGAACGGGCAACAGGCAGAATAATTAGCGCCTGCTTTTTTAAGTGGCACACTTTTATCAACCACATCAACAATATCAACACGGTTGAGGAGTTCTTGAATAAAACTTTCAGGTATCAAAATTCGTCTGCATTTATAGGTTTATTGATGATTTTAGCTTAATTTTACAAACAAAAAAGGAGCTTATCGCTCCTTTAGTATTTACTGCCCGCATGTACAACACCAGTTTTAGTGCAAACCTTAAGCTAAGCGCGTTTTAATCAAACCTGAAATTTTACCCATATCAGCCTTGCCCGCAACGAGCGGCTTGATCGCTGCCATCACTTTGCTCATATCTTTAATGCCCGCAGCGCCAGTATCAAGCACCACTTGCTCTAAAATACTTAGCACTTCAGCTTCTGTCAGTTGTTGTGGCAAATAAGTTTGCAATACGCTGACTTCATATTTTTCAATATCAGCCAAGTCGTCTCGCTTTGCAGACTCATATGCGGCAATTGAATCACGGCGTTGTTTCAGCATTTTTTCAATAGCGGCAATGACGTCAGCATCTGTTAATTCAATGCGCTCATCGACTTCACGCTGCTTAATAGCCGCTTGCAACAAACGAATCGCACCCAAACGCGCGCTGTCTTTAGCGCGCATTGCGGTTTTCATGTCTTCTGTAATTTGTAACTTAAGGCTCATTTAACTTTATGCGCTTTAGCTTTAGGCGTTATTGTTGATATAGGTATCGAAATTAGCTTGATAGTCAGCCACGTTTTCAGTCAGTGCTAATTTGTATTGATTCACAAAGTAATCAATCGCGGCGGCTTTTTCAGTTTCAAAAGCTTGTTTGCTGCCGCATTGTGATGCGATCACAAACGCATTAAACCGCGCTGAAGCATAGGCAAAACCAGCACTTACCACACCACGATCAACTGCAGCAGCCTGCTCGTTGGCGCTACCTATAAAGGTATCCGCTACACGCCAGAATGCATCATCTGACTCAGCTTCTGTGTTACCAGGCTCTGTAAGCTTTGTTTCGGCCATGCTACCCGCTACTAGTAAAGTTTTGCTGGAAGCGTTTGTTTCAGCAAACGACGATACTGACGCTTAACAGCGGCAGCAGCTTTACGTTTACGTTCCCAAGTTGGTTTTTCATAAAATTCGCGAGCGCGAAGATCATTCAACAAACCTGTTTTTTCAATTAAGCGTTTAAAACGGCGAAGGGCAACATCAAACGGCTCATTTTCTTTTACGCGTACACTAGACATTCATTCTCTCTTATCGGAACAATATGGTTCAAATTATATGGTTTAAGTTTATGCTCAAGCTTCTAATAATTAACCAAGCCATAACGTATGAAAGTTAACGCGCAAGGTTTAGAAACTGAGAAAAGCCGACTATTTTAATCGTATAATTGTTTTTATTCAATTACTTTTATGCATTTTTAGGTTAAATGCGTAATAATTCAATTTTTATATCGAGTGAATCTCAACAAATGTGCGAACTTCATTTATGTTAGTCCTTGGCGTTGAATCATCATGCGACGAAACTGGCATTGCATTATACGACACTGAGCACGGTTTACTTGCTCACGCACTATATTCACAAGTTGAAATGCATGCGGAATACGGCGGCGTGGTGCCGGAGCTCGCCTCACGCGATCATATTCGCCGCGTGTTGCCACTCACTGAAATCACCCTCAAAGATGCCAATAAAACTTTACAAGATATTGACGCCATTGCCTACACGCAAGGGCCTGGCTTATCTGGTGCACTATTGGTGGGCACCAGCTTTGCTGAATCGCTCGCGTTTAGCTTGCAAATCCCCACCATCCATGTGCATCACCTTGAAGGGCATTTGCTGGCACCATTATTAGAAGAAAACCCGCCCGACTTTCCATTTGTTGCACTGCTGGTTTCAGGCGGCCATAGTCAATTGATGCGTGTAGATGGCGTAGGCGAATACGAATTGCTTGGCGACACCTTAGATGATGCCGCCGGCGAAGCTTTCGATAAAACAGCGAAATTATTAGGCTTGGGTTATCCAGGCGGCCCTGCTTTGGCCAAACTTGCTCAAAGCGGTAAACCTCACTTTAAGCTACCACGCCCTTTGCTTAACAGTAGCGATTTAAACTTTAGCTTCAGTGGTTTAAAGACCTCGGTATTAACGCTAGTTAATCAACACAAGCCTTTAGATAACGAAACCAAGGCCGACATTGCTTACGAATTTCAAGAAGCCGTCACCGAAGTGTTAACCACAAAATGCATGAAGGCATTGCGTGAAACTGGTTTAGATAACTTAATTGTTTCTGGTGGCGTAGGCGCCAATGCCAAATTACGTGAAAAACTCAATGCTGCGACTAAACGCAAGCTATGCGTCGTTAGCTATCCACGTTTAGAATTTTGTACAGATAACGGCGCCATGATTGCTTTTGCAGGGGCTATGCGACTAAAAGCCATGCAAAGTGGCGGTGAGAAAAATTACAGCTTTAGCGTAAAGCCGCGTTGGAATTTAAGCGAGCTGAAGGCACCTTAGACCGTCATTTCGCAGAAACAGGAACGACGTTTGTGTTAATTTTTACTTTTTACCAAAACCAGACTCGGTACCCGATAGCAATTTTTGAATATTCGTCCTGTGACGCCATACTAAAAAAACCGACATTACGAAAACAGTAATAACGTAATCTGAGACGCCGATTAGGTTATCTGCATGTGCTAATAAAAACCACGCATATACTGGCGCCAACGCCGCCGCCATAATAGCCGCTAACGATGAGTAACGTGAAATTGCAAACACCAAAATCCACGTGCCAAACGCAGCTAAACCTAACAAAGGTGAAATAGCTAACATCACACCCAACGCAGTCGCCACACCTTTACCGCCTTTAAAGCGAAAGTAAATTGGGTACAAATGTCCAAAAAATACAGCCAAACCCACGGCGGCTACCACCCACATAGTCATGCCAGATTTCAATGCCAACCAAACTGGAAACCACCCCTTAAAAACATCTCCCAACAAAGTCAGCACAGCCGCTAATTTCTTACCGCTACGCAACACATTGGTAGCTCCTGGATTACCAGAACCCATCGTGCGCGGGTCTGGCAAGCCAAACAATTTACTCACCAAAATGCCAAAAGCAATTGAGCCCAGCAAGTAAGCTGCAACAATCCAAACCACTGGATCCAAAGTAACGGGTATAAAACCTAACTCATTCATATTAAGATGCTCTAAAATCTAAGTTGACACATTCTAAACTATAGAAAAAATCATGGACATCATATTTTTAAGCGAAGTCAAAGTACAAACCAAACTCGGCGTACCTGAGTGGGAACACATGACCCCGCAAACCATTATCCTCGACATTGAACTTGGCTACGACTTAGCCAAAGCCTGCAAAAGTGATGCGATTGCCGACACCATAGACTACGGTGCAGTAGTTGGGCGCATACGCGAAACGTTAAATGAACATAGCTTTCAACTGGTGGAAGCCTTAGCCGAGCATATATGCCAATTAATTTTAAGTGAGTTTGGCGCGTTAAGCGTGAAAATTAAAGTAGCGAAACCCGCGATACTGCCAGGATTGAAGGCTTTGGGAGTGGTGATTGAACGAATCAAATAACACCAATTTCAATTAGCCTTTATCCTAAAGATTCTGTTGAAAAACTCTTTTTTTAAGGAGTAAGAATTATTTTAAGCCAGTTAAGTCGATGTTTCTTTCAAAACATGTGTGGGGCTTGGTAGTGATCAATCTCACTCAAAGTTGCGTAATCCAGCAACATTGGTAATGACAATTTCCTTGCCGTTAACTTCGATAAGCCCAGCATTATGCAACCTGAGCATGACGCGTGAGAGTGTTTCTGGCGTAATATTGAGCATAGAAGCAATAGTCAGCTTACTGGCGGGAAGCTGCACGCGGGCTGGATTAGGTGAATCAGCACTGATTTGTAGTAGGTAACCAATCAAGCGTTGTGTGCTATTTTGCAATGAAATAGATTCAATGTCGTTCACCAATTGGCGATTACGTGCGGATATACCCGCCAGCATACGCCGAACTACGGTAACATCGCTATCGAGAATGTCAAAAATAGCGTCTCTAGTAATTAACAACACTTTAGCATCCAATATCGCTTGCGCATATATAGGGAACGAGCGTTCCAAAAACAACACCGCCTCACCAAAGCTCTGGCCTGGCTGAATCAGACCAATCACTTTTTCATCACCTTGTGGGGAAATCACACCCAGCTTTACTTGACCTTCCAGCAATAGATAAAAACCATGCGCCCTATCGCCACGATTAAACAAAGTGCCGCCACGCGGCACATCTAACGCGCGCGTGCCAGCAACCAGCTGCTCAATTTGAGCAGGCTGAAGCTCTGAGAACATGTAAAACTCAGAAAGTCGCTGGGCAATTATTGTTTTATCCATCGTGAATCTCCCTTTATTTTTCTAGACACGTTATTGTCTACTAATTTACTCAAGTTTCAAAACTTGATTCGAATCAATAACTGTAACCCAGCTATCTGTTACAGTGTCTACTGGAATTTTACCCCCTCTTCAATTCAAAGGAGCAAAGTTATGAGCGCAACTTTTACCAAGTCGATGGCGCGCAATGTTTTTTTCGGCGGAGGAGTATTCTTCTTCCTGCTATTTCT
>MHBU01000006.1:17461-27934 GCA_001803395.1 Methylotenera sp. RIFCSPLOWO2_02_FULL_45_14 | reverse complement strand
CCGATCAAGATTCCTGACACTTCTGGCATAGGCCAAACCATTCAGATATGTATCAGCATTGGTGTGGCAGGCTTGGATGCGAGTGTTAACAGCAAAGAAAAACTGATGCAAGCCGCAGACCTGGCGCTATACCAAGCAAAAAAAGAAGGCAGAAATCGCGTCATCGTTGCTTCGCCTGAAGTTGTCGCTTAGATAATTCAAACACTTCTAACTACGACGCAGCTCAAGCGGATGACATTAAAACTTCAGCGCTGTTATTTGTGCACATAACAACAATCTCAATGCTGAACGCCATCTCTACGCAACACCTTTAAAAAAGTCAGAAAAATAATTTTGATGTCAAACCAAAAAGACTGCTGATGCATATACTCCACATCAAGCTTAACCTTGTCAGGAATTGGCAACTCATCACGCCCATTAACCTGGGCCCACCCTGTCAAACCAGGC
The DNA here is from genome assembly GCA_001803395.1 of Methylotenera sp. RIFCSPLOWO2_02_FULL_45_14. Taxonomy (GTDB): domain Bacteria; phylum Pseudomonadota; class Gammaproteobacteria; order Burkholderiales; family Methylophilaceae; genus Methylotenera. The sequence goes on along the minus strand of MHBU01000006.1, from coordinate 27,487 downwards.
ACTAATTGATCAACACCATATTGAGTGCGTAATGCTATTAGATCATCTTGATTAAACAGCGCTGGACGCGGCCCAACAAAACTCATGTCCCCATGAATAATACTCCAAAGCTGTGGCAATTCATCCAAACTGGATTTACGCAAAAATGAACCTATAGGCGTTAAAAACTGCTTAGGGTCTGGTAAAAGATGTGTAGCTATAGCAGGAGTATCTACACGCATAGTACGGAATTTAGGCATTTTGAATATGTTGTTATAACGACCAATACGGTCAGACCAATACAAAACTGGCCCAATTGAAGTTACCCTCACCATTACAGCCACCAGCAAAAATGGCAACAGCAAAAATAGCGACGCAAATAGCACCAAACAAAAATCAAACAAACGCTTAATCATTCAACAGTTAACCATAACTTTTATATTGGCAGTAGTTACAAACATAGCATTCCTAACAGCTGATCTCCTAAACTATTAGGCGGAGGCGATACTTCTTTCTATTACTTCTGAAACCCAAGTGTTAAGACTTTTGCCCTTAGTTTCTGCTGCTATAGCTGCTCTTGCGTGCAGCTCTGGTTTTAAGCGCAATCTAAACTGCCCTGAGTATGGATGATTTGGTTCGCGGCCTAATTTTTCACAAGTCGCCAAATAATCATCTACAGCCTCTATAAAAGCCGTACGAAGCTCTGCAACGCTTTCTCCATGAAAGCCAATTGCATCACGAATGCCAGCAATATGCCCAATAAAGCACTTATCGTCTTCACTATATTCAACACGAGCCGCATAGCTCTTATGTGTCATTGTGTTCATGGTTTTACTCCTAAACTTTCGATAAATTGTCTTGCATCACGCACCTGATACGGCTTAGCTTCCTTTGCTGGGTGCGGTCTATGAAAAGTTGCAATCAAGCCACTCTTCTCAAACCTTACCCTTGAGCCGTTGCCTTCAATCACTTGGCTGCCGAGAGCAATTAACAACGCCTCAATACGACGCCACTCAAGAGACTTCGATACTGGGTTGGTGAAGATAGCCTCTAAGGTCTTTTTATGCGTTGCGTTCATGTTTTTGTATGGTATCAGATAGTGGAACCGTGTCAACGGTAATTAAATATATTTTACAAGCGTCAAAATTGAGTGCAATTCACCTGGCTTATGGCAGATGATCACCAATGAAATCAATATCCTTCTCGTAATCCCTTCGGCCTCGCTCAGGAGAGCCTTGTCGAACGCCCCAAAACTTAAAACCTTGTCTAAAGAATTAGTCTTGAAACAAACCCAGTGCAGTTGCCTTTAAACCCTGCTCAACAGAAAAAGGCGGTACCCAGCCGAGCAAGGTTTGCGCCTTGGTGATGTCCACCTGCAAATTACCACACAAACGTTGTGCAACCGCCCGCTTACCGAGCATTGCAGCACTTACTTCAATCAATTTCTGAGGCACAGGTAACAGCCTAGCTTTTACATCCAGCGCTGAAGCACATTCCCGCAATAACTCCGTCGTTGAAAGATCACGTCCATCAGAAACCAAGAACACTTGATTGGCTGCCGCAGGGTGATCAATACACTTTGCAATCAGGCTTACTAGATTGCCTACATAGACAAAACTGCGCTTGTTGTGAATAGCGCCCAATGGTAATAGTATGCCACGTTTAACAGCGCGCATCATACTTGCAAAATTAGCCTTTACACCTGTGCCATAGACCAGCGGCGGGCGAATAATCACCACCTCCATGCCTGTTTGTTGTGCAATCTGCAAAAGCCCTTGTTCAGCCTCAAGCTTTGATACACCGTAAGCGTCTTGTGGATTTGCAATATCCTCTTCGGTAAATGGCCTGCCTAAAGTTGTATGATCACCATTAACTTTGACTGAGCTAATGAAAATAAAGCGCTTTACACCCGCCTTCGCTGCCTGTAAGGCAAGGTGTAGTGTGCCATCCACATTAACCTTACGAAATTCTGCCAGTGGATCAACAGCAGTGTCATGCATTACATGCACGCGTGCAGCGAGGTGAACCACTACATCTACATTGCGCAACGCGGTTGACCAATCCGTACCGCTATCAATTTCACCAACAATTGTCACTTCAACATTTTCAATTGGAACAACTTTGGTACGCACTGCTGCCCGTACTTCATGCCCTTGATTAAGCAATTCCGCGCAAAGCAATCTACCCACGAAGCCAGTTGCGCCCGTAATTAAAACTTTCATGATTGCTAAAAACTTTCTCTAACTATGATATTGCTCATTGGGAAATTGTTGCGGCACATTGGTTTAAGCAAGTGGGCTAGCCGATCAATTGCTGTAGAACAGCTTTGGTTTGTTGATCTAATTCAGGTAAGTTATTTTGGATGGTTTTCCAAACGATTTCAAAATCGACTTTGAAATATCCCTGAGCCACCGCGTTATGCATCTCATAAGCAAATGCCAAAGGTAACTCCGGCACTTGCATCGGGGCATCAAGCGAAGTGGTCACATGACTCAGGCAAGCACCGATTCTCGTATGAAGCAATATCGCGAGTTAGGTCGTCAATCTCAATCCGCAACGTTTCATACTCCTGCATTTTATACTTAAGAAAACGTACCGTAATACTAGCTTTTTCTTCTATGCCACTGGGGGTTAACAAATACATGTAAGCCAGCTTGTTTTTGCTATTACGGAAATTTCTGGCTTTTAACAAACCCTTTTCAATTAACGCTTTTAGGCAGAAGTTAGCTTTGCCCAGGCTGATGCCAAGCGCTGCTGCTAATTCACGCTGGGTAATTTCAGGCTCGCTTTCTACTAGCTTGAGTATTTTGTAGCGATATTCGTCGGTTAACATTTGGCTGGTGCGTTCATAAGGTGAACACATAATAGCAAACTTTAAACTGTGAAGGCAAGTGTCAATTAAGATATGGCACGCTAAGTGATAAAGTGCAAAAGCCTCTGCTGCATCAATCTCACGCACAACACGATTCCAAGCGAGTAAACGCATTGTGAGTAATCATCAATGTTTAATATATCTTGATTAACCATTTGGCTCAATGCGCTTAACAATTCGAAGATCTTTTACTTGGTACTTGTTATGCAAGTAGCCCGTCGTAGAAAAATCATTAAATGGATCGAACATTTAGCTTCTCTCGTAGATGATTTATATGAAGCGGCACAACATTATCACTGGCAATTACACCGGCACGTTCCAAGGCCATCAGAAGCAATTCAATCCGATCCATTTTACATCGTCATCTGCTAAATTTGTGGTTACATCGGCCAGTGCATCATTAGGTGTTTTGACGTATTAAAAATCATACTTTTGTGCCAATCCAGTGATATATTCTATAACACCAGTGACGGGAATTTTTGCAGTTGCCATAATATTTTTTCCGTTAATTTAATTCACTTTGTTTACTGATTTTTGGGGGTTCTTCAGCGCACTATTTCGCATTGTGTTTCTTGAGTAGCTCTGCACGTTGAATAGCCCATTGAGCTTTAACTTCCTCATGCGGAATACTTGGACTGTCATCAGCCAAAGCTTCTTCAACTTCACGCTCAATACGTGAATACTCTTCAGGCCATAATACTTGCTCCATACGTAGTGACGCATGACCAAGCAAATGCAGCAAACTAAACAACCTTCTATCATTGTTTGAAACAATGTAATCACGAATTCGTGCTTCAACAATTTGAATAGCATGATGTGCATCAGGCGATTCTGTTCCATCAAAGCCAGGTGGAAAACCTGCCCCAGCTACAGCCTTCACCCAAGCGCTAGCCAGTGCTTCCATATCCTCATTTGGAATATTATCGGTTTCTTTGGCTTTCATTCTGATTCCTTTTTAGATAATTAAGTAAATGCGTATATGCGTAATTACTTCAAATCTTTTTGTGTAGCAGGTTCGCGCTCGGATCTACGCATGTGCAATATCTCAACAATTGAATCAGCTTCATTGATACGGTGAAATACCAGAAATGCACCTTTGGCCACAACTAAACGGCGAACTTCTGGCACCAGCTCATAAGGTGGCGCTTTATATGGATTATTCAAAAGGGTACTAATTTCAGAACGAATAGTCCTGATCATCCGAAGTGCAAGTGCATTACCGCCTTGCTTGATATAGTGTTGCTTAATATCGTTGATGTTATCAATAGATAACGGCTGGTATCTAATCCGCAAGGCTGGCCTCTAATTCATCAAATAATTGATCATGGTCAACCCATACAGTATTGGGATCATTGGCTTGTTTGATGGCCGCTTCAAGGGTACGCTTAATATCTGCTGCCTCATGCGCCTCACGCAAAGCCAAAGCTCTATCTGGCCTAGATGCTCGATCAAACTCACGTTCATTTTGCCGCCATTCAGCTACAGAAAAACGCCCACCTTCCAACCCCAAGTCTCGTATAATTTCAAAAGCCTTTATTGGATTAGCAAAATGTCTAACCTCCTTACTGACTGATGCAATCAATACAGCAACCCCATTACGGGTTTCAAATTCAATTGCAAATGTGCTGCCAGTCGGTTTTAAGTTAGCATTCAACACACCGCCTGATTGTGCAGCAGAACGCGCCTCACTAAGAGTAAATGTTTTCATGATATATCCTATAATTAAAAATCTACGGTTAATTATAAATCGTTAATTTATGGATGGCAATATGTGGATTTGGTTTTACATAACATCGGTGATGCCTATAAAGATTGATTATCGTCCATTAGTCGATAATTACTTACTGTCGCGCCGTTAAGCATCAGTGAATCCACTCAACTTATAAAAAAATCCGCTAATGCATTAGCGTAAAACCACCAAAGTATTGTAAAATTGCGTTTGGCGGGCCTCCCCGCATTGTGAAGTAGCCAACCTGGTCAGATGCGGAAGCAAGCAGCCACAACTATTAAGCAAGTGCCGGGGTCAAGGCTCGCCTCTTCTTCACTTTAACGCTCTAAAAAATGACCTGGAAGTTAAAGAACCCCCAAATGTGCTTTAAATACATCAAGACGAAAAGACAATTTTCAGCTACAGTTTAGCCTATGTCATATCAAGTTCTCGCGCGTAAATGGCGCCCAAAATCGTTTGAAACACTAGTCGGCCAAGACCACGTGGTACGTGCGCTGACTAATGCGCTCGAACAAAATCGTTTACATCATGCTTACTTATTTACTGGCACGCGTGGCGTAGGCAAAACCACTCTCGCCCGCATTCTGGCTAAGTCACTCAATTGCGAAACTGGCATCACTGCTAAACCATGCGGTGTTTGCAACGCCTGTACCGAGATTGATAAAGGTCGTTTTGTTGATTTAATCGAGGTAGATGCCGCAAGCAATACGCAAGTGGATGCCATGCGCGATTTATTAGATAACGCGCAATACGCACCGACTGCTGGGCGCTTTAAAGTCTATATTATCGATGAAGTGCACATGCTGTCGAAAAGTGCCTTTAACGCGATGCTAAAAACGCTGGAAGAACCACCTGCACACGTTAAATTTATCCTCGCCACCACGGATCCGCAAAAAGTACCAGTCACAGTGTTATCACGCTGTTTGCAATTTAATTTGCGTCAAATGGCGGGGACTTCTATCACGGGGCATTTACAAAACATTCTTGGGCAAGAAAACATTCCGTTTGAAGCAACGGCACTACACTTGATTTCACGTGCTGCGGCAGGCAGTATGCGCGACGCCCTCTCACTCACTGACCAAGCCATTGCTTACGGCGGTCAAACTGTGAATGAAGCCGAAGTGCGCGCCATGCTGGGCGCGATTGATCAAAGCTATTTATATCAGCTGTTAGATGCACTGCTGGCAAACGATGGCAGCAGTTTGATCAATCAAGCCAAAGCCATGGAAGAACGCAGCATTTCATTTGAAGCCGCGCTCAATGATTTTGCGCAATTGCTGCATCAAATTGCTGTTGCACAAACAGTGCCTGAAAGCGTTGCAGACGACCTGCCCGAGCGCGAAGCATTGCTGACTTTAGCACAAAAATTACCCGCTGAAACACTGCAACTTTATTATCAAATAGCATTGTTAGGACGCCGTGATATTGGTCTGGCGCCTGATGAGTTTGCAGGATTCACCATGAGCTTATTGCGCATGCTGGCGTTTATACCTAACGATGGTGGCCCTACCGTTAGCCCCAAAAAAACTGAGCAGACAAACAAATCAGCGCGCCCTGCACCAGCAATCAGTCAAGCAAAGCCAGTAGCAGCGCCGCCAATTGAAGCCAAACCGTTGCCAGCTGAAACGCTTAGCCAGCAAATAAACGTTAACCCACAAACATTGAGTGAAGTCTCTACCACACCAGCCAGCAGCAGCTTTAATGGCAACTGGCGCAGCCTGGTAGATGAATTAAAACTAGGGCTTGCCAGAGAGTTGGCTAAACATTGTGAACTTATCGCTTATGATGAGCATAGTATTTCACTCAGTGTGCCAGAGGCACAAAAACATTTGTTGTCGCCCAATTATCAAGAAAAATTAGGTAGTGCCATTGCGCAATATTTTGATAAAAAAATAAAATTACAATTCAGCATTGGTGGCACTGGCAACACGCCCGCCAAACAAATTTCTCAAGAAAAAGCCGTCGCACAGGCCAGCGCAGAAAGCGCAATTGAAGATGATAGCTTTGTTCAAGCCTTGATTAACGATTTTGGCGCGACGATTATTCCAAATTCAATTAAACCTATTAATAACTAAGGAGCAGTAAAATGATGAAAGGTGGCATGGGCAACATGATGAAGCAAGCCCAGCAAATGCAAGCTAACATGCAAAAAGTACAAGCAGAACTTGCCAATATTGAAGTTGAGGGCGTTGCTGCCAATGGTTTAGTCAAAGTACAAATGACGTGTAAAAACGAAGTGAAGCGCGTCACCCTGGACGATAGCGTGATGGATGATAAAGAAACATTAGAAGATTTGTTAGTCATCGCACTCAAAGACGCCACAGCAAAAGTGGAAGCAACCTCTTCTGCTCGGCTTTCCAGCTTTATGCCAGCCGGCATGAAGTTGCCGTTTTAATTCAAACGTACTTTATTTGCGATGAAAAACCCGCCAGCCCTTGAACAGCTCATTGATGGTTTGCGCTGTTTACCTGGCGTGGGGCCAAAATCTGCCCAACGCATGGCTTATTACTTGTTGCAGCGCGATAGAAAAGGCGCCAATAGTTTGGCTTTGGCGCTGGATAACGCCTTGCAAGTGGTCGGCCATTGCAAACTTTGCAACACGTTTAGCGAACAGCCTGTTTGTCCGTTATGTGAATCTGCGCTTCGAGATAACAGCGTGTTGTGTATAGTGGAAATGCCAACCGACCTCATGATGCTGGAAAATACGCGCGCCTATACTGGCATGTATTTTGTACTCATGGGCAGGCTATCGCCTTTAGATGGTATCGGCCCAAAAGAAATTCACCTGGATAGACTCATTAAACGTGCGCAAGATGGCGTGGTACAAGAAGTGATACTCGCCACCAATTACACGGTAGAAGGCGATGCAACAGCGCATTACATCAGCGAACTACTGCGTGCGCGTGGCATTAAAACCAGCCGCATTGCGCGCGGTATGCCAATGGGTGGTGAAATTGAATATGTAGATAGCGGCACGTTAGCGCAAGCCATGCTAGAACGCAGAAGCGTTTAGATTTGTGCTTTTGCTTTGTTAACTCACTATTTTTAGCCCGCTACGGGCAATAAATAAAAATGCAGCAACCCTAAAGCTGCACAAGCCAGCACCAGCTTAATCACGCTTAGATTCCATTTTACTAACAGCCATAGCGCTAATACGGCTAATAAAACGGCATAGTAATCTATGGCATGAAACGTAGCCGTTGGTAAAAATACATGTTGTGCAAAAAACAGGGCCAAACTCACAATCACCCCCACCACTGCCGCGGTAATCGCGGTTAATGGCGCAGACAATTTAAGATTATTTTGTGTGGCTTCTACCAATGGCGCACCGATAAAAATAAACAAAAACGAAGGTAAAAAAGTAAAAAACGTCACCACCATTGCCGCAACAGCCCCTGACAAAAATAAGCTATCACTGCCTAATACTGCCTGAGACCAACCCCCGACAAAACCAACAAACGCCACCACCATAATCAATGGGCCTGGTGTGGTTTCACCCAGCGCTAAACCATCAATCATTTGATGTGGGGTAAGCCAGTGATAATGCTCAACAGCCCCTTGATACACATAAGGAAGCACCGCATATGCCCCGCCGAAGGTGAGCAAGGCTGCTTTAGTGAAAAACCAGGCCATTTGCGTCAACACCGCTTGCCAACCGTAAACCAAGGTTAATAGTGCCATCGCCACGCACCAAATGGCGATACCGCCCGCTAACCATTTCAGCATTTTTCTCATACTAAATTTTGCATGTGCTGGTGACGGCGTATCATCATCAATCACCGCCTTGCTATGCTGGCTAACACTGCTTTGATGTGCTTTAACTACGTTAAATTGTCGAGGGAAATAATAGTGTGCAACAGTGCCTACTAAACCCGCGGCTAAAATAATCAAGGGGAAAGGCAAATGTAATTGGCTAATCGCCACAAAGGCAAATAGCGCGACACCCCAAAGTATCTTATTTTTAAGCACGCGCAATCCTATGCGATAAGCGGCAAATAATACAATGGCCACAACTGCAGGCTTGATGCCATAAAGCATTGCCGCTACTTGAGGTATGTCACCAAAGTGCATATACCCCCAACTTAAAGCGATTAAAATAAGCAGTGACGGCAACACAAACAAGCCTCCTGCGATCACGCCGCCCCAAGTGCGGTGCATTAACCAACCAATGTAGGTGGCTAATTGCTGTGCTTCCGGCCCCGGTAAAATCATGCAGTAATTTAATGCATGCAAAAATCGCTTGTCAGAAATCCAGCGTTTTTTCTCAACCAAATCATGATGCATCATCGCGATTTGTCCTGCCGGGCCACCAAAGCTTAGTAAACCGAGTTTGAACCAATAGCCTATGGCTTCGCGTAGCGTTGGCGCGACCACATTTCCATTGTTTTGTTGCGCACTATCAATCACGTTGAGACCTTATCAAAGAACCTTAAATTAGCTTTAATATATCGAGCGGTGCATTGATAAAAGCGTCGGCACCCCACTCCGCTGGCTGGTCTGTTACATCCAGATAGCCATATAAAGCCACTGCTGTCTGCATGCCAGCGGCAATGCCCGCCTGAATATCACGTTCCGCGTCGCCCACATACCAACACATTTGAGGATTAACCTCAGCTTGTGCGCAGGCAAGTAACAAAGTATCCGGATATGGCTTAGGGCGCGTTGCATCGTCACCACTGACCACACAGGCTGCACGTGTCATTAAGCCAATATTCTGCATTAACGGTTGAGTAAAACGCCGTGGCTTGTTGGTTACTACTCCCCAACGCACCTGCCTATCCTCCAACCGTGCTAACAACTCGGTAATACCGTCGAATAATATGGGCTGACGGGTGAGCACCTCATCATATAGTGCGAGATATTCTTCACGCATCGCAGGAAAAGACGCATCTTCAGGTGTTAAATCAAAACCGATTGAAAGCAATCCTTTGGAACCGTGAGAAGCGTATGGGCGAATGACATCAAAGGGCAATGCATCTAAACCATGCCGCTCACGCTGTAAATTCAAGGCATAAGCTAAGTCATGTGCGGTATCGACCAACGTACCGTCTAAATCAAATAAAATCATTTTATCAACCAGAAATTAGCTGAGCTGAGTATGCATGAGATAGTTCACAGAAACGTCATCACTCAACCAATAGTGCTTTGTAATAGGGTTATAACTCATGCCACGCAACCCCGACATATTTAAATCGGCATGCCTCGCCCAGCTTGATAACTCAGACGGTTTGATAAATTTTGCATAGTCATGCGTACCTTTTGGCAATAAATTCAACAGGTACTCGGCGCCGATCACCGCAAACAAATAAGCTTTCGGATTTCGGTTAATGGTTGAAAAAAATACTGAGCCACCTGGTTTCACCAATCTAGCGCAAGCGGCAACGATTGAAGCAGGGTCAGGTACGTGTTCTAACATTTCCATACACGTCACCACATCGAAACTGGC
>MHBU01000006.1:6529-17449 GCA_001803395.1 Methylotenera sp. RIFCSPLOWO2_02_FULL_45_14 | reverse complement strand
GGCAAGCTGCTCCACAGGCAGCAACTGATAAGCGACTTGTGCACCACTTTCTAATTGATGTAATTTAGCCACATTGAGCGCTTTTTCGCCTAAATCAATACCCATGACATCAGCGCCCTTAAAATACATAGCCTCTGACAAAATGCCACCACCGCAACCGACATCAAGCACGCGCTTGCCTTTTAAACTAACCAAGCTATCGATGTAATCAAGCCGTAGCGGGTTAATTTCATGCAAAGGCTTAAATTCGCTATTTTTATCCCACCATTTATGTGCGAGTTCAGCAAATTTCTGCAACTCTAGCGTATCGGCGTTTAATGTTTGTATTGTCTTAGTTTCGGTTGCCATGTTTGGACAATTTCCTTTAACTCTATTGGTTCTATGTTGGCATAAACGCCGTTACTGTAACGCAATTCACCTGCAACCCATGTGTGGGTCACATGCTCACGTCCACAGGTATAAACTAAATGTGAAATTGGGTCGTAGCAAGGGGATATATCTAAATCACTTAGTTTAACTGCCACTAAATCCGCTTGTTTGCCCACTTCAATGCTACCAATTTTACCTTCTAAGCCCAAGGCTTTGGCTGCGTTAATTGTTACCATTTCAAGCGCCTGGTGTGCTGGTAATGTAGTGGGATCTTCACTGACTCCTTTAGCCAGCAATGCCGCTAAGCGCATTTCAGCAAACATATCAAGTCGATTATTACTGGCAGCACCGTCAGTGCCTAAGCCCACATTAACACCATTTTGTAATAGCGAGGCTATTGGTGCGATACCACTCGCCAACTTCAAATTAGAGCTGGGACAATGCGCAATGTGACACCCATACTCAGCCAACAAATCTATTTCATGCGGTAATAAATGCACACCATGTGCCGCGACAAAATTAGGGCCTAACAAACCGAGCTGCGCTAGTCTTTGGATAGGTCGAACTCCATATTGCGCCTCACTTTGGTTAATTTCATCACGCGTTTCATGTAAATGCGTATGTATCCCCAAACCTAACTGTTCTGCATACGTGACTACTTTTTCAAACGTTAGATTAGATACCGTATAGGGTGCGTGCGGTGCAATGGATGAGCTAATGAGCGCATTACCTCGCCAACTATCATGCGCCTCAAAACCTTTTTGCAGGTAATCGTCAGCATCACTGGCATAGTTGGTCGCAAACTCAAGCACGGCCAAGCCTAAATTGGCTCGCATCCCAGCTTGATTCACCGCCATAGCTGTTGCCTGCGGGAAAAAATACATATCATTAAAACAAGTGACACCACCACTCAACATTTCAGCACAACCGAGTAATGAAGAGTCCCTTACAAATTGCTCGGAAACCATCGCCCGCTCCGCTGGCCATATATGGTCGTTGAGCCATGTCATTAAAGGTAAATCATCGGCAATTCCACGCATTAAGCTCATGGCAACATGGGTGTGACAGTTAATTAACCCAGGAATCAGGATGTGTTCATCCAAACGCACTAACTTTGTAGCTGTATATTGCTTTCTGGCTAGTACGGTTGGCAGTAAGTCCACGATGGCATCTGCTTGAACAATCACAGAGTAATGCTCTAGTAGTGGAGCATTTACAACGACCGTAGCGACCCAGTGCGCCTCTATGATAAGGTCAACATTAGGTATATTTTGCATTGCGTGATTTGTTGTATTCATGCCGCTCATTCTACCAATAAAAAAGCCCCACATTAGCGGGGCTTTATTTTAATAGCTTAAATATTATTAAAATTTAAGCATTAGATTGTTATTACTTACACTCGTTTACCGGATGCAATCTTTCACCATGAATTTCAACACGACGGTTAGGCGACAAGCATTCAATCAGTGCTTTCCTGCCTTTTACACCTTCACATGCAACCAATGGCTGTAATTCACCTTTACCAACAGCACGAACACGATCAGCGTCAATATCATGTGAAACTAAGTGTGCTTTAACTGCCTCAGCACGGCGCTCTGATAGTTTTTGATTGTATTTTTCTGAACCTATACGGTCTGTATGGCCCGTTACCACTACTACATCAAACTCAGGATGTTCTTTTAATGTAGCAATAACACTATCAAGCTCAGCCACAGCATCACCATTTAACTTATATTTGTCGAAACCAAACAGTTTTTCCGCTTGAAGTGTAACAGTTTCAAATTTTGGTTCACATGGTGCAGGAGCCGCTACAGGAGCTGGAGCTGGTTCTGGAGCAGGAGCAACATAAGGTGCTGGTGCTGGTTCTGGAGCAGCAGCTACTGGCATAGGTGCTGGTGCGCCAAAGCGGAAGATGCCGCCTAAACTAAGCAATGTGTTTCCAATAGTGCCATCAGCATCAAAATTTGTACCTGGTGCATTAGCATTTGAACGCGTCCATTGGTGACGCAAGTCAGCTTGCAAACCAAAGGTGTCATTAATCAGATATTGTGCACCAACACCTACGTTAGCTAACCATGAAGTTTTGCTTCTATCCTGAAGTGCTGGGAAATTAGAGTAATCCACATTGTTACGAGCAACGCCTAAACCAGCTAACAAGAATGGACGGAATTTATCACGGCTGAACATATACAAAGCATCAACGCCTAGTGTAGTTTGTTTATAATGACCACCTACACCTGCAATGCCGGTGTCTTCACTGGCACGGTTGTAACCTAAACCACCTTGAATATCCCAGCTTGGGCTTAACTCTTTACCTAGTTTAATAAATGCACCACCACCGTTGTTAGCATCTAAGTCGCTATCTGTGTTCATATAGCTTACGCCTGGTACTGCATACCAAGCACCACGGTACATGTCTTCTGCTGATGCAGAAAAAGCTGCTAAGCCTAATGTGGCTGCAACTGCAAGACTAACAAGATTTTTTTTCATTTGTTTTAACTCCTGATTGGTGAACTTCTTAAACTGAATGATACGCACAGCACTACCTTAGCGCAACCTTTAATATGAAGCAAACACTGGCTTACCGCTCATTTTGTTGGTTTTTTACAACAAATTTACATAAGTTTACGTATCGCTTTTATTTTTTCACTACTTAAGCTTAAATTTCGTTGATTTTGTGCGCAAACACCACCTCTAAAACCCATATAGGTTGGATTTATTTTTTTTGCCACCGCTACATGTTGTAGCGTAAGCGATCCTGCCAATCCAAATAATAAACCTTGTGTATTTACACGCTCCGCAAATGCCTGCATGGCATTTTCTGAGAAATAATCCAAAAAAGTAGCGCCGTTTTTATGCGCAGTATCCAACATTACCCCGTAAAAACCTGCTGCTTTAATTGCATTGATTAAACTCGCCGGATACTGATACTCAGCAAACAACACCGCTATTAGTTTTACACCATTTTGCGTGATAGTTTTTAGCACATCCAAACATGACTGATAGTCAGTCGCTTCAAAAAATCCTATTTTAATAATATCTACCTTGGTTTTTGCTAAAGCAACAACATGCTCAAGTATCAGCTCAGGCTGCATTGGTAGATCACCAATAGTCGCGCTGGTTAATCGCTTGCCATACTGATTTTGATTGTTCACGTAAGCCACGACTTCATGAATCGTTATCAAGGGCAATGCACCTAACGCACCTTTACTCGGATCTTTTAAATCAATGAAATCTGCGCCATGCTCTAATGCAATTTGCGCTTCTGCTACATTTGTAACGCTAATCAATAACTGTGTCATTAGGCTAAGTTCTCAGCATTCATCGCGGCTTGATGGTTGGTAACTGCTTCCATTAGCCAGCCCCAGGCTTCCAGCTCACGTGATCCTGCTGTTTTTTCAATAGCAATGCTTAAATAAGCGATCTCTTGGTTAATTTTTTCCATAGGTAGCCGTTTTAATCTGCTCACTAACACTGCCAATTCAATGACGGCGGCTTGCGCGCGATTAAACCCTTGAAAAGGTTCATGCTGCTCCTCATGTACTACTTCTAAAAAAAGTTGTGGGCGAACAGCGTCATCTTGCACTTTTACCAGCTTCAGTTCTTTATGCACCAGTACGTCCGATAATCTAAAACCGGCTATTTTTTCTGTAGGCACTAGCTCCCCGACTTCTCGCCCGGTCAACGCGCCTGCAAAGTTGCGTACGTCATCCGTCAAATTGAGCACCGCATGTTCTGTTGCCAATATATTGTCTAATGTACTAGAAGGCTTAAATGGTGAAATCACCACCAAACCCTGTTGCATGCGAATACCAAAAGGCGTGACATGCACATTGCCCTCTGCATCAATACTGCTGATGATAGTTTCATAAATCATTGTTTAACTTTCTTTCACAGCCTTTTTTGTACGCTTTTCTTTTATCGAAGCTTCACGATGTGCAGTTTTGCCAACCTTCTCTGCATGCAAGGCATTGACGCCCCAATTTAATTCCTGATCTTGCACGTAACGCTTATTCAATTGCCATGAAATTTGCGCGCGCGCTAACTCAACGCCCAAGTAAAAAGCATGTGAAGCATCATCATCCACTTTTAGGTGTGGGTATAATACAAACGGGTCAATCGCTTCATATATACCATCACGATTGTAAATATGTAAGCCCTGCTCACTCACTTGAATACGAAAACTTGGGTCTTTTATCTGTACGGCTATTTCTTTTATTTCATCCACACTGTATGTGAATGGACGTCTATCATGCAGCCCAAGCAAACCATCACTATAGCCACGCGGCAGCCTATCGTCACGCTTTGCCGCATACATGATGCGCCTGGCAATGTCAGCCTCAGCAATCGCGTTGGTAGCATGCGGACTCACCGACGTTGCCAATACCGCGTTAATATCAAGCTCGCTAATCATGCCAAATAACAGCGCATTGATGCCTGTGGTATCGGCATCCGTTAACTCGGTTAAGTTACCGATTCCCATCATGATTTGAATCTCGGGATATTTTTTGCGCAATTTTTGGTAACGCACAATTGAATCAGTCAACCCAAAATGAATGGGGTCTAAAATCGCATCCGCAATAAATGGTTTGTTACGTTTTAAGCAAATCTCAATCGCACGATACAGTGATGGCAAACTATGAGGCTTAGCTGGTATTAACACTGGCGTAGAAGCCACTTCATCGGCTATCCATAACGTGTTTTCTGTTAAGCTTAATAAATAATCTGCGCCTGCATGTCCTGCGGACAATAAGTCATCAATATTGAGTGAATCCACGCTCACTTGAAAACCTAACTGTTTTAGAGCTGTAACGGCCTCTGCCAAATGCGAAAAAGGCACAGCGGGCAAACAGCCTAAATCAATGACGTTAGCGCCCTGCGCCTGATATTGCTGTGCTTTTTGCACGATGCCTTCAACACTTAAATAGGGCGCATCTACAATCTCAGCAAAAATTTTCACCTGATACTGGCTTAAATCAGGCGCTACGCCTGCATGACCAAAGTATTGCGGCAAATCTTTCAAGTCTGCAGGACCACGTTCTACAGGCACGCCATACTGCGCCTCAAGCGTTGCTAAATCACCCTGGCACAAGCCTGGCACAATCACTTTATCTGCATCACCTGTTTGTTTAAGTCTGCGCGCGATTAAATCTGACGTCATTAAGGCTGCAACAGATACGCCTATTTGCTCAACACGGTATTTAAACGGCGGTGTTTTTGGATTATTTTGTACTTCGCTTAAAACTTTGTTCAGACTTTTTTCGGCTAACTTACCCGTTAAAAAAAGTAGATTTTGAGCCGTACTTTTTGTCATGGCTTAAGACTGCAAAACCGATTGGAGGCTCTTTTTGATACTTTCACTTAAATTCTGCATATCTTCCACCACTGTGATGGCTTCAAATGTTTTAAGTTTAGCAATATTATCTAAATCAATTTTACGTGGATAGACTTTAACCACATTGTCACGTGGTGCCTCAGACTCTAACTCTGGTGCTGTATCACATGCAAACACAATGCTAGGTACACGCGTTTTTCCAGCCTGTGCAAATAAGTTAGTGACCAAACTATCTGAAAATCCATAAACCATTTTAGCGATGGTATTTGAAGTGGCAGGTGCAATCACCAATGCGTGATACTTACCTTGATAAAACAACTCAACAGGCACACTGCTAGCCGTTTTGTCTTGATAAACACGATGTCCCTTAGCATTTAATAGCGGCTGAAAACCGTATTGCTGAATGATTTCAGCTGCAGCCCTACTCAAAAATACATCGACATTTTCTAATGAATTAAGAATGACTAGTGATTCACGCAGATAATGACCAGAACCTGTAATCGCCCATGCTAGCCGCTGCTGTTGAGTTGTCATGGCTTATGCAAATGGATGCTCAATCACAATAGTCTCATCACGCTCAGGACCTGTAGAAACAATAGCAATTGGCACGCCACATAAAGTTTCTAAACGTTTAAGATAGTTTTGTGCATTTTTAGGTAAACCATCCCAAGTTTTAACGCCAAATGTAGTTTGTGACCAACCTGGCACAGTTTCGTAAATTGGTTTACAGCCGGCCACATCATCGGCACCGATTGGGAGTAGATCTATTTTTTTACCATCTAACTCGTAGCCTGTGCAGATATTCAATTCTTGGATACCATCCAACACGTCCAGTTTAGTAATACATAAACCCGTTAAACCGTTAATTAACGCAGAGCGACGTAATGCTGCGGCATCAAACCAACCACAGCGGCGTTTACGCTTAGTGACTGTACCAATTTCCTGCCCTTTGTTAGACATTTGATAGCCAGGCAAACCTTGCGTTTCAATATCCAGCTCACTCGGGAAAGGCCCGCCGCCCACGCGTGTAGTATAAGCCTTGGTAATGCCCAGCACATAATGCAACATATTGGCACCTACACCCGTGCCTGCTGAGGCCTGACCTGCGATGCAGTTACTGGAAGTTACATAGGGGTAAGTACCGTGGTCGATATCTAATAGCGTGCCTTGCGCACCTTCAAACAGCAAGTTTTCACCTCTGGCGTTGGCGGCATAAAGTTCAGCTGAAATATCCATCACCATGGGTTTTAAAGCAATGGCATGCTGCATACTGGCGTCATATTGTTGATTAAAATCAACGGCTTTTGCATCAAGATAATGAGTCAATACAAAGTTATGGTAGTCCATGACTTCGCGTAATTTATCAGCAAAACGTTCAGGATAAAATAAATCATAAACGCGTAAAGCACGGCGCGCGACCTTGTCTTCATAAGTGGGGCCAATCCCTTTGCCTGTGGTGCCTATTTTTTTATCAGCACCACGCTTCGCTTCACGAGCTAAATCCACAGCTACGTGATAGCTTAAAATTAACGGGCAACCTGAACTGACTTTAAGACGATTTTTGACCTCTAAGCCGTCTTTCTCCAGCGCTGAAATTTCACCAAGCAAATGACCCGCATCTAACACCACACCGTTACCAATGTAACAGTTCACGCCAGCGCGTACGATGCCCGATGGCACCAAATTCAGCTTATAAACGCGCTGCGCATCGCCCTGACCCACTACCAGCGTATGGCCTGCATTGTGACCGCCCTGAAAGCGCACCACGCCTTGTGCGTGGTCGGTGAGCCAGTCGACTATTTTGCCTTTACCTTCATCGCCCCACTGCGTACCAATGACGACTACATTTTTTGCTGCTTTATTTGCCATAACGTTGACTTTGTAATTGAGTTAGTTTAATTATTTAATTTAACATGCAACCATGCATGTCTCAGTGCGTATCTTATTTTTCTACTGTTTTATCTGTTATTTTGCAATATCAACCACATGCCAACCAGAGTTATAGTGCTCCAGCTGTTTATTACAGTTTAATTCTACCAAGTCAGATTTAGCACCTGCTAACTCTTGCACGACAACATAACCTTCAGCTCTTAAAGCTTCTATTTTGCTGGTTAAAGCCTTGTCATTAGTGGCTGGTGCAAATATTGTCATGGCTGATTTAGCTGGTGGCAACGCCGTTGCAACGCCACGTAAATCCAAACTAAAGCCTGTCGCTGGACGCGCACGGCCAAATGACTGTCCCACTTCATCATAACGACCACCTAATGCAAGCGGCCCTTTATAGCCTTGTGCATAAGCCGCAAATACAATGCCACTATGATAGTGATAACCGCGTAACTCACTAAGATCAAAGCTTACGGTGACCCCCAAGTCATCTAAAGCGCCACTAACTTTGACTAAATCTTCCAGTGCATTTTTGATGGCTGAAGTTTCAGGCAACAACTGTGCCGCCCTCGCTAATATGGTTTTATCACCATTTAGCTCGGTTAAATGTAATAAAGCTTCACGCGTAGTTTTGTCCAAATCTTTAGCTAATGCTGACACGGAAGATTGGTCTTTGCTTTGTAATGCAGCGTATAAGTCTTGCTCAAGCTGAGGGTTAATTTGGCTAGATTCAATTAAGCTACCAAATACATTCACGTGACTAAAATCCATATGTATCTGATCAATGCCTATTGCCTGCAAAGCTTTAATAAGTAAGCGCTGAATTTCAATGTCACTCGCAATCTCTGCATGGCCATATAGCTCTGCACCCAACTGCAAAGGCTCACGCGTTTGCGCCAAACCATCTGGTTTTGTACGCAACACACTACCGGCATAGCATAATCGCGTAATTCCTTGATGATTTAACAAATGCGCATCTATCCGTGCCGCTTGTGGCGTCATGTCAGCGCGCACGCCCATCAGGCGGCCAGTAAGCTGATCCACCACTTTAAACGTAGCCAAATCTAAATCATGCCCAACACCAGTAATTAAAGACTCCATGTACTCTAACATCGGAGGGATAACATACTGATAGCCATGCACTTTGAACAGGTCGAGCAAGGTACGGCGCAATGCTTCAATACGCGCAGCCTCAGCTGGCAAAACATCTTCAATATATTCCGGAAGCAACCAATTACGCATTTTTATCATCACTTTTCAGCAAGTAATTGTTCTTATAAGAACAATCACTTGCTTAATAAAATTAATATCAAGCCACCAACAATAGACGCTAAGCCGACAAATCTTAATTGCCCATCTTTTAGTTCTACCATGCGTTTAAAGGTATCACGCCAAGCTTGTGGCATCAACAAAGGCAGCAGACCCTCTAAGACCAGCATAAGACCTAACGCAGTTAGCAGTGTGCCACTCAAAATGGTAACCTTTATTTTTTAGCAGGGCTACGCATGTACTTGAAGAAGTCAGAGTTTGGATCCAGCACCATGACATCACTCTTACTCTTAAAGCTATTTTTGTATGCTTCTGTGCTGCGATAAAACGCATAAAACTCTGGATTACGGCTATAGGACTGATTGTAAATTTCAGCGGCCTTAGCGTCGCCCTCACCCTTGGTTTTTTGTGCATCCCGGAAAGCTTCAGCAACAATCACTTCACGCTGTTTATCTGCATCTGCACGAATTTTTTCAGAGGCGGCAGCACCTTCTGACCGTAGTTGATTAGCGAGGCGCTTACGCTCTGCAATCATACGATCAAACACAGATTTGCTGATTTCTTCTGAATAATCAACACGTTTCAAACGTACATCCACCACCTCAATGCCCATTTGGCGCGCCTCAAGGTCGGCTTTTTTACGCAAGTTATCCATCACCACCCCACGTTCACCGGCAATGACTTCATGCACAGTACGAATACCAAACTCGGTGCGCAATCCAGCATTGACCACTTTTGACAATCTATCTTCTGCGGCAGCCTCACCACCTTCTTTGATCGACACATAGTACTTTTTAGGATCCACTATGCGCCATTTCACAAATGAATCCACCATCATATATTTGTTTTCGCTGGTGATAAATTTTGCTGGCTGTTCCCAATCCAGAGTCAGTATGCGTTTATCAAAATACTTTAAGTTATCTAACAATGGCACTTTAAAATAAAGCCCAGGCTCTTTTTTGACGGCAACAATTTCACCTAGACGTTGCACCAATACATATTGCGTTTGATCTACAGTAAATGCTGAAACTGATAAAAACATCAAGCCAACAATTGCAAAAATAAGAGTATTTTTTATATTTTTCATCATTATTCCTTATCTACTTTCTCTGTCACGACTGCGGAAAGTATCGCGTGTACGATCTGCCGTTGCTGGCGTTTCAGATGTAGCAGCTGCACCGACCTGCGGGTTTAGCGACTGCATGGACTGTGACTGCTGAACAGTGTTACCACTAGTGGCATTAATGAGCTTATCTAATGGCAGGTACAGTAAACTGTTACCCGCTTTTTGATCTACGATCACCTTGCTAACACTAGACATAATCTGTTCTTGCGCATCTAAAAACAAACGTTGGCGCGTCACTTCAGGCGCATTGTTATATTGCGTTAAAATTTGATCAAAACGGCTAGTATTGCCTCGCGCTTCACTCTCAACTTTCAACTTATAACCGGCGGCTTCAGCTAGCAAGCGTGAAGCCGTACCGCGTGCTTTTGGAATCACATCATTCGCATAGGCTTGACCTTCGTTAATTTGACGTTGGTTATCTTGATTGGCGCGGTTAACGTCTTCAAACGCCTCTTGCACTTGTTCGGGTGGTTGTGCACTTTGCAGCGATACACTGATAATTTTTACACCAGTCTTGTAACTATCCAAAATGACCTGCATACGCTCTGAAGTATCTGCCAAGCCTTTCTGTAATAAATCATCTAATTTATTCTTACCCACTACTTCACGAATCGCGGTTTCAGCCGCTGACATTACCGCGGTATCGGTTGAGCGATTATTAAATAAGTAATGTTTTGCATTCTTTAAGTTGTACTGCACTGCAAACTGCAAATCAATAATGTTTTCATCTTCAGTCAGCATCAACGCTTCACGTGGTTGCTTGGTTTTACTGCCACCACCTTCAGCACTGCTGCGGTAACCAACTTCCAGCCTGCGCACCTGCTCCATATTCACCACAGAAACAGATTCAACTGGGTAAGGCAAATGCCAACGCGGGCCTGGCTCTGTTGTTTCATCAAGCATTTTACCAAAGCGACTGACCACACCAAGCGAACCT
>MHBU01000006.1:710-6519 GCA_001803395.1 Methylotenera sp. RIFCSPLOWO2_02_FULL_45_14 | reverse complement strand
TATAAAACCCCGTACCCAGCCAAATCAGCATCACAACAGCCAAAATAGGCAATACGGGCAAATTAACAGGATTAGCTTGTGGTCGATTTGACTGTGGCTTGGACTGATTGCCGCCACTTTTACCAAACAAGGTATTGATCTTGCGGCTTAAATCGCGCATGACCTCATCTAAATCTGGCGGACCTTCATTATTTTGTGCGCGCCACCCAGGAAATTTAATCATTCATTGCTCCAAAACTAAAACTTATATTCATTAAACACACTAGTTAACCTAAAAATGGTTATTAGCGACAAATACTTACAGATCAACACGGATAAAACATGTATTGTCACGGCTTTTTATTCACCCGGCAAGATGTACAAGATGGCCGCTGCAACTCATTGATTGACTATTTACGCAGGCGTTAGCCTAGAGACGCCTGCTTTTGGTTATCTGTAGCCAACTGCTTTTTTTAGGGTTAATTAACTCAATTAAATTCGATACTAAATATTCATTCATGCGCGCACTATTTAACTTACGGGCATCTCTATGCGTAAGCTCTTTCTTCTGACCTTTGTTTCTGTAAATATTGGTAATGCTCCGCCATGGCTTGCCTAAGCAAATCCATGCCCTCACCTGTTTTAGCAGATACATGCAGGGTTGCAATTCTACCATATTCATCACGCGTAACAGCGGGCTCCAAATCTACTCGATCAATTTGGTTAAGCACTAAAATCTGCGGAACCTTGGCAGCGCCAATCTCCAACAACACTTTATTGACCTGTGCAATCTGCTCATCACGGTTGGTACTTGCCGTATCCACGATATGTAGCAACAAGTCTGCTTGCACTGCTTCTTCTAATGTTGCGCCAAATGCCTCAACTAAAGCGTGTGGTAAATGCTTAATAAAGCCAACGGTATCTGACAGTACAACTGCCCCACAATTTTCAATAAAAATCTTGTGTGTTGTCGTATCCAGCGTGGCAAATAATTGATCCGCCACATAAATATCAGCTTTAGTCAGGCGATTAAAAACTGTTGATTTTCCCGCGTTGGTATAACCTACCAAAGACACCGTCATCACATTAGAACGTTTACGCGCCCTACGCTGCATGCCACGCTGCGCCTTGAGTTTAATGAGCTTTTCACGTAATTGTTTAACACGCACGCGCAACATGCGGCGATCAAGCTCCAGTTGCGACTCACCAGGACCGCCCCGCACGCCGATGCCGCCTTTTTGACGCTCCAAGTGCGTCCAGCCACGCACTAAGCGCGTTGACAAATGCTCTAGCTGCGCCAGCTCAACCTGTAATTTACCTTCATGGCTTTGCGCACGCTGGCTGAATATATCAAGAATTAAGCCGGTTCTATCCACCACTCGCGCTTGTAACAATCGCTCTAAATTGCGTTGTTGCGATGGAGAGAGGTCATGATTAAATACCGCAATATTGGCCTCAGAAGCTTGCATCATTTGTGATAGTTCATCGGCCTTGCCGCTGCCAATAAAAAGCTTGGCATCTGGTGTAGCGCGCTTACCTTCAACCGTGCCGCGTATCGCCAAACCAGCACTGATACTCAACTGACGAAGTTCGTGCAAACTTTCTTCGTAATCAGTATCACCAAAATCAACGCTCACCATAATGGCAGCATCGCCGCCACTTGGTCTTTCAAACATATCTTTCAATGCTTATTCATCACCTTCTTGATCAGCTATGTTTACCATACGTGCTGGAACAATGGTTGAAATCGCATGTTTATAAACCATTTGTGTAACGGTATTTTTAAGCAAGATGACGTACTGATCAAACGAATCCACTTGACCTTGTAATTTAATGCCATTAACGAGGTAGATAGATACAGCGACATGTTCTTTACGTAAAGCGTTAAGAAATGGGTCTTGTAACATTTGCCCTTTGTGATTCATGATGTCTCCTATTGTTTGGAGTTAAATAAAATTACAGCAACTACTTTGCTAATACTACTCTCGTTCTGATTTAGAACAATCGAATTCGTTCCATTTCGACCACTATTTAATTATTAGCAATCCTTAGCAACACTTCTTCCCTACCCAGCAACGCCATCACTTGGTCAATACTTGGGGATTGCGCAATGCCAGTCAGCATCACGCGCAACGGCATGGCCACTTTAGGAAATTTCAACTGATACTGTGTCACCACCTCGTTAATCGCATGATGAATCGCCTCTGCCTGCCAATCAACTACTTTTAATAAATCCGCTAATGTAGCGATAGCTGGTTTAATTTCCGCCGTTAAATGCTTTTCAGCTGCAGCTTGTTCTATTACTGGTTTTTGATAGAAATAAGCAATACTTGCTGCAAGCTCATTCAGCGTATTCACGCGCTCTTTATATAAATCTATCACTGCAGACAAGCTAGGCGCCTCGCTCACATTCACGTTTAATTTAGCAAGGCGTTTGGTAATATCACCCACAAGGGATTCAGCACTAGCTTGCTTAATGTAATGATTATTCAACCAATTGAGTTTTTCAGTATTAAATTGCGCGGCTGATGACGTAATGTGATCGAGATCAAACCATTCGCAGAATTGTTGCATACTAAAAATTTCATCATCACCATGGCTCCATCCTAAGCGGGCTAGATAATTCAGCACAGCTTCGGGTAAATAACCATCTTCATCATATTGCATCACACTCACTGCGCCATGTCGTTTAGACAATTTTTGCCCATCATCACCTAAAATCATCGACAAGTGCGCATATTGCGGAATCGTAGCGCCTAATGCTTTAAGCATATTGATTTGACGTGGTGTGTTGTTTACATGATCATCACCGCGAATGACCTGCGTAATGCCCATTTCCCAATCATCTACCACTACACAAAAATTATAAGTGGGTGTGCCATCGGCACGGGCAATAATCAAGTCATCCAGCTCGCTATTGGCAATTTCAATACGACCTTTTACTAAGTCATCCCAAGCCACTACGCCATCTTGCGGGTTTTTGAAACGAATAGCTGGTGAAATATCTTTTGGGATAGCTGGCAACAGCTTGCCCGCCTCTGGACGCCATTTTCCATTATAACGTGGCTTTTGTTTGTCCACCATTTGCTGCTCACGCAACGCATCTAATTCATCTTTACTACTGTAGCAATAATACGCACTGCCTTCTTGCAACATGGTTTGAATCACTTCTTTATAGCGACCCATGCGCTGCATTTGGTAAAACGGACCTTCGTCGTAATCCAAACCCAGCCATTGCATACCATCCAATATCGCCTGCACAGCTTCTGGCGTGCTACGCGCAACATCAGTATCTTCAATACGTAGAATAAAAGTACCGCCATGTTTTTTGGCATAAGCCCATGAAAACAATGCGGTGCGCGCGCCACCGATATGAAGAAAACCGGTAGGACTTGGAGCAAAACGGGTACGAACAATCATATTTAATATAAATTAACAGTAATAATGCTATTTTAGCATGCCCTAATGTTTAGCTATAAAGCAATGTAATGTTTATCCCGGATTTTCAATTAGACCGCGTCATTCCCGCCTGCGCGGGAATGACGGTCTTAGACAACGCTCAGTTTTGGCAAAATAGCATGTACAAAGCAACTTGACATATTGCACCAGAACTTTCACACTAAAACCATTCTAAAGCTATTGTAAATCATATACTTGCGTTAATTTATCCCATTATAACTCTGGGTTAATGGGAAATCTGGGCTTATTCCACAAACATGAATAATCAGTAAAATGCCGGGTATCACTGCAATGTCTTTTTGTTACGCAAAAATCCCTCAATCTGCTCTGCAGGGACCCCTGGACTGAACAGGAAGCCCTGAATCTCATCGCATTTAAGCAGCCGCAGCAGTTGTGCCTGTTCGTGGGTCTCCACGCCCTCCGCGACAACCCGCAAATTCAGGGAGTGCGCCAGGGAAATGATGGCAGAGACGATGCTCAGGTCATCGGGATTGCTGGTCATATTGATAATGAATGACCTGTCAATTTTTAATGAATTGATCGGCAGCTTGGCAATGTAGCTGAGCGAGGAGTAGCCCGTGCCGAAATCATCAATTGCCACCTCCACCCCCATCTCACGGATAGCCCGGAGCTTTTGGATGTTAGCCTCAATGTCCTGCATGACCAGGCTCTCGGTAATCTCAATCTCCAACCCGTCGCCTACCCCTCCTGAATCGCTCACCACGCGCTCTACCATGCTGACGAAATCATTTCTCTGTAGCTGAACCTGCGAGACATTGACAGCAACGCGAGAGGGGGCCAAGCCTTTCGCCTGCCATGCACGGTAATCCGTCATCGCCTGCGCCAAAGCCCAGGCGCCAGTCTCGATGATCATGCCGGTTTCCTCGAGCAAGGGAATAAATGCCGATGGCGGTACCAGGCCGGTTTCCGGATCATTCCAGCGTATTAATGCCTCCATCCCGCTGATCTGGTTGCTCTTGAGATCAACTTTGGGCTGATAATGCAGCACAAACTGCCCCCGCTCCAGTGCCCGGCGCAGCTTGTTCTCAAGTGTCAGCTTCTCGGCGACACGGGCATTAAGCGCGGGGGTATAGAACATATACTTATCGCCGGAGAGCTTGGTTTTTTTCAAAGCGGCTTCGGCGTTGCAGAACAAGGTATCGGCATCTTTACCGTCGTCAGGAAAAATAGCGATGCCCGTCTTGGCCGAAATGCGCAGTTTCTGGCCTTCCAGCTTGAATGGCTTGCCCAGAACCGCAGCAACCTGACTCTCAAGGAAGCGCACCACGTCTGCCTCTTCTCTGATACTGGACAAAACCATGGCAAAGCAGTCAGCGCTGATACGCGCCAGATGATCCACCTCAACCCCCATGATTACCAGGCGTTCAGCCACCTGTTTCAGCAATGCATCGCCAGCGTGCCGCCCGAATGTCTCATTGATATTTCTAAAACGCTCCAGATCGATTGCCAGCACTGCCACCTTTTCACCACCTTGAACATCATGCAGATGCTGACCCAGACGGTCGTAAAACAGCGCACGGTTCGGCAGGCCGGTAATCACGTCATAGTAGGCGAGATAATTAAGCTTCTCCTCCTTTTTGAGGTGATCTATGGCGAATGAAATATCGCCCGCCATCTCGACCAGCAGCGCCATTTCTTCGTCATCGAACACGCCTGTTTCCGCCGCATAGAGCACAAATACGCCGACCGGCTTCCTCTCCAGCGTGAGAGGAAATACTGCCACGGAACGATAGCCGCGGCTCAACGCTTCGCTACGCCAGGCTGCCATGCGCTCGTCACTGGCGATGTCGTTGCAGATCACAGGCTTCGCCTCAGTCAGCGCCCGTGCAGTTAACACACAGCTTCCCGGAGAGTCCTCGCGTGCGCTCAAATTGATTTGCGCCAGATAACCGTCGTCGCGGCCAGCCCGGGCGACCGGCGTCATCTGCTGGCTGTCTGCATCCAGCTTGCCGAGCCAGGCGAAAGTGAACTTGCCGTATTCCACTGCAATGCGGCACGCCTCATTGAACAGCTCATTCTCCTCGCGCACGCGCACGATCGTGGTGTTGATGCCGCTGAGTACCGCGTAAATCCGGTTGAGGCGTACGATCCTGGCTTCGCTAGCCTTGCGCTGGGTGATGTCGCGCGCAATGCTCAGCAGGTAGGGCTTGTCAAGTTCGATTAATGTCGCATTGATTTCCACGGGGAACGTCGAGCCATCCTTGCGCCGGTGCACAGTTTCGAACCGTGTGCGTCCCGATTCCCGCAACTGCGCCTCGATCGCTTTCTGCATGTCCGCGTTGATGGCTGGGTCTATGTCGAAAACGCTCATGGACAGGAGTTCTTCCCGGCTGTAGCCCAAGACGCGGCA
>MHBU01000006.1:0-703 GCA_001803395.1 Methylotenera sp. RIFCSPLOWO2_02_FULL_45_14 | reverse complement strand
TCAGGATCAAGCACCTCAATGGCATCGTCGGAATTGTCGAGCAAGGTGCGGAACAGCTTCAGCTTTTCCTCCGCCTGCTTGCGCTCGGTGACATCGCGGGTGATCGCCAGCATTTGCAGGCGGCCATCCTTCTGCCTGGGAAGCGGCACCGCGTGGCTGTCTAGCCAGCGGTGCGTGCCCTTCAAACCGACGATCTCAAATTCGAAGGCCGCGCTCTTTCCGTCCAGCACACTTGCTGCGAAGGTGCAATAAGCTTTACGCTGCGGGGCAACCACCAATTCGGCGATCTTGCCCCCTTGAACCTGTTCAAAGCTGTCCGCCTCAATCATGGCGAGCCCTGCGGCATTCATCTGCACGACCCATCCGTCTTCATCCACGATCTTCACGCACTCCGGTTCCACCTCGATAATGGTGCGCAAACGCGCCTCGCTCGCTTGCAATGCCGCAGTCCGCTCCGCCACCAGCCGCTCAAGATGTTCGTGCAGCCTGGCGCGTTCCAGCGCGATGCCCACCTGGTGCCCGACCCCATACAGCGTTTCCAGTTCGTCTTCCCGGAACAGGCCTTGATCCGCGCCGACCAGATTCATGACGCCCAGGATCTGGTCGCCGTTCCACAACGGTACGCTGGCGTGATAGCGCAACCCTTGAGTATCCTCCTTCGCATTACCGAGCCGCTCGCACTCCAGGATGTTGGTGACATGGT
>MHBU01000005.1:8141-10672 GCA_001803395.1 Methylotenera sp. RIFCSPLOWO2_02_FULL_45_14 | reverse complement strand
CTGCCAGAATGCACAACACTAGCTGCGGCAGATTTCTCGTCCACTGTCATTCCACATACCGGATCAATAGCCATAATCATTCCTTTCGTTATAATGATGTTACTCTTAATCTTCAATACCGCGATGATTCCACTATATTACGTCTGGTTTGCATGGGCCTCGGCATTCCTGATCCCATGGGCGATCATCTTTTATGCCTTTCCACATCACCGGAAGACGATGTGGACGGTCAGTCTGGCCACCGCCCCGTTCGGCCTCACCGAACCGCTGTTCGTGCCCGAGTACTGGAACCCACCAACCCTTTTTGATCTGGCGCAGCGCACCGGCTTCGATCTGGAAAGCCTGATTTTCTGTTTCGGCATCGGCGGCGTCACTTCCGTGCTCTATTCCGTTCTCACTCATCGTAATGATATTCCCGTACCCGAGGCAGAAAAACGTCTGCCGCTGCACCGCCACCATTACAAGGCACTCACTTCGCCATTCATCGCTTTCCTGCTGCTCTATTTTCTGCCGTGGAACCCGATCTATCCCTCCATTACTGCTATGGCAGTTGGCGCCATCCTTTGCCGACCAGACCTTAAAACCAAAACCTGGGTCGGTGGAGTACTGTTCCTCGTCTACTATTTTGTTTTCTTCCTCGCTCTGGAAGTGTCTTCTCCCAACTATGCCCAACAAGTATGGAATCTGCCGGACATCAGCGGCATCCTGTTGCTTGGCACCCCGCTGGAGGAACTGCTGTTCGCTTTCGCCTTCGGTCTGTACTGGTCTGGTGTGTATGAACACTTGATGTGGCGGAAAATTGATTCGCCACATGTCCATGATTAGCGGCAGCAGCGGCACTTGCCCACCAGGTTGTAGCAGCAGGCGAACAGCGCGCCGAACAGAAACCCGATCAGGGTGACGTTGAACAGACCATTAGCCATACTATCCACAGTCCACGGTTTATTATTCCTGAGTACAGTTAGATCCAAACCGTGTGTCCATGAGTTGATGAAGCTTATCGTTCCATCTGGGAACAAATACACTGCGACTGCGCATATCACATTAACTATCGCCGCCGTTAGCGCTATTGCACTACCGACTCGCCAAGGATTAAGTGTGTTCATTTTTTCTCACCTTTCGTTGATTTGACATCAACCAGTTTTAATCGTGCACAATTGGTAACATTAACCATCACTGGCATGGGAATCATCGCAGAAACATGAAGGACGTTTATAATGATGAGTAGTATATGCCTCGGATAACTTATAGATAAGTATGCGGGGGTCAGACTCATAGATTACATGTGCGCCAGTGTCTTTGCCAAAACTGGTGATCAACTGTGGAAGCTGTGCGGTTATGCCACCGCTACCTTGGAGGACACCGATCACCTTGCCTTCATCATAAGCGATGGCGAATTCACCTAGCGTGCCAGAGCTTCCACCCACAATTGCAACCATGTCGCTTGAGCGAATATTGATAACCTCGCGCCCCATAAGCCCACTTCCAGTGTAAACAAGCACATCAAAGACATCTACGGGAGAAAAATACTTGTGCACATGTTCATCTTGGCTAAGGGCTGGAGAAATGCCTATCGACAAACCTCCCCGGCTATGCGCACCTCGTGCACATTCATACGGAAGACGGGACAGGCACCAGTAATCAAAACAAATCCACGCTCGGCAACATCCTGACCCATTGCAAAAACCAGCTCTTTCACTTCGGGAGTGGATCCGCCGCTTGCTGACCCCATGACTCCCACTGTCAGTCGCAAACTCGGGACTTTATCGAAAAACATATTTGGCTGCGCTAGGAACTTCTGCTTACAGCCTTCGGAGCAAAAGTAGTAAGCCTGCCCCTTAAACTCGGCCATCGCCGCTGCGCGGCGCGGATCAATGGTCATAAGACAAACGGGGTCGCGAATCATGTTATTTGTTCTCCTCGTATTGTGCTTTCTGCAGTGTCACTTTGTATCGCCTTGATGGCAGCACTTTTTGCTTTTCGTCACTTCAAGATTGCCAACTTCAGACTCTTCCTCAAAGTGAATGAACGCACGTTTAAGGCGATCGGTCCATCCCTGTCCGAGCGAGGCCCCGACCGATACCAACTTGTTCTCGATTTGTTCCTCTGTGATCTGAATCAGGCCATAACTGATCTCCAAATTATCGCCATCAATATGGACATCCTGAACACCCATCATGCTGGTCAGTGCGTCATGTATTTGTTGAGACTGAGTTGCATCGAGAGGACAAGCGAGACGGATTTTTCGGTATTTTACGACTTCAACGCCTTCCTGCGCTGGCGCCTTTTGACCTGGAAATCCGATATACAGATGCGGGTTCGCCAGAAAGCGGTCTCGGCATTGCTCCGAACAAAATGCGAATTTCATACCAGAATACTCGGTATCAAACGATGATGCTGGCACCTGCATGTGACATACTGGATCTTTGGCTAAACCATTCATAATGATTCTCCTTAATTTAGTGAGTACGCTCGTGCTGGGTGTGCTCATGAACTTGATCTTCTAGCATCACCCCCGCATGCGCATGTTC
>MHBU01000005.1:193-8130 GCA_001803395.1 Methylotenera sp. RIFCSPLOWO2_02_FULL_45_14 | reverse complement strand
TAGACTAGCTCCCCGCCATGCCGTGGTGGCGATCATGCTCCACGCGCCAATCACCGCAACTGTAAACCACCATGCAGGAGATGAATCTACTTTGTTGCGCCAGACATCCCAATCCCAGCCTGCCAAGATTGCTAGAACTGCCAACGTACTTAACGCCCAAGCGCGGTGCGTCAACATGGCAACATGACTAGCTTCGTCGTGGCTAACACTGTTGAAGGCCTGCCAGCCAAAAAAGACAGTGGGGAAAGCCGCAAGTGCGCCCAGCCACAGCGTAGCATGAGCAATAATGGCGCAAGCGTGCCACAGGGTTTATTTCGCATGACGATTGCCGCCACGTAAAAGAACGCAGATACGCTGATTAGCGCGATGGGGAAATGCACCAGCAGCATGTGTAGATTGGGGATAATTTCAGGCATTAAGGCATCTCTTTGTTATCTCACAGCCTTAATTTTCGTAATCAGTGGTACACCTTCATTGGATTTCATCAACTGAAACTCAACTTGGTCACCAACCCCCAAGGACTCTAGTTGCGACTTGTCCGCAACTGAAAAAAACATGGTCATAGCCGGCCAATCAAGCTCTGGAATGGCCTCATGCTTCAATTTAACCTTGCCTGCGGCCTTATCTACAACAACTACTTCCCCCTTCACTGCATAGCTTTTTTGCACATCGGCCTTGGGATGGTGTGCGTCATTCGCATAAACGAGTATGGCTGAAGCGCCAAATGTAATGCATGCAAGTGTCATTATCAAAAATCGTTTCATTTCAGTATCGTCCTTATCTTAGATAAAGCCAATCTGAACCAACCAATGCTCGCCCAGATTGTTTATCAGTTACTGCTTATTAATGTTTGTGCGCATTACCAGAATTCATGAGCATGTGATGCTCTTCCATCATCTGTCCCATCACCTGATCCATGAGTTTTTGGTGCTCATTAATCCAGTCTTCATGTTCCTGCATGGTCATGCCGGCTTTAGGTTTCATAGCCTGCATTTTATCCATAGCTTCATGCATCATTTTCATGTGTTCAGCCATGAGTTTCTGACGCTCAGCTCCTTTTGCGGCCTCAGCTTCCTTCAGCTTCTGCTGTGACTCTGTAAACTGTCGGTTTAGTTGCTGCTGAATGAGGTCTGGACCAGCTATAGCCGCTGTGACTGTTAAGCCGAGACTGGCAATAAATGCAGTAGCGATTAGTTTGTTGAGGATTCTTTTTTCCATGATTGATACTCCGTATTTAGATAAAGTTGATTTATTGCTTGTGCATATCGCCCATGTCCATAGGCATATCACCCATGTCCATCATCATTTTATGTTCGCTCATCATCTGCTCCATCATCTGTTCCATCAATTTCTGATGTTCGTTAATATAGTCCTCATGCTCCTGCATAGTCATGCCCGCTTTAGGTTTCATGGCCTGCATTTTCTTCATATTGCTTTGCATCATTTTCATGTGCTCGTCCATCAATTTTTGACGCTCAGCGCCTTTCGCAGCTTCAGCCTGTTGCAGCTTCTGTTTAGCTTGGTGAACCCGTTGGGTTAGCTCCCGTTGAAAACTATCCTGCCCGGCGATGGCTGATGCAGAGACAAAGCCAATACAACTAACGGCCACGATAGCAATCATTTTGTAGATGGTGTGCTTGTTCATAATAAAAACTCCTAACAAAATTAAAAAACGAAAACTGACAGTTGTCAGTCATAAGATAACGCTTGCTTGTTGCTTGCCCCCTTTTGACGAATACCATTATGATGGTAGGCATATTACTAATAGCTGACAGCAACATTACAAGTTTGTAATGTTCGGAAACTGACACTAACTACGTGCACAATGAGCATGTTGATTTATGTACGAAGAGAAAAAGATGAAAATCTTGATAGTCGAAGATGAACAAAAAACTGGTGATTACCTGAAACAAGGCCTGTCAGAGGCAGGTTTTGTGGTAGACCTAGTACGTGACGGTCTCGATGGTGTGCATCAAGCGTTAACCAACGACTACGAACTCGTAGTGCTTGATGTCATGCTACCTAAGCTAGATGGCTGGCAGGTGCTCCAGCGAATCAGGCAAGGGGGTAAGCATATGCCTGTGCTATTTCTCACTGCTCGCGACCAGATTGAGGATAGGGTAAAAGGACTGGAACTTGGTGCCGACGACTACCTCGTCAAACCGTTTGCTTTTTCGGAGATGCTGGCAAGAGTGCGTACGTTGTTGCGCCGTGGCAAGGCCAAGGAACCAGAACTTCTACAGGTCGCCGACTTAGAATTGGATATTTTGCGACGCAGAGTAACGAGGGCTGGCAAGCGCATCGATCTTACCGCAAAGGAATTCACTCTACTCGAATTACTAATTCGGCGCCAAGGAGAAGTACTGCCCCGTTCTTTGATTGCATCACAGGTATGGGACATGAACTTCGATAGTGACACCAATGTTATTGAAGTTGCGATGCGTCGTTTACGCGCAAAAATAGATGATGATTTTGAGCCTAAGCTCATCCAGACCATTAGAGGTATGGGATACGTGCTGGAAATCCCAGAATCATGATGAACCAGAAATCGATCACTTTTCGTCTAACGCTTTTTTTTGCGACTGCGTCGACCTTTGTACTTCTAGTAGTAGGCTTACTCATCGGAACGCTAGTGGAATCTCACTTCAGAGAGCAAGACCTGATGGAGCTCAGCGGCAAGTTGGAACTTGTCCGTCATGCGTTGGCTAAAGTACAAACTCCATCGGATCTCACGACCGTTCCGCAGAGCCTTTCTGACGCGTTGATTGGGCATCCAGATCTTTCAGTTGCAATCCTTGGGCCAGATCATCGCATATTGTTCACTACATCAAATGCGACATTTGCCACTCATCTGCTTGAACAACCACGTACAGGAGCAGCAAGGCTTGTGATGTGGGAACACAGAGGAAACCAATATCGTGGCATCTCGGCTAATGCAGACACAGGAATTGCTGGACAGCCTTCGGCCACAGTCGCACTTGCAATAAATATTGAGCATCACCAAGCATTCATGAAAGAATTCCATAATAATCTGTGGATGGCAATTACCGCAGGTATTCTACTCACCATAGTGCTTGGCTGGGTTGCTGCTCGCCGAGGATTGGTCCCGGTACGTCAAATGGCAGATGTAGCAAAGGGCATTTCGGCAAGTCACTTGAGTGATCGCCTATCATCAAACTCTGTTCCTCCCGAATTAGCCAATCTTGCGATTGCCTTCAATGAAATGCTGGCTCGTCTGGAAGGCTCATTCCATCGCTTATCAGACTTTTCATCTGACCTAGCTCATGAATTAAGGACACCTATCAGCAATTTGATGACGCAGACGCAGGTAGCTTTATCCAAGGGACGATCGGCAGATGAGTATCGTGAAGTACTATATTCAAACCTAGAAGAGTATGAGCGACTGGCACGCATGATTGCCGATATGCTTTTTCTGGCAAAGGCTGATAATGGGCTGATAATTCCAAGCAACGAAATAGTAGACTTACCTAAAGAAGTGCGAGAACTGTTTGGTTTCTATGAAGCAATCGCAGATGAACAAGGCGTAAGCCTGATTCTTACTGGAGAAGGCACCGTTAGAGGTGACAGGCTAATGCTTCGTAGGGCTTTAAGCAACTTGCTCTCAAATGCCATCAGACACACTTCACATGACGGATCGGTCAAGATATTCATCGATCATCCCAAGTCTGGAGAAACGAATCTTGCCATCCAGAACGTTGGTGAGACTATCCCGACAGAGCATCTATCCCGGCTATTCGACCGTTTTTATAGAGTTGATCCTTCCCGCCAGAAAGCCAGCGATGGCGCGGGACTCGGGCTTGCAATTACGAAATCGATTATTGAAGCGCATCAAGGAAAGATTCATGTCTCTTCATCAAATGGATTGACCCGTTTTGAAATTACTTTTCCTACCATCTGATTAAGACTCTAATACAGTATGGTGGACACCTAACCTTGTTTGTGCCTGACCTGTTCAAATATCCGATCTTAGTTAGCACTTGCGCTGGCAAAGCAGGCTGAAAAAGATATGGTTGATCAGGTTTCCAAGATTATGGTGACAAGTATACGTTTCATTACTTTATACTTCATCAACGCATATTGATGATATGTCGATTGAGTCAACAAAACATAATTCTGATTTGGCGAGGGATATTGGTTCGCCCAAGGCAAGGTTTGTGCTGGTCAGCCAATTTTTGGCTTTTAATTCAGTACCAAAGGTTTCGACCGCAAGAACTTTAATTTCAGATAATCGAAGTTGAGATTTAGATTTTGTTTTAATGAGCTAGATTTACCTAATAACAAAAAAAAGTGGTCACAAGCTTTACACGGCATTAACCGACTCTAGGGGCCGGATGCGGGACGAAAAGTATGTGACCTGATCCACTAACAATTTTTGTTAGCAACATTAATTTTGACTCTTTACAGTGAAAATGACTTTGCTACAGTATAAAGTCTGCATTTGGTTTTAATTGTTAGTTCAGATCGAGCTTTGTATATCGTCATGAGGAAATTATACTATCTGCCATGCACCTGGAAATCTCACTTCTTGAATTCCCTGCCGTCGACGCACTGCCGCTGGAGATCGTCGAGCGTAAAGGCATAGGTCACCCGGATACCATCTGCGACGCGCTGGCCGAGGAGCTGAGTCGAACTCTGTCGCGTTATTATCTTGACCAGTTCGGTCTGATCCTGCACCACAATGTGGACAAAGCGCTACTCTGCGGTGGTCAGTCGCGTGCCTGTTTCAGTGGTGGCGAAGTGTTGAAACCGATTGAGATTTATCTTGCCGGGCGGGCAACGGAAATTGTTGGTGGTGTCAGAGTACCGCTTCAGGAACTAGCTATCGAAAGTAGCCGGCGCTGGCTGCGCGAAAACTTGCGCTTTATTGATATAGATCGCCACGTACGCCTACATTGTCATATCCGCCCCGGTTCAGCCGAGCTTACCGAACTATTCCTGCGCCAGCAAGAGGTCAAGATGACGCTTGCCAATGACACGTCCTGCGGCGTCGGCTACGCTCCTCTCAATGCATTGGAAAACCTTGTATTACAGGTGGAACGCCATCTCAATTCCCCTGCGGTCAAGGCGGTATGCCCAGCCATTGGAGAGGATATCAAGGTGATGGGGGTGCGGCGTGGCAGTGATATCAACCTGACCGTGGCCTGTGCCATGGTGGGGCAATTCATCACCGACATGCCAGGCTATATTTTCGCCAAGGCGCAGGTGGCAGAGTTAACGCGCGCGGCGGCAAGGATGGCGGGGGTAGAATCAATCGAAGTGGCAGTCAACGCTGCCGATGGCGTGACGGCAGGAAGTATCTATCTAACTGTCACTGGCACTTCAGCTGAAAGCGGTGATGATGGCGAAGTTGGCCGCGGCAACCGGGTTAACGGCCTGATTACATTTTACCGCCCGATGAGCATAGAAGCCGCTGCTGGCAAGAACCCAGTGAGTCATGTCGGCAAACTATACAATCTGCTGGCCCACCGCATCGCACAGGATATAGTCAGTAACGTGGCGGGGATTGACGAAGTGTATTGCTATTTACTGGGACAAATTGGTCGGCCGATTAACGAGCCAGCGGTCATCGATCTGAAACTTCGTCTAGCGCCAGAAGTTGGTCTGGGAGAGGTGCAGATGCACGTTAACGAAATCGTCCGCCACCACTTGGAAACTTTGGGGAACCTCTGGCGTGAACTGATTATGGGATCTATTCTGCTGTTCTAAACCCCAAACACACGTGGAACGCCGTAGCGTTTTCTTATAAGCAGGTTGTTTTGTCGTCCTGCTCTGGTTATTTAATCCTTTGTGAATAATCATTGTCCTTGCGGAATAGCATTGGTATGCAGTGTTTCTGATAGATGGGATCAATTAATAAACGCTACATGACTTGCATCTCCATTCGATGGCGCGCATTTATCTAGTTGCACCAACCAGGCGAGGGATCATTCCCACCTGTTTTTTCTTGATGGCCTATAGTCAGATATAAACCCTTTGAAAGTACTTAATTATGAATATCAAGAAATTTATCATTGAAGTTTCAATATTACTTGGGCTATTACTTACTAATTATGCCCATGCAGATATAACTGCCCCTGACTTAATGGTGCGAAATACAGCTAATGACGTTCTAGAGGTCCTCAAGACTAATACATCCGTTGAAAATGGTGATATGTACAAAATTGGCAAACTTGTTGAGGAAAAAATAGCTACAAAATTCGATTTTGATCGAATGTCAAAAGTGGTACTGGGTCGTAAATGGACCATGGCTTCAAAGGAACAGCAAGAATAATTTATCGCTGAGTTTCGTTCGCTTCTGGTACGCATCTAAGGGAATATCTTGTTAAATAATAACAAAATAATTACTGACATAATATCCTGAACTATTGTTTATCAGCAACTTATGCTTGCTAACAAGTAAACAGTATTTCTTGAACGCGCGAGGAGTCAAGTATGTCACACACCTGCATCACCGCCCCAGCAGGCGTTATACAGCTTCGCGCTCTCGCATGAACAAGTATTAAACATCTCTCGCATCAGATATCGGCTGCGCCGAGGATCTGATGCCGAAAGATTTTCTGTTGCGCCATCTCAATTTACTTGAGATGTTTCTTTCAGTACTTCACCCAAAAGAAAAATCTCACGTTCTTGGTGCAATTACACATAAAGGAGCATTCAATGACTGAATGCTCCCAAAAACTAAAGAAACGCAAAAAATCAGCTAGATTAAACGAGATTAAATCGCCTAGGATATATAGACCCCGACGACTTCTATTTAATACGTCATAGAGCGTTCCTGAACACGCAGCAGGCAGCGGAACACATAGAACCTTGCAAAACTGGGAAAAAGGGCATGTACGTATTCGACGATGAATACTTTGATGACTGGTTTGTGCGTGGTGATACGCTTTGGTCACCCGAAGGGCGTGGATTCAAACCGCATGAACTCAGATACCTTGCTAACTACTTATGGATGGCTAACCTAGATTAACAAACGACCAAATCATCGCTTACGCTAGAATACAACCAATTGCGAATTAGTTGTTGCCCTTGCGGCAATAGCAATAAACAAATTTCTGCTCTGTCCCGAATGGCGTGTGATGGGCTTCTTTGTTGTGCTTAACCAAATGAAAAGCCTCACCGAATTCGGCATGCAGTGTTTCTGGACAGTAACGCATCACAGGCAGGCCACTGCACTTTTCTGGCCCATCATCGGCAAAGGTGGCAATGATCACGTGTCCACCTGGGCGCACTGCACGCATGACCCGCTCAACATAGGCATGGCGGTCAGCCGGATCAGTCAAAAAGTGGAACACTGCACGATCATGCCAAAGGTCGAATCGGTGTATGGGAAATGCTGCACGAGTTATGTCGCTTTCCATCCAGTGTATAGCATCCGCATGTTTCCCTAATCGCTGCTTTGCGACAGCAAGCGCCGACGACGACAAGTCAAGCACTGTTAAATCGGTATAACCTTCTGCCACAAGGTCATCTACCAATCTGGAAGCCCCGCCACCTACATCGATAATGGCCGCATCTTTACCAAGGCCTGTGTTGTGGATTAGCTGTAAAGATTGTTCGGCATGTTCCTGAAACCAGCTAACTGAGTCGGATGTCTTGGTGGTATAAACTTGCTCCCAATGTTGTTTACGATTCATTGTTTAATCTCCTGTAGTTTTGTCTTGCTCACAGCAACCGAAGAAGTAGGATAGGATTGATTTCTTCTTCGACCGCTTGTTCCATAGACAGTGCTGATAACTTTACTATGTGATATTGGCACGCGCGACTTCTCCAGTAACAACAAGAAATCCACCCAAGGGCAGCGCATTTGGAAGCACATACTCAATACCACGTGCGATTCTCGAACCAGAAGGCATAAAGATCGCAGTGCGGAAGCAAATGTTGCTTACATTCAAACTATCAAGGACTGTGCGAAG
>MHBU01000005.1:0-162 GCA_001803395.1 Methylotenera sp. RIFCSPLOWO2_02_FULL_45_14 | reverse complement strand
TATGCACATTTTCCGCCGCTTTGACCCTTGTCACGCCATAGCAGACTTCTGCGATTAAGCACACCGATGACGAAGCGAGTACGGGTGAC
Organism: Methylotenera sp. RIFCSPLOWO2_02_FULL_45_14; assembly: GCA_001803395.1. Taxonomy (GTDB): domain Bacteria; phylum Pseudomonadota; class Gammaproteobacteria; order Burkholderiales; family Methylophilaceae; genus Methylotenera. Next base: position 73 of record MHBU01000005.1, on the reverse strand, counting down.
TCGCACAATTTCCTGCAAGGCTTGTGGCCAGTCCCTTATAAAACAAAGTGCGGTCACGGATACAACGCGGTCA
>MHBU01000004.1 GCA_001803395.1 Methylotenera sp. RIFCSPLOWO2_02_FULL_45_14 | reverse complement strand
GCGCATCATGGGTCGCCATGATGACGGTCACCCCAACCTGGTTAAACGCATAGAAAATCGCCATGATATCTGCGGCGTAGCTGGCATCTAAATTACCTGTAGGCTCATCAGCAATCAGGATGGATGGGCGACTCACCACGGCACGTGCGATGGCTAGCCGCTGTTGTTCGCCGCCAGATAATGTAATCGGCATGGCTTTTTCTTTATGTAACAGCCCCACTTTATCTAGGGCTGCACGTACGCGCTTAGCGGCTTCATTGCCTGATACGCCATTGATACGCAGCGGTAAAATGACATTTTCAAAGCAATTGCGGTCGTACAATAATTTATGATCTTGAAAGATCAGCCCAAATCTGCGTCGTAAAAAGGGAATGGCAGAGGATTTGAGTTGACTGACGTTTTGATTGGCAATCAGCACTGTACCGCTGGTTGGCCGCTCAATAGCCGCAATGAGTTTTAGTAGGGTACTTTTTCCGGCGCCAGAGTGACCTGTGACAAATACGAATTCACCTGCCTCAATATGCAGGTTGACGTTTTTTAATACTTCATCACTACCAGGGTAGCGTTTGGTAACTTGGTCAAATTTAATCATGCTTGTATTGTAGCGCTAAATTAGGTAGGTCATTAAATGCTCAATCGAGCATCGCATCGATAAACTCACTGGCGTTAAACGGCCTTAAATCATCAATCGCTTCGCCAATACCAATGTAGCGGATAGGAATAGGGCGGGCTTGTGCAATCGCTGCAATCACGCCGCCTTTGGCGGTACCATCAAGTTTGCTTAATACTAAGCCCGTCACGCCCAGTGCATCGTCAAAAATTTTGACTTGTGTTACTGCATTTTGCCCAGTGTTGGCATCTAATACCAACAACACTTCATGCGGCGCACCTGGCAGCGCTTTGTCCATCACGCGCTTTACTTTGGCGATTTCATCCATCAAGTGCATTTGCGTGGGTAAGCGGCCAGCAGTGTCCGCTAACACGATGTCGATATTTTTAGCGCGCGCGGAGTTAATGGCATCAAACATCACAGCTGCAGCGTCGCCACCTTCACTGGCAACCACATGCACGTTATTGCGTTCACCCCAAATTTGCAATTGCTCGCGCGCGGCGGCTCTAAAGGTGTCGCCTGCGGCTATGAGCACACTTTTACCTTGAGATTGAAAGTGATTAGCCAGTTTACCAATGGTAGTGGTTTTGCCCGCACCATTTACACCGGCGAGCATAATAACAAAAGGCTGGTGTTCGTTTGTTTCCAGTGGTTTTTGTAGGGGTAAAAGTAAGTCAGAAAGTGCATCTTTTAATGCGGCTTTAAGTTGCACTGTATCATCTAAACTTTGACGTTTAACGCGGCTTTTGATGTCGCCTAATAAATGTTGCGTGGCACTGATGCCTACATCTGAGGTGAGTAAAATCGTTTCAAGCTCTTCATAAACTTCAGCATCAATTTTGCCGCCACCAAACAAGCTGGAAAGTTGGCTGCCAAGTTGATTACGTGTTTTGGCAAGCCCTTGTTTTAAGCGTTCAGCCCAGCTCTTGCTGGCCTCGGCTTCAATAGGTAAGGGTTTGTTTGGTTCTGCGTTAGGCGGTGTTTTGGCTTTTTTAAAGAAATCGAACATAAATTAAGTCGCTAATAAGTCGCTTGATGTAGATGCGCTATTTTAGCTTAATTCAGCGTTCGTAGTCCGTTTCACTAAAACGTTTACAAATGAAACGGACAGCTGGCGATGCAGTGTATTTATTGCTTTGGTGATGCGCAATGTGATTTGCAATAGATTTCAAATAGCTCAAATAAGCCCATGCCGATTAGCATGGCGACTAGAAAAACGATGCCTTTAATGCTACCTGCGCCAAGCAAAACAAATGCAGGGGCAGGGCAAATGCCAACGAGTCCCCAACCAATACCAAATACTAAGCCGCCAATGACCAGGCGCTTATCAATAATACGCGAGGTGGGTAGGTTCATCGGTAGGCCTAAAAAGCTGCTGCTACGTTTGCCGGCTATTTTAAAAGCAACCAGGCCAATGGCAATGGCGCCGCCCATGACTAACCCTAGAGAGGGATCCCACCAGCCAGCTAAATCAAGAAAAGCCAGTACTTTAGCCGGGTTGGCCATACCCGCTAAAATGAGCCCAAGGCCAAATATGAGTCCAGATAGCAGTGCAAAAATCAGTGCGCTAGTGTTACCTAAACGTTTTTTCATTTTTTACGATCCTAACCAGTGACGCATTATATATACCGTTAAGAAGCCTGTACTCATAAAGGCCAGCGTGGCAATAATAGAGCGTGGAGACAAGCGTGAAATACCACATACACCATGCCCGCTAGTGCAACCTGAGCCGTAGCGCGCACTAAAACCGACGATTAGACCTGCTATGACAAGCAGGCCGTAACCCGCATCAATCGTAATCTCTGGAAGCTGACCGAATAACAGCCAAATGATAGGTGCTGCAATCAAGCCAGCTGTGAAAGCTATCCGCCAGCCTGCATCATGCATCACTGGTCGGAATAAGCCGCCAATGATGCCGGTAATGCCAGCTATACGCCCGTTGAGCAAAATAAAAAGCGATGCTGAGATGCCAATAAGTGCGCCACCAGTCAGCGCAGTCCAAGGCGTAAAGTTGTTCCAGTCGATCATCATAGATTTGCTGCCGTAACTTGGTTTAGGTGTAAATAAAAGAAGCCGCACACAGTATGTGTGCGGCCTTGTTAAGCAATTATATATTAAATTAAAGCTGCCAGCCGTAAGCAATACCAAGTGAGTCTTGATACATTTTCAGGTTGGCATTGCCGCCGCCAAAACCTGCTGGAATAGAGCCACTGCCACGTACTTTTTCTTCAAAGGCATGCATATAAGCCAATGATAGTTCAGATTTGTTTGGAAGTATCCAAGTTGCCCCTAAAGTCACATGGTCTTGAACCACCCCTGGTGCCAGGATATTAAGTAAAGTTTCACTTTTGCGAATCGGTTGGCTTGAGTGGTTATAACCTGTACGCACGGTTAAGTTTTCATTCCAAGCGTAGCTGGCGCCCACTTTAACTGCGGTGACATCGCGCCAGGCAAAGCCCGGGCCTTTATTTGAGCCGAGTAGATTGCCTTTAAATAAATTATTAATTGAGTTCCCCACTGCATCAACTTCGCTATATTCAATGCGTTGTATGTCAGCCGCTACGGTGAGTGCTGGCATGGCTTTCACGGCAATACCTACACCGTAACTTGCAGGAATATCAAAATCGCCGCCTTCAGCAAATAAGCCTTTGTATTTGTCAAACTTGCTCATGTAGGTTTTGCTTTGGTAGGTAGCCCCCAACGTGACATTGTCGCTCACTTGTCCAATCCAGCCGATGTGTACGCCCGCGCCATAAGAAGAATCGTGTCCGTTATTGGTCACTTTACCTGGGTGCTTTGTGAAAAATGGGTTATCAAAGTTTTGTAAGCCTTTAACTTCAAAACGTTGGTAAGCTAAATTGAGCGTAGCGCCTATAGTCTGATTTGGAGTGATTTTCCATGCCACAGTAGGGGTGATGAATAATTGCGCCATATCAATTCCTGCTGGCGTGTTGCCTAGCAAGGGGATGGTTTTCTTGTAATCTGTGTTCATGCCGCCGTGGCCGTGTACAGTAATGCCTAATGAAACTTCTGGCGTGATGACGCGGCTGTAAGCAAACTCAGGGATGGCAAAGTTTTTAGTGTTGTTGGCATCGTAAGTACCATCCGCACTGCCGAAAGGCCCCATATCATTGCCTGAAATCTCAGATTCACGAATTGGTCTAAACCAAGTCATACCAAAATCAACACGGTCACCCACCAAGCCTAAGCCAGCAGGATTGGCGGCGGTAGTTAAAGCATCTTGTGGTAAAGCAATGCCCACGCCGCCCATGCCTTGTGATTGAACGCCATAGCCATGCACAAAGTAACCGTCAGTGGCAAATGCATTTGTGCTTGCGACAATAGCCAGTAACGGCAGTAATTTAGGTGTGTTTTTCATGAGGTTGTCTTTATATTTAAATGGTGACTATTAAAATTTGTCAGCACTTTAACAAAGTATTTTCAGTAATAAAAATAATTGATTCATCTATCCTTATAACTGTTTCGAATAAAGAAATATGTAGAAGTTGATGGAATCAACCACTCATCCGCTATGTGAACTAACAAAGTGGTATCCTTGTCACAAAGTTTGATTTGAATAGGTCACTCACGCTTTGTATTTACAAAGTGCCATAAAAAACATCAGGAGATTAGCCCCGTGCGACCCAAAAGCTTTTTAATTTTTTTGTTAGTGATGCCGTTAACGGTGTTTGCTAATGCCTCAATACAAGAGTTTAAGCTTGATAATGGTTTAAAGCTGATTGTGCAAGAAGATCATCGCTCACCCGTTGTAGTGTCGCAAATTTGGTACCGCGCGGGTAGTTTAGATGAGGTTAATGGTAAAACCGGCGTAGCGCATGTGCTAGAACACATGATGTTTAAAGGCACTAAACAAGTGCCATCTGGGCAATTTTCACGCCTGATTGCAGCAGCTGGCGGCAAAGAAAATGCATTTACCAGCACAGATTACACTTGCTACTTTCAACAGCTTGAAAAATCCAACTTGCCACTCTCTTTTAAGCTAGAGGCAGACCGCATGGTGAATTTACAGCTCACTGAAGAAGAGTTTGCAAAAGAAATTAAAGTGGTGATGGAAGAGCGGCGCTGGCGCACTGACGATAAGCCGCAATCTCAAGTGAATGAAGCTTTTCAGGGCATAGTTTATCGTGCGCATCCCTATGCACGGCCTGTGATTGGCTTTATGAATGATCTTGAAAATATGACGGTTGAGGATGCGCGCGAATGGTATCACAATTGGTATGCCCCCAATAATGCGGCGCTTGTGGTGGTTGGTGATGTGAACGCGCAAGAAGTTTATGCATTGGCGAAAAAGCATTTTGGTCATCTAAAACCAAAAGTTTTGCCTGCCCGTAAGCCGCAAGTGGAGCCCGCTCAAATTGGTGAGCGCCGTGTGGTGGTGAAGGCGCCAGCCAAATTACCTTATTTGCTCATGGGCTATCATGTGCCGGCATTGGTAACCCCTGAGACGGATTGGGAGCCGTATGCGCTAGAAGTGTTAGCTGGTGTACTCAGCGGCAATCCTGCGGCACGACTTAATCAAAAGCTGGTGCGCGAAACGCAGCTGGCGATAGATGCGAGTGCCGGCTACGATTTATTAGCACGTGGTCGCCAAAGTTTGTTTGCTTTAGATGGCACGCCAAGTGAAGGCAAAACGGTTGCTGAGCTTGAGGCCGCATTACTGCAACAAATTGAAAAAATTAAAGAGTCAGGCGTTACCGTTGAAGAATTAGACCGTGTAAAGGCAGGTGTCATTGCAGCAGACGTGTATAAGCGCGACTCTATGTTTTATCAAGGCATGCAGCTGGGCACGATTGAAACGATTGGTTTTCCGTGGAAAATTTTGCAAGAGTACCCCGCTAAATTGCGTGCGGTAACACCAGAGCAAGTGCAAGCGGTGGCCAAAAAGTATTTGCTTAAAGATAATTTAACCATTGCCACGCTAGATCCGCAACCGATGGATCCAAATGCAAAGCCACAGGGCAAGCCGCATGTGCATTAGTGCTTACACGCCCCAACGACCAAGTTCAAAGAGCGCCGACGATATAATAAGGTGTTCCCTGAGCTTGGGCGAAGAGCAATTAACCAATCTTTAAAATGTAATTTCCAAGGTGCCTCAGCAATGAATTTAAACCACATAAAAAAAATACTAGTAGTTAATCTAGCCCTATTGGTTTTTTCAGTAAGCGCACACGCGGGCGTGAAAATTCAGCAATGGCAAACTTCCGTGGGCGCTGAAGTCTATTTTGTTGAAAATCACGATTTACCGATTGTCGATTTGAGTGTGAATTTTGCCGCGGGTAGCGCGCGTGATACTGCGGAAACGTCTGGCCTGGCAGGCGTGACGCGATACTTAATGACGCTTGGCGCCGCGGGTATGACAGACGAAGCAATCTCTAATAAAATGGCCGATGTGGGTGCTATTCTAAGTGGTAGTTTTGATGCAGATCGCGCAGCGTTTAAATTGCGCACGTTAAGTAGTGAACGTGAAAAAACACAAGCACTTGATGTATTTGCCAAGGTGTTACAACAACCTGATTTTCCTGAAGCAGTGCTGGCGCGAGAAAAAGCGCGCATTATTTCAGGCTTGCAAGAATCTGCAACGCAGCCAGAAAGCATCTCAAACAAAGCATTTATGGCAGCACTGTATGGCAATCACCCGTATAGCCTGGATGAAAGCGGTGAAATAGACCCCGTGGCTAAAATAAAACGTGAAGACCTGCAAAGTTTTTACAATCAATTTTATGGCGCAAAAGGCGCTGTGGTTGCCATTATTGGCGATTTAACCCGCGAGCAAGCGAATGCTATTGCTGAAAAGGTAACCAGTGGTTTGCCTAATACTGCCATGGTGGCCTCAATTCCTGCGGTGACTTTGCCAACGCAGGCCAAAGAGCAACGCATTGCACACCCCGCTTCACAATCACATATTTTATTAGGCTACCCTGGCATTAAACGTGGCGATCCAGATTTGTTTCCGCTTTATGTAGGTAATTACATTTTAGGCGGCGGCGGCTTTGTGTCGCGCCTAACGGAAGAAGTCCGCGAAAAGCGTGGCTTGGTTTACAGCGTATATAGTTATTTTATGCCGATGGCAGAGTCGGGACCATTTCAAATTGGCTTGCAAACCAAAAAAGATCAAGCTGAAGATGCACTGAAGTTAGTGAAAGAAACTTTGAATAACTTTCTTAAAAATGGCGTCACTGAGAAGGAGCTGAAAGCCGCAAAAGACAACATTATTGGTGGGTTTCCAATGCGTATTGATAGCAATGGTAAAATTCTGGATTACCTGGCGATGATTGGTTTTTATAAGTTGCCATTGAGTTATTTGGATGATTACAATAAAAATGTCGAAAAAGTTACAACGGCTCAGATTAAAGATGCATTTAACCGACGCCTAAAACCTGAAAACTTTGTGACGGTGATCGTGGGCGCTCCTGAAGCTAAATAACGCCTACAAAAAAATTCATAAAAAGGTCAGTATTCAATTTTGGGTAAAATTGCAGGTAAAAAACTAAATATGGTCCGCATTAATGCGGGTGAATGGCGTAGCCGACTGCTTAAGTTTCCTGAAGCTGAAGGGTTACGGCCAACGCCTGAGCGCGTCCGCCAAACTGTGTTTAATTGGTTAGGGCAAGATTTAACCGGCTTAACTTGCCTGGATTTGTTTGCAGGTACGGGTGTGATGGGGTTTGAGGCGTTATCGCGCAATGCCAAATCTGCTGTTTTGGTAGAAAAAACGCCAGTCGTTTATAAAGCGATTTTAGAAAACAAAACCACGCTCAACGCCATCAATGCACAAGTGTTAAATGCAGATGCTTTGAGTTTTTTAGATAAAAACCAGCAGTTATTTGATGTTGTTTTTCTCGATCCACCTTATAACCAAGGCTGGTTAGATAAGGTGCTTTCCTTATTACCCGCGCATTTAACTAAAGATGCCGTAGTGTATGCAGAAGCTGAGTATGCAATCAAACAAACGGATACTTGGCACGTCATTAAGCAAAGCAAAGCGGGCAATGTGTTTTATCATCTGTTAAAATCAGCACATGACTGAAACTAAAAAACGCATCGCTGTTTACCCCGGCACTTTTGACCCCATCACCTTGGGGCATGAAGACCTTGTGCATCGTGCCGCACATTTATTTGATGAGGTGATTGTTGCGGTTGCCGGTAGTACCAACAAAGGCACCCTGTTTAATTTGGAAGAACGGGTGGCACTTGCTAAAGGTGTGTTTGCCGCCTATAGCAATGTGAAGGTCGTGGGCTTTAGTGGTTTGCTCATGCAGTTTGTGCAAGATCAACATGCGCAAGTAGTGATACGTGGGCTCCGTGCAGCATCTGACTTCGAATATGAATTTCAACTCGCAGGCATGAATCGTAAGCTTTACCCCAAGCTCGAAACCCTGTTTTTAACACCATCTGAGCAATATATGTTTGTGTCATCAAGCTTGGTACGTGAAGTGGCTAAACTAGGAGGCGACGTGGATCAGTTTGTGTCTGCTACCGTAGTCAACGCGATTAAACATAAATTAACTACAGAATTGAGTCAGTAAGTTATGGCGTTAATGATTACCGATGAATGTATTAACTGTGATGTTTGCGAGCCGGCGTGCCCAAATAATGCGATTTATCAAGGTGAAGAAATTTACGAAATCAACCCGGATTTATGCACGGAATGTGTAGGTCATTACGATAAGCCGCAGTGTCAGCAAGTGTGCCCGATTGATTGCATTCCATTTGATCCAGAGGTGATTGAAAGCAAAGAGCAATTGCTGGCAAAGTATTATCAATTAACAGCAAGCAAATAATCTATGTACGTGCGCAATAAATTGTGCGCGTACATAATGTTAATTTAAAGGAAAAAACTATGCGCATGTTACACACCATGCTCCGCGTTGGTAATTTGGAGCGCTCGATTAAATTTTATACTGAAATTCTAGGTATGAAGTTGTTGCGCCAGCATGACTTTCCAGATGGAAAATTCAGCCTGGCCTTCGTGGGTTACGGCGCTGAAATTGACCATACCGTGCTAGAACTCACTTACAACTACGGCGTTGAAAGCTACGACATGGGCAAAGCTTATGGACATATCGCGATTGAAGTTGATGATGCACGATTAGCCTGCGAAGCTGTAAAAAACGCTGGCGGCAAAGTGGTACGTGAGGCGGGTCCCATGATGCATGGCACCACGGTCATCGCCTTTGTGGAAGATCCTGATGGATATAAAGTGGAATTCATTCAGGCAGGTACTTACTAACTTTTTTCATTGCCAATGACCCGCGCACTAAAAGACACTTGGTGTTTATACTTACTGGAGTGCAATAACGGTGCTTATTACGCAGGCATTACCAATGACTTAGAAGCCCGCTTTGCTACCCATGTGTCAGGCAAAGGCGCGCGCTACACTCGTGCTAACCCACCCATTAAAATAATGGCTTCAAAATCATACCCAGACCGCTCAGCCGCAAGCATTGCAGAAGCGCAATTGAAAAATTTACCCAGGCATAAAAAGTTACAATTTTTTGAGGGTAACTTAGATTACTATCTAAGCTATCTAGGTGGCGATAATGAACAAAGCTGAATTAATGGCTGCAGTCACTGCCGCGCTGGATGGTGATTGGGATGCTTCACACAAAATTGCACAAAACTACAGCAACAATACCGCTAACTGGCTACACGCTGTTTTACATAAAATAGAAGGCGATGAATGGAATAGTAAGTATTGGTACGCGCGCACGATAGGTAGAACCTATGAAGATTTTACAGATGCGATGCAAGAGTTGCTTGCGATTAGAGACAGCCTGAAATAAAGTGTTTATCTATAAAAGTTCTGACAATAAAAAGCCGAGATTTACACCAAGTCGTTCCGTAAAGGGGTTGATTTTTTGAAGTGGTGAAGTGGTAAATAGAGGCTTTATCAGGAAACTGGTATTCCCCACTGATTTTATTGCGTTGGTATTGACTCGAATCGGCGGTTAGATGCCTTTTGTAGGAAAAAATGGGGCGCTTGATTATAATCCCCATTATTTTTTCACCAAATGCACTCAGTAGCAGAGGCTGTTTTGCTGCGCCTTATTTGCATGAGGCTCAGCTCCAATCACACAGTTGCGACCAGATTGCTTTGCTAAATAAAGTGCGGCATTAACGAGGGATAGTACACTATCTATATCTTCGCCGGCCATTCTCTCTGCGACACCTGCACTAAAGGTAATGAGTACGCGTTCATTGTTATGTCGGAAAGAGTTTTTGGTTAGCTCACGCTGTAAGCCTGAGATAATGTCCACAGCATCTTCTTGTGTTGAGCTAGGCAAAAGAATCACGAACTCTTCACCACCGCAGCGCGCGAATACGTCGGTACTGCGTAAGATGCTTTTTACTACCTTGACCAAGTGTGCAAGTGCTTTGTCGCCCGTGGAGTGGCCTAAAGTGACGTTAATTTTTTTGAAATGGTCAATATTTAACATGGCTAGCGAGAGTGCAGTGTTGTGTCTGTCGGCGCGCTCAAACTCCCTTGCTAATGCCTCGTTCATGCCACGTCTATTCAATGCGCCTGTTAAAAAGTCTTCATGTGCAACTTCACTAATGTAGTCAAGTTTTACTGTCAGTTCATGGATTTGTTTTTCAGCAGATTCTACTTTTTTCTGCGTTTCTTGCAGGGCTTCATGGTTTTGTTTGGCGTCTTCATTCATGGCGCTGATGTCGCCCACTAAGCTTTCGAGTATGGTGCTGAGTTCTGCAATGTTTTCAGTCGCGTTAATTTGGTCGTGGTAGGTTTGGATTTTGCTTTGATAACTTCCAGTGCTCACCATGATATCTGCTAGGCGGCTTCCAAAGGTGCTGACCATGCTTCTCAGCGTTTCTTTCGCGGCAAGCAGACTAGGTTTGATGTTAGATTGCTTGAAAATTAACTCTTTAAGGTTGCTTTCAGCATTGTAAACAGCATCAATATTAAGTGGTTTAGAAATAATCTCTTGAACAATGGCTAATTGGCCATGTAGCCATTTATCTTCAATGGTGAGTTCACCCATACTAGAAATTAGCAGACGTAATATTTGTATTGGTGCTTCCTGCATGCGTTGTTGTGAATCATTTTTCATTTCAGTATGTAGTAATGTAGATTTTAACGCTTCATTTAGCTTGTCAATTTCTTCAATGCTTTCAGCCGCTTGTGCATGTTTTACCAGTGCTTCTATTCTGCTGATTGCACTTGGAATTTTAGCAAACTGAGGAACAACAACTAAATTGATTGTTCGGATAAGCATGTCGCGCCAAGCCGTTGCGACTATTTTCTCTTTTTTTCTATCGTTGATGTGATTTACTGTGCTTGGCAGAGGTGCTTCTACCGGCGTTGCAGGTTGTGTGGGTGCAGCCCTGGATATTTCTGTTTGGTCAATGCTAGATTGCCCCTCTCCCCATGAGGTGATGAGTGCCTGAATTTTTTGAGCTAACTGGATAGAGTCATTGCCAAAATGGATGATGACGTGATTGATGCCATCTTTTTTGTGATTCAGTGTTAAACCACTATGGTTTACATCTAACTGCTTTAACAGGTGGCGCAATAGTGCGCCCCAGTTTACACCATCATCAGTGATTGTATCCTGCGGAAATAGGGTGCGAAGTTGGGCTTCTAAATTGGATGAGTCTTGTTTTTCAATCAGGGTTGCAATTTTTTTTGCAACAGTTGTGTATTGAGGGTTGTTTTTACTCTTCTCTTGCAGCACTTTTTCAAGAGAGGTATTGAGTATAGCGGATTGGTTGCTAGGTCTAATGCCTGAAATTTTCTCATAAACACGACGATAATTTTCAGGAGTGGGAGGGCTTTGAATTTCTGAAAGCTTAATAAGCGTTTGGCGCGCTAATTCTAACGATGTTAATTTTTGTTCCATATAATCTTATTGACCATGTACCCGTTTGGGTGATTGTTACATGATGTTATAATTAGAACAAGGGCCAATCACACAAATAAATTAACGGCTTGATAAGAGCGGACGGTTGTAATAGACAAAAAAAATGACCCAATTAAGGGCCATTTTATTGGATTCTTTAAGTACTAAACCTTCTGAATATTAGAAGCTTGTTTACCTTTTGGTCCATCAGTTACGTCGAAAGTAACGCGATCGTTTTCTTTTAAGCTTTTGTAGCCACTATCAACGATTGCTGAGAAATGTGCGAATAAATCGTCACCACCTGCGTCAGGAGTAATGAAACCAAAACCTTTAGAATCATTAAACCATTTTACTAAACCTGTTGCCATATCTTATTCCATACTTTTAAAAAAGGGAGGCACCCTGAAAGTTCGGGTTTTTAAATACCATCAATCTTGAAAAGATCAAAAGATTAAAAATTCAAACGCCTAGAATGCTTTTTACGGGTAAATAATGGCTGTGTCAAGCATTATTTCAATTATCTTTATAGGGTTTTTTGGTAGATAGACTGTTTTTTTTAGTTTAATCATGCTGTTAGCTTGCATAATTGAGCTTGTAGGTCTATAGTTCGCACGGCGTTTGGTAGTGCTTACGTTGTAATTCACTTTCCCCTACTATTCCCACAGTTTAAGATTGCTACAAACTCATTTAGGTTGTTGCTTCAACTGCGGGTCTTAAATGATGATTGGAGTAATAAGCCTTGGCTAAAGAAGAATTGATTGAAATGAGCGGTGTTGTGATGGAAATTTTGCCGGATTCGCGTTATCGCGTGACGTTAGATAATGGTCACTCACTGATTGCCTACACAGGCGGAAAAATGAAAAAAAACCACATTCGCATCTTGGCGGGTGATAAAGTGACGCTTGAGTTGTCGCCGTATGATGTGAATAATGGGCGCATTACTTTTAGGCATATTGAAAATACTGGTTCGACTTATACGCCAAGAAAACGCACCTATTAACAATGGTCGTTTATAAAGATGCACTCAATAAAATAACCTTTTTAATTATAAGGTTACACTAACAATGACATTTGTAATGTATTTGTATCTTTTAATAAAAACTGATATTGTATAAATCATGTTTTTAGCGCTTAACAAAAAAATTCTTTTGATTATTGTGATTTGGTTTGCAGTTTTGCAAGCCGTTTCGCCGTTTATTCATGGGCATTTTGAGGCCGATACGCCTGCCCAAGGGGTGGGTTTGCATATTCATATGCAAGAACTCGCGCAAACTAATACGCTAGCTAACGATAAAGTGCATACCCTTCAAAACGTAAGTGATGCTATACACACGGTTGGCGTTGATAAAGTCCGCATCAAAAGTGTAGATTTACTACCATTGCCCTTATTTTCAGTATTGTTTGTACTGTTTTTGTTTGTGGTAGCCACAAAATTTATTAGCGTTACCCAACCTCCCTATCTACCTTTATATCTCCGTCCGCAATCTAAACCGCGGGCTCCGCCTTTTCCCTGACTTAATCAAGCGTTAAAGTATTTGCGCGCTAGCGTACATATTATTTTGATATTATTTCATTAGACTATTCACCATCATTAAAAAATGGCGTTAGTTTCAAAATGAAATCAGGGAGAGTTCATGCGTAATTTTATCCAATTTTTTCTATCGATAGCAGTACTGCTATCGACAGCTAATATAGTTTTGGCCGAGCCAGCTCAACATGAGAGTGATCATTTTGATGAGCTTAAGGTTAATCCTAATCTGCAATTAAACGAGGTGTTAGAAAAAACATTTCTTCGTCATCCACTGCAGGCTACTTTGCAATCACGCGATTCAGTCGTTTCTGCCAAAAAATTGGTGGCTAATGCCATGTTGCCAACGGCGCCCGCTGTGAGCCTATTGCATCAAAATGATGTGTTAGGCAGTGGCCGCGGCGAACGTGAGTGGCAAGCTGAGATGGAGTTACCAGTTTGGTTGCCTAATCAACGTAATAATCGTCTAAAAGTCGCCGATGCGAGCCAATCCAGCGTGATTGCGAGTCGTGAAAGTTTAAAGCTGCATGTGGCAGGCCAGCTGCGTGAAGCGTTATGGGATATTGCCATGAACAATAATAATCTCGCCCTAGCGCTCAATAAATTAGAAGTGGCTAATAAGCTTCAGCGCGATGTTGAAAAACGCCACCAGGCGGGTGAAATGGCTAAAACTGATGTTATGCTCGCACAACAGGAAACCTTACGTGCAGAAAAAGAAAAATTGCGTGCTGAGGCTGAGGTGATGCATGCACGGCATCGTTATTATTTACTTACAGGCTTACGTGAGTTGCCTGCTAGTTTTGAAGAGAAGCAGTCTGAGCTAGAAGATTACAGTCAATCTTCAATCTGGCTTGAAGCGCAATCTAAAGTGGGTTTGGCAGAAACTGAACGCAACTTGGCGCAAGTAGAAAGCCATGAAAACATGCAGGTGTTATTCAATATGCGTAGCACAAAAGGCGCATTTGACAGCACCGCCAACGATAGCGTGGGGCTTAAATTGCGTATTCCCTTTGGCGGTGAAACGCGTGCCGCTCCGATTAAAGCCGCAGCAGAGCTGGGTGTTGGCAACGCTTTGAGCGAGCGTGAAACGCTTAAGTATGCACTGGAAACTGCGATGCATGAAGCTGAGCATAATTTAAGTGTGAGCCGTGCGGAGTTAGCCATTGCTAATAAGCAGTTTGATATTGCTAAAGAGAGCGTCAGACTCGCACAAAAGGCTTTTCAATTAGGTGAGTCTGATTTAGTCAGTTTGCTGCGCGTACAAGCGCAAACTTTTGAAGCAGAGCGTGCATTTACCACCCGTCAAATTCAAGTGCAGTGGGATATTGCCCGCTACAACCAAACCGTAGGAGTGCTTCCATGAGTTATTTTTATAAGAATTATTTTGCATTGTTAAGTATCGCTTTAGTAAGTACCGCGCAGGCGGCAGATGTGGTGATGACCACTGTCCAGCAGCAAAACTTAGGCGTTAACGTCGGCACTGTAGGTAAAAATACAGTATTAAGTAGCCGTCGCTTTCCTGCAGAAATCGTGGTGCCGGTGGGTCAAGAGCGTGTAGTGAGCGCACCGCAGTCTGGTTTGCTGGATCAGCTCTATGTGGCAGCAGGGCAAAGTGTTAAAAAAGGGCAGGTGATTGCTCATTTAATTAGTCCGGATTTATTAAACTTGCAGCGAGATTATCTACAAGCGCAGACGCAAAAAAAGCTGGCCGCCAAAAGCTTATCTAGAGATGCTGAGCTATTGAAAGATGGCATTATTCCGCAGCGCCGTTATTTAGAAACCGAAAGTGCACATGAAGAAGCCAGCGCCTCATTAGCTCAGCGTAAGCAAGCTTTAAACTTAGCCGGCATGAGTGATGCTGCTATTCGTCAATTAAGCCCAACGTCAGGCATGACGAGTGGCATTAGCATTACGGCGCCTATGGATGGCCAAGTGTTGGCGCAAATGGCCACCAGCGGTCAGCGTGTGGATATGGCAATGCCGCTGTATAGAATTGCTAAATTGAACCCACTTTGGCTGGAGATACATGCACCACTTGAAGGTTTGCCGTTTGTGAAAGAAGGTATGCCGGTGCAAGTCCCTAAATTGCAGGCAAGCGGCAAGTTGATTGCGGTAATACGTAGCGTGAATAAAGCAGATCAAACCTTGCACTTGCGGGCAGAAATCACCAACGGTGCTGAAAAACTATCGCCAGGGCAGATTGTAGAGGCTGAAATTAGCCTTGGTGGGCAATCGCAACATTTTAGCGTGCCTAAATCGGCGCTTGCAAGGCAGGGCGCAAATGCCGTAGTGTTTGTGCAAACAAAAGCTGGCTTTAGTCCGCTAAAAGTAAAAGTTATTTCTGAGCAGGGCGATGAGGCGATTGTAGATGCGGCATTTAAAGGCAATGAAAAAATTGCAGTGACAGGCATTGCTGCCATTAAAGGAGCCTGGTTAGGTTTGGGTGGCGAATAATGTTAGCTAAACTCATCCAATTTGCGCTCACGCAGCGCTTACTCATGCTGATACTCACGCTTGGCTTGGCTGCGGCTGGCACGCTGGCGTATCAATCATTACCGATTGATGCTTTTCCTGACGTATCTTCAACGCAGGTAAAAATCATTATTAAAGCCCCTGGTATGACGCCAGAAGAAGTTGAAGCGCGCATTACCGCACCCATTGAAGTTGAAATGCTGGGCATCCCTCATCAGTCCGGCTTGCGCTCTGTGGCTAAGTATGCGCTCACTGACATTACGGTGGACTTTGAAGATGGCACCGATATTTACTGGGCACGGCAACAGGTAGCTGAACGTTTAAATGCGGTATGGGGCAACTTACCCACTGACATTTCAGGCGGTATGGCGCCATTAACCACGCCTTTGGGCGAGATGTTTATGTTTACTGTGGAAAGCGACACGCTTAGCTTGCAAGAAAAACGTAGCTTGCTCGATTGGGTAATTCGACCACAGTTGCGCACAGTACCAGGTGTGGCCGATGTGAACGTTTTGGGTGGCTTAGTACGCAGTTTTGAAATTGTGCCGGACAACGCACGCATGTATGCACGCGGTGTGGCGATTGATACATTGCAAAACGTATTAGAAAACAATAATCGCAACGGTGGCGCTGGCCGACTAAATGATGGCGAAGGCTCATTGTTGGTACGCGCTGAAGGCGGCTTTAAAACCATAGACGATGTTAAAAATACCATTGTGCGTAGCGAGCAAGGCATGTCGGTCAGAATTGCCGATGTTGCTGATGTACGCGTAGGCTCGCTTACGCGCTATGGCGCTGTGACCAGCAATGGCACCGGTGAAGTAGTAGAAGGCTTGGTGTTAGGCTTACGTGGCGCCAATGCGCAGAAATTGGTAGAAGGCGTAAAAGTCAAGCTCGCTGAAATTGCGCCTAGTCTGCCAAAAGGTACCAACATTCATGTTTTTTATGACCGTGGTAATTTGGTAGAACGTGCAGTTCATACTGTGACCAAGGCTTTATTAGAAGCAGTGGTGTTAGTGCTGATATTGCTCGTATTATTTTTGGGTAATTTTAGAGCTGCGCTGACCATTGCCTTCATATTGCCGTTGTCTGCATTGTTCACTTTTTTACTCATGCGCTATTTTGGTATGTCAGCTAATTTAATGAGCTTGGGCGGCTTAACCATTGCGATTGGTATGTTGGTCGATGCAGCCGTGGTGGTGGTTGAGAATGTGGTTTCGCATCTTGCGGATACTAAAAAAGCGAGAACATTGCCTAGAATGCATATTATCTATCGTGCTGTGCGCGAAGTTAGCGTGCCAGTGACGGCAGGTGTGTTAATTATTATTACCGTGTTTTTACCCTTACTCACCCTGCAAGGGCTTGAAGGTAAGTTGTTCACGCCAGTTGCCCTCACCATCATGTTCGCGCTGGCGGGTTCGCTATTTTTATCACTTACCGTGATCCCCGTGCTGGCTTCGTTTTTACTCAAAGAAGTGAGTCATGAAGAACCCTGGTTAGTGAGAAAAGCATTAGGTGTGTATGAGCCAATACTCAAATGGTCTTTAGATCACGCAAAAGTGATCGTGATTGGTGCGTTTGTTCTGCTGGCCATTACCGGCGTTGTTTACACGCAAATTGGTAAAACCTTTATGCCCACTATGGATGAAGGTGATCTCATTATCGGTGTAGAAAAACTACCGTCAATCAATCTGCAACAAAGTTTGATCACAGACATGAACGTGCAACGCGCTATTTTAAGCCAAGTGCCTGAGGTGGAAGGTGTTTTTTCCAGAGTAGGTTCAGACGAGCTGGGGCTGGACCCAATGGGTTTAAATCAAACCGATAACTTTTTGATTTTAAAGCCTGCCAGTGAATGGCGCATGGAAACTAAAGAGGCGTTGATAGACGAGCTACGCAAAGTCATGGCGCAAATACCGGGTTTAGATTACAGCTTCACTCAGCCTATCGACATGCGCGTGAATGAAATGATTTTAGGCGTACGTGGTGATTTAGCCATTAAGATATTTGGCCCTGATTTAACGGCGCTAGATGCCAAAGCGCAGCAAATCATCAGTATTTTGGAATCTATAAAAGGCAGCCAAGACGTTTATACGCCGCAAAATAGTGGTGTTCAATATCTTCAGATCAAAATAGACCGTGTGGCTGCGGGCAGGCTAGGCTTAAGTATTGCCGAGACTGAAAATATATTGCTGGCCCAGCTTGAAGGTAAGCAAATAGGTATTGTGCAAGAAGGCCAAAAACGCACCCCAGTGCTGTTGCGAGGTAGTGCAGATTTACGCGCTTCACCATCAGACTTTGGTAACTTAATGCTCACGCTAGCTGATGGCACCAACGTGCCACTTTCAGCCGTGGCCAAAATAGAGCGTGAGGAAGGCCCAGTAAAAGTGGATAGAGAACGAGGCGTGCGTATGGTGGTAGTTACCGCTAATATCCGCGACCGCGATTTAGTCAGCTTTGTAGATGAGGTCAAGCAGCGCATAAATACCGAAGTAAAGCTAGGCGAAGGCTACTCAATTAAATTAGGCGGCCAGTTTGAAAATCAGCAACGCGCAGCGGCACGTTTAGCCATTGTAGTGCCTGTCGCTATCGGCTTGATTTTCTTATTATTGTTTGCCACTTTTGGCTCAATCAAGCAAGCCTTACTAATCCTATCTAACATCCCATTTGCCATGATAGGCGGTGTGTTTGGTTTATGGATTTCAGGCGAGTATTTATCCGTGCCTGCTTCAGTTGGCTTTATTGCCTTGCTGGGGATTGCTGTGTTGAACGGCGTGGTGATGGTGAGCTACTTTAACCTGCTGGCAGCCCAAGGGTTGGATAAATTAAGCATCGTGGTTGAAGGCGCAAAACGCCGGTTAAGACCCGTGTTAATGACGGCAAGCATTGCCGCTTTTGGCTTGGTGCCACTCTTATTTGCTACCGGCCCGGGTTCAGAGATTCAAAAGCCACTTGCTATTGTGGTGATCGGTGGGTTAGTGACCTCAACCGCACTCACCTTGGTATTGCTGCCAATTTTTTATCGACGATTTTTTAAGTAGGGGTGGAATATGACACAAAATACAACTTTGCCAAATGTAGCAACGCAAGGTCTTTTAATCCTCATTGTGCCACCTGATTTAGAAGAAACATTGGTGGATGTATTGTTACAACAAACGGCAATCTCTGGGTTTACTACCAGCAATGTGAGTGGTCATGGCAGTAGTCATGGTGAAGGAACGGTAAAGTTGAGCATAGTGGAGCAAGTGACTGGCAGGCAGCAGCGCGTACAGTTTATGATGCATGCTGCGCTTGGTGATTTGCAAAATTTAGTTGCGAGCTTTAAGGCTAGATTTAAAAATACAGATATACACTATATATTGATGCCAATAGCAGAAATGCCAATGTGATGTAGAAGTCAGATATGAAACAAAAAAATACCGCAGTAATGCGGTATTTTTTTGTTAGGGGTGCGCCCGTTAGAAAAAAGCAGTTCATCCACGAAAAACACCAAAGACACGAACAAATTCAAATATAGCTAATCTTCTAAATAATGACAGCATACTTCGGCTTCCTGTAGGAGCAACGCCTCGTTCACTCAGAATAATACGCTTAGCTGTAAGGCATTATTAATTTATCGTCGCACCAAAAATTTAAGCGCTGTTCAGCCATTACTTGGACACACTAAGCTGAAAGCACGGTTCGGTATCTTGGTATTGAAGTGGATGATGCTTTAGAGATGGCAGAACAAACTGAGGTTTGATAGAAACTGGGTTGCAGCATAAATATTATGCTGCAACCCTTTGGCATAGCGTTAATGGTCGCTCTTAATTAACAGCATCTTTCAATGTTTTGCCAGCTGAAAAACCAGGTGCTTTACGTGCAGCAATCTTGAGTTCAGCACCTGTACGTGGATTGCGACCAGTGCGCGCCGCGCGCGCTGTTACTTTGAATGTACCAAAGCCAACGAGTGTTACCGCTTCACCTTTTTTTAGCGCAGCTGTGATTGCAGAGGTGGTTGCATCAATAGCACGGCCAGCATCTGCTTTAGTAAGACCTGCACTTGTAGCGATTGCATCAATCAATTCCGATTTATTCATTTTTGTATTCCCTTGGTAAATGTGTGTGAAATCCAACCATCACTTTGCGGTTATTTCATTTAACTGTCAATTGTTTTATAGCTGGAAGGTTAATCAATGTGCATTTTAAAAAGCTGACACTAGTATTTGTTGTGTGCTTATTTTCAAATAGCCCCAGTTCGGCCATTTGCTGACCTTTAATTTTATTGAAAGTGGTCGTTTAGGCGTATCTAAAAATGCTTAGATGATTCATTTTGTCATAATGGGACGCTGTGAGAGCTCGGTTGGGACAGCTTTCATCGGAATACGTGCCATCTACGCTGCACCATGAAGCTTCTCACTCACTTAAACCAGATGACATATTGATAGTTTTTCAATATTCAGTTTTTGTTTATTCATTTCGATCCTTATTTTTCAGCCTTTACTAAAATCGTAATGTTTAGGATCCACACTACCCAGCCAATATAAACTGTAGATGCCTGTTAATTCAACCGCGATAATAGCGGTGAGTGATGAAAGGAGTTTTGGCAATTTCAATCGACACCACCTTACCGCGTACTATGGCTTGCAGTAAGGTGCCTAATTTAGCGTGTACCGTCTCTACATAACCCATGGCCACTGGATCACCTAAGGTCGGGCTAAAGCCTCCACTGGTGATGTGGCCAACTACGTTTCCATGGGCATCAAGGATTTGCGTGCCGTCACGCACTGGTACACGATCCTTCGCTAACAAACCCACCCGTTTACGCGCAACGCCGGTCGCGAGCTGGCGCGAGATGATATCTGCGCCTGGATATCCGCCAGCCCGTGCGCCATCTGCGCGGCGGACTTTGGATAATGCCCATGACAAGCTTGCTTCTACTGGCGTTGTATCTGTATCCACATCATGGCCGTACAGGCAAAGCCCAGCCTCCAGACGCAAAGAATCCCTTGCCCCCAAGCCAATCGGCGCCACCTCGGGCTGTGCCAGTAACAACCGTGCAAGCGCTTCGGCCTGTTCGTTCGGCACCGAAATTTCAAAGCCATCCTCACCCGTGTAACCGGATCTGCTGATGAAACATTCAACACCCATCAGCGTCACTTTTGCGGTATCCATGAATGTCATTTTTGCAGTTTCAGGCGCAAGTCGTGCCATTACAGCGCCTGCTTCTGGCCCCTGCAAAGCCAACAGTGCCCGGTCGCTGAGCGCTTCAATCGTACATTGGTCAGAAAGATGCTGGCGCAAGTGGGCGATGTCCTGCTGCTTACAGGCCGCATTAACCACCAGAAACAGATGATCACCGCCATTGGAAACCATCAGGTCGTCCAGAACTCCGCCCTGATCATTGGTAAATAAGGCATAACGCTGGCGACTTATGCCGAGGCCGATGATGTCGACTGGGACTAGCGTTTCTAATGCAGCAGCGTAATTTTTACCTGCCAGCCGGATTTGTCCCATATGTGACACGTCGAACAACCCGGCTTGACTCCGAGTATGGAGATGTTCCTTTAGTATGCCCATCGGATACTGAAGCGGCATCTCGTAGCCAGCGAAAGGCACCATTTTGGCACCGAGTTCCAGATGCAGGTTATACAGCGGCGTGCGGGCCGTATGCTCAGTAGCGATGTTCATATAAGCTTCGTGGTGTTCATTATTAAGAATTTATTCGTAGTCAGACAGCGGTGGGCACGAACAGACCAGGTTACGGTCGCCATAGACGTTATCAACCCGTCCCACTGGCGGCCAGTATTTGTTGGCTTTTAGTGCGCGCATCGGGAATACCGCCTGTTCACGCGGGTAAACTCGGCCCCACTCTTCCGTGATATCCAGAATAGTGTGCGGCGCATGTCTCAGCGCAGTGTCTTCAGCTGCAATGGTGCCGTTTTCAACTTCGCTGATTTCCTCGCGAATAGCAATCATTGCATCGCAAAATCGGTCAAGTTCTGCTTTCGATTCGCTTTCGGTTGGTTCAATCATTAGGGTGCCAGGCACTGGAAACGACATTGTCGGCGCATGGAAGCCAAAATCCATCAAGCGTTTCGCTACGTCATCTACAGTGATACCAGTTTTGTCTTTCAACGGGCGTAGATCGACAATGCACTCATGGGCGACGGTGCCATTAGTACCTGCGTATAAAATTGGGTAATGTGGCGCCAAGCGTGAAACGATATAGTTGGCGTTGAGTATTGCCACTTGGCTCGCCTGTTTAAGTCCCTGCGCACCCATCAGCGTGATATAAGCCCAGCTGATTGGCAGAATGCCGGCACTGCCCCAAGGTGCAGCAGAAACTGGAGCGATGCCGTTTTCCAGCATCCGGTGTCCAGGCAGGAACGGCGCCAGATGCGCCTTAACGCCGATCGGACCAACACCAGGACCGCCGCCGCCGTGTGGAATGCAGAAGGTTTTGTGCAGGTTGAAGTGCGACACATCGCCGCCGAACATTCCTGGCGCGCATAGGCCGACCATCGCGTTCATGTTCGCACCGTCGATATAGACCTGACCACCATGACTGTGGACGATGTCGCAAATCTCACTGATCGCCTGTTCAAAAATGCCATGTGTTGATGGGTAAGTAAGCATAAGAGCCGCAAGCTCCAGCGCGTGATTGTCAGCCTTGGCCCGAAGATCGTCGACGTCAACGTTGCCTTGGTCATCACATTGCACGACCACTACCTGCATGCCGGCCATGTGTGCCGAGGCTGGATTGGTGCCGTGTGCAGAACTTGGAATCAGACATACATTGCGTTGCCCCTCGCCACGGCTTTGGTGGTAGGCGCTAATCGCCAGCAGGCCGGAAAATTCACCCTGCGAGCCGGCATTCGGCTGTAGAGAGACTGCATCATAACCAGTGCAGACACATAGTATTTGCTCAAGCTCTGATATCAGTTGTTGATAGCCCATCGCTTGGTTGAGCGGTACAAACGGGTGAATCGCACCAAACTCCTGCCAGGTGGCGGGAATCATCTGGGTAGTGGCGTTCAGTTTCATCGTGCACGAGCCTAGTGGAATCATCGCACGGTCCAGCGCCAGATCTTTATCCGCCAGCATCCGCAGGTAACGCAGCATTTGTGTTTCGGAGCGATGGCTGTTGAATACCGGATGTGTGAGGAAGCCACTGGTGCGCTCTAGCGCCGCTGGGATGCAATCTGCGACTACCGCCTCAATCTCAGTGAACGATGGTGGTGTCTTGCCCTTAGCGGCAAATATGCGCCATATCGTTTCCACTTCTTCACGAGTGGTCGTTTCATCCAGCGCAATGCCGACATTGCCGTCATCGATCGGTCGCAGATTGATCAAGTGGCTATGCGCGTTTGCGTGAATATCCTGAGTGTGGCCGCCGGTGTGCACAGTAATGGTGTCAAAGAAAGCTGATTTCAAAACTACAAACTGCAGCTGACGCAAGCCCTGGGCTAACGTCGTGCTCAGTCGATGTACGCGCTGGGCGATGGTCTTCAGACCATGTGGTCCATGGTAGACTGCATACATGCTGGAAACATTGGCGAGCAGCACTTGAGCGGTACAAATATTGCTGGTCGCCTTTTCACGGCGGATATGCTGTTCACGGGTCTGCATTGCCAGCCGGTAAGCTTTCTCGCCGCGACAGTCGATTGATACACCGACTATGCGCCCAGGCATCAGCCGTTTGTGGATATCCTTGGTAGCAAAATAGGCAGCGTGCGGACCGCCATAACCGAGTGGTACGCCAAAACGCTGTGCGCTGCCGATAGCAACATCAGCACCGAACTCGCCTGGCGGCTTAAGCATGGTGAGCGCCAGCAGGTCAGCGGCAACCACCACCAGCGCATTTTTATCGTGGGCCATAGCCACCGTATCAGTGTAATCGTGAATCTCACCGCAGAGCGCCGGGTATTGCAACAACACGCCGAAACATTCCAGTGCTGCCATGTCGGTACGATGGTCGCCCACCACCACATCAATTCCAATGGGTGCGGCGCGCGTACGCACCACATCAATGGTTTGTGGATAACAGTCTTGCGAAACAAAAAAAATCTTACTATGGCTTTTAGACAGCCGCTGACAAAATACCATAGCTTCAGCTGCCGCGGTAGCTTCATCCAGCAGTGAGGCGTTGGCAATCTCCATACCGGTCAGATCCGTCACCATGGTCTGGAAGTTGAGTAACGCTTCAAGTCGGCCTTGCGAAATCTCAGGTTGATACGGTGTGTAAGCAGTGTACCAGGCAGGATTTTCCAGCAGGTTGCGCAAAATAACAGTCGGCGTATGACAGTTGTAGTACCCCATACCTATATACGATTTAAAGAGCTGGTTCTTGGCCGCGATACGGCGCAGCGCGTCAAGCGTTTCGGCCTCACTGAGGGCGCTTGCGAGTTTGAGTGGCTGTGTGGACAGGATCTCGGCTGGAATTACCTTACGAATCAAAGCATCCATTGAGTCGAAGCCAAGTGCGGCCAGCATCGCTTTTTGTTCGCTCTCATCCGGTCCTATATGGCGGCCGACGAAGGCGATGTGCTGCTGTAGATACTCAAACGTAGGCCTTAACTTGGTCATGGTTACATCCGTCCTAAATATTCAATCTTGTGATCAAGGATGTAGAACTCTACCCCAGATCCTTGACAAATGCAGTGTAAGCTGGCTCGTCCATGAGGCCATCAAGCTCACTAGGGCCATTCATTTTCAGCTTGATAAACCAGCCCTTTCCCATGGGGTCATCATTGACCTTCCCAGGCTCGTCGATGAGAATCGTATTTACTTCAACGATAACCCCTGTGACTGGCATCATGATTTCACTTGCCGATTTCACTGACTCAATCACCGCCGCTTCTTCACCCTTTGCAATTGCCTTGCCTATTTCTGGCAGTTGTATATATACCAAATCACCCAGCTGTTCTTGGGCGAAATCGGTAATGCCAACCGTCACGAGAGCATCATCCCCAATTAGCAACCATTCATGTTCTTCGGTATATCTGATCTTGCTCATTTGTTTGTATCCTTTAAATGAAGTTGCTATTTCTTAACCTGATAGGTGCCGCCTACAATATCTTGGCAGAAATTTAGCCTAGTTTAATGGAATGTACGTTTTTGAAAATAATAAGCGGCCACTTTTACATAATTTTAAAAATTACTTGAAGCCTACTACTGATAAATAACAATTTATAGCAAGTTAAGCTGCTCAGGTCACTTCATTAGTTTCTTTCAGCTGACCAAATATCTACCACTTATAGACAAATGTTTAGCTACGGCGCACTATTAACCTTGTAATCAAACATTTTTCATACATATTGGAGAATATCATGCCCAATCACACCTACAAACTTATCGAACTGGTCGGATCTTCAGCTATCGGTACTGATGATGCAATAAGAAATGCCATTACCAAAGCCTCGCTTACTGTCAAACACCTGGACTGGTTTGAATTAGTTGAAACGCGTGGACATATTGCGGATGGCAAGGTTGCTCACTACCAAGTCACAATCAAGGTTGGTTTTAGAATAGAAGACTAATTCATTTTAAGCTGATAATAGGAATAAATTGCAATGCTACAAGCAGGTATTTTTAACATATACAATGCTTTTAATTCAGTTAATCACTCAATTTTGTGTAAGTAAAAAAGGAGAACAAAAATGGCAACAGATCATGACGTTAGTAGCCCAGTTGTAAAAGCACTCAATAACATTCTGGAGTTGGAATTAGCAGGCGTGGTGCGCTATACGCATTATGCGTTGATGGTGTTTGGCTACAACCGCATTCCTATTGTTTCGTGGCTGCGTGGACAAGCGGCAGAATCACTCAGCCATGCAGATAAAGCAGGCGAATTGATTACGCATTTAGGGGGTCACCCATCACTTTCAATCGGATCGTTACTAGAAACGCATAATCATGATATTGGTGATATTTTGCGCGAATCATTAGCACACGAAACTATTGCATTAAATGCTTACAAAACATTATTAAAGCTGGTTGAAGGTGATTCTGTCATGTTGGAAGAGTATGCACGTGAGATGATTTACCAAGAAGAATTACACTTAGGCGAAGTAGATAAAATGCTACGCAAACCAGGCGAGATTGCCAAATTTCACGAGAAATTTTAGGCTCAGGTTTGATCCGAAAAAATCGACCAATTTTAATCTGACAGGCACCCTAAAAATTCGGTAACTGTCAGATCAGGTCTGAGCTAGTACATATCGGTTTAGTAAAAACTTACTTCTAGAGAGTCCGGGAATTAGTGAATCTGGTTAGCTTTGGCTGTGCGCTGCTCAATCAACTCAGCGCGAATTGGATGCATTGTTTGCATATTCTGCTGTTCAGCGGTCTTGACTAAAACAAAGCGCATGTTGGGTCTGCTCATTGCTTCATATGCGGGAAGGCGGTTCTTCTAGTCCTAACACTTCGAATTCCTCCAGAAAGTGAACGAAACCACGGCGCAGGCGTTCTGGCCATTCCTCGCCCAATTTGAGTCCAATCTCGGCTAGCCGCGCTTCAATTTGTTCAGCGGTCACCACCATCAGATCATAGGTCATTTCAATTTTAATCAACATATCATCGACATGAATTTCACGAATGCCCATCATGCTGCGCAAATCATTGGTGAGCAAATCTCTTTCCTGTGAAGTCAGTGCCTGTTCAAGTCTAAAGTGACGGCGTTTCACTACTTGTACACCCTTCTGCTTGGGCGCCACGTGCCCCGGGTATCCGATATAGAGGTGTGGATTGGTCAAAAAACGTTCACGGCATTGATTTGAACAGAAAGCCAAGAGAATTCCCGAATACATTATTTCAATAGTATGTGCCTCAACGATCATGCCACATACGGGGTCTTTAAATACGATGTTCCTCATATAGTAATATCGTCAAACTTCAACGCTCATCAACATTCTATGTGAATAACCAGCCATGCGAACAACTAGTTGTTCCCTGATAGAAATTCCTAGAACCCGCCTTTTTTATAGTCATGTGCCGCAAGCGGATGATGTACCACCTGTTCTTGGGCAATTACCTCTGCAGGCAACGGTAACCCTTCTACCGCACGCTTAATAGCCAGTTTGGTGGCTGCGTAATTCCAGTCCTGTATTTTGGTATTGTCCTCGGCATCCCAGTGGATAAATACACCCACGCAGATAAATAAATCATTTGCCTCTGCAATGGGAATGACTCCTTCCCTGACACTGTCCGCAACTGCGGCAGCAACACCACATTGCGCAGGCCCAAACATCTGCACGGCCTGTTTCGCGTTCTTTATGTCCACTTTATTGAACATGACGGTAGGCGGCTTAGTCATGAGATTGGGTGCAACTACTGAGAGGAGTGAGTTATCACCGCGTTTCTGGTTAGTTAGGGCAATACAGAAGGCGGTTTCGGCACCGCTGCCACGAGGCCCAATGATGAGGTCAACGTGAGCGACTTCATTGCCTTCGCCCACTAAGGCCTCACCCACACACACCTTATTAATTTTTAATGTTTCCATGGCTTCCTACCCTTTCAAGTTTTCGCTTGTTGCGAGCGATTGTTAATGAAACGTGCCTGAACACAGGTACTAAGCTTAATTTTATGCCTGTTTGATTGAATGTGTAATACGTGTAAACACTAGGTACAATTTTGCGTGTTTATTTGATTTAATAGTTCATCTTCCAAGCAGTTTGTAGCAATCACCAGTATTAATTAGACACAAAAATTGAATTTATCTAAAAAAGTAATGCCTATAAAGCAGATAAAAAATATTACTAGTATAATAAATCGCTAGTTGCTTACTGGTGATAAGTGGGTATTCAGTAAACTTAAATTATGGGGATAAGTAACCATATCAAGTATGTCAGTTAAACATCCTTTTTTTGAATATCTTGGCGACAGCTATCCATACGCTCTTGAAGAACGTTTTGATCGTATTTTGATTAGGATTGAGCAATTGTGGCATACACCACAAATCCATGATTATTTCAGTGGACTGATCATCGATTCTCGCGGTGGACGTCGAGGGTTTCCGAAAGATGTAATGGAAGATATCCTTAGGCTCAGACAAGTGCGTCAGTCCCAGTATATCCGTGAATCAGAGGGGATTGATGCCGCTATCAATGAATTAAGTCGGCTGAGGATTGAACGAAGTAATGAACAATTCTTGCGCGCAATTCATGAGGGTGATCAGGCTGTTGTCGATCTCTTCGTTCGCAGCAATTTCAACATTCACATTGCAGATCACGATGGCACGCCAATTCTGCTGATTGCATTAAAAAAAGGCTACACAGTGATCGCTGGCATCCTGATTAGCAAAGGTGCAGATGTCAACGCCTATGACAGAATGGGTGTGACACCGCTTTTATTGGTATGTGGCAAGCAATTGTCTGGCTATAAAACTATCGCAGAAATGTTGATTCAGAGGGGGGCTTATGTTAATGATCGGGATGGTCTGGGCTTAACTCCCTTATTGCTCTCGCTATCAGGAGGCACTTCTGAGGTGGCTGAATTGTTAATTGAGAGAGGGGCTGACATATTTGCTCGCGGTAAGAATAGAAAATCTGCATTAGCTTTAGCTGAAAGCTCAGGTAACACTCATATTGCAGAGCTATTAAAAGCGAAAGGTGCAACAGATTAACTTTTTATTTTTATAACAAAAAATTAAGTAGTGTGAAATAAATTGCCTATAGGCGTTAGAGCAAAGCTCAAAGTTTATATCAAGCATACTTAATTTTACTTAATAAGTTTACGTCAATAAATGATAGAAGAAGTTTCCTATCCCAAGATAAGGTCTGAGCTAGACCATTACAGATTATTACCTTGTCATAACGCCCCGACAATGTAAGAGTAAAGGACACTTAAAGGACACTTACTAGGTAGTAAAAAGCTTTGAGTAAATTTTCGCGGTAGCACATAGGTAGCACAGGCAAAACAAAAGGGATTAGCCGTGTCAGAGGAAGCATAAAATTAGCTAAGACATGACCATAAGTTTGCACTGATTAATTATACATTTTTTAGATATAAACTTTTTAAGTTAAAAACCTGAATCATAAATATGGCTCAAGTATAAAAATATAAGCATAAGCTTACTTAGTATAGGTTACCAATGCTGATGTGAGCATATGTTAATTAATGATAAATTAACATTATAAAGATGATATGAAGTGACTTTACTCTCAGCGCTAAGTGTTCACCCTTGTTGAAGTTGAATGAAGCCTTGGGGGAAATCACCTTCAACTGATGAGTTCTCAGTCACTAACTCATTGAAAGTTGCTTATGAACAACGATCTTTTGACAAAGGCAGAATGGTTAGTAGCGTCATCCAACATTAGATATGTTTACCTATCATTAATTAACTACACACATTATGCTGCAATTTTCGCGAGTATCTTCAAAGAGGTTGTAGCTGAAGTGATTGCTAGGCAAAAAAGCATTAGGGCCGCTGAATTTCTATACTAATTTTTTAAAACTTTAGAAGGTATTCTTTCTCAGACT
>MHBU01000003.1 GCA_001803395.1 Methylotenera sp. RIFCSPLOWO2_02_FULL_45_14 | reverse complement strand
GGTTACGAAGGCCCGCAGCCAAGTTGAGCATTGGAGTTGCAGTTTTGTTGCTACACATGCCCAACCCTGCGTTCAAGCGGGACGCCGCAAAAAATACGGGGTCAGGTCTTGCAATCATGCGTCAGCATAACCCATCCATCAAATGTTAGGGCTTCTTGACAATTTTCATAATGTACATACAATGTATTTATGATTAAGTTTGAGTGGGATACAGTTAAGGCAGCCTCAAATCAAAAGAAACATGGTGTTTCGTTTGAAGAAGCTCAATCCGTTTTCTACGATGAGTTTGCTGTGCAATTCTTTAATGAAGATAACTCTGAGGCAGAAGATAGGTTTTTGATGCTTGGTTTCAGCGATGAAGCTCGCCTTCTAATTGTCTGCCATTGCGAGCGAGACCAAGGCAACACTATCCGAATCATCTCAGCTAGAAAAGCCACAAAAAACGAAGGAAAATATTATCAAGGAGTTATGCCATGAAAACTGAATATGATTTATCAACAATGAAGTCTCGTAAAAACCCTTATGCGACTAAACTCAAAAAGTCAGTCACAATGCGACTAGGCGAAGATGTCATTAGCTATTTTAAGCAAATGGCAGATGAGGCTGGTATGCCGTATCAAAGCCTCATCAATCTATATTTACGAGATTGTGCAGCTCACCATAGAAAAATTGATATTTCTTGGCAAACAGCACCCTAACCTATTATTAAGCGGGGCGCCTAACGGCGCCCCTTATGTCAAACTCGTTAGGCGTCAGAGAGGCCACCACCCGCATGCGCACCGCTACCTGGTACTCCGGATTCGCAAAGTCGGCATCTCGATTCTGCGGGCGTCCGAAAACTTTTACACTCGCTGTCGCCGTAATAGGGGTATGGATCGTCACCGGACCAATATTCTCGTTCAGCGACACATGGCAACTTGTCATAAACACGGGCACGACGATCATCACCTTCCTGATGGTCTTCTTGATTCAGAACACTCAGAACCGAGACACCGAGGCAATTCAAATAAAACTTGATGAGCTTATCCGTGCGACCAAAGGCGCACACAATGCACTTCTCGATCTAGAAGAACTAGAAGAAGAAGCCCTTGACGATTTTCGCAAGAAATACGAGGCCCTTGCAGCCTCAGCAAGAAAAGAACTAAATCTTGGCACCCAAGATACCGGAACGCCAGAACCTTAAGTGCGATGTCACTGACGCCTATCCGCGCATCATTGACCTTCAGATGCAGGGCTACGCATACATCCGATTTTGAATGACCACATTGCCAACGAACGGATACACTGAGCGAAATATGGGGTCGCGAAATACGAAATATGAGGAATATGGGGTCACTCCGCATATGGCTAGACCTCTCAGACTAGAATTTTCAGGTGCCCTTTATTAAGAGTAATTGGGGGGTTAGCTCAGTCTGACCCTATTTTATTGTTTTATTTTTGCAAAAAAAAATCCTAGCACACTTAGCGGCATGATGATTCAAAAATCCCGGCTTAACCAAAAATCCTTTCGTGCAGCGCTAGAGACTGGCGAAAATCGGGTTTTTATACCCAGCGGTAGATTTTCCTTAAGAAAACGCAAAATATTAGGGTTCATAACCCCGTTTGAGGTATTCTTTAAAAAGAATGTGCGCTACACCAAACTATCATTAAATGTTGCATTTCATTGTGAATCCGCGACATGTTAAAAAACACTTATTGGCCTAATAGCGATTGCAGCACCACAACAATAAAAAAATTGATGCCGGCCTGCTCGGTAAAATCGTGCTCGCCCGCTTTCTGGAATTGCCGCTGCGGGCTTTCGACCGTCTCGTGACGCAGGTGGAGTCCTCCACCGGGTTTGCTGCCCTTCGCCCCTGGGTGACCGTTGGTCAATTAGAAGGCGCGCAGGTGGCGCATCATGCGGCCGGCACCCCTCAAACCCAAGCCTCCCCGGTACTGGGAGAGGTTCGCGAAGCAGGCCGGGGCCTGATGTTCCTCTACCACCGCAACAGCTACGCGCGGGAATACCGATTCGATGAGGATGGTGTGAACCTCCTGATGTCCTGCCCGGACTTCCCGGCGGAGCTGGCGGGCGTATTGCGCAGGTTGCGCCTCATCAACACCCGGAATCGGCTCACCCACGCGCTGATGCAGGCAGTGCTGGCATTGCAATCGGCGTACCTGCGTTCCGGGCAGGCCTTGATGCTCTTGCCTCTGACTCAGGCGGAAATTTCCGCACGGCTGCGGTCGGAGTCAAATCTTTCCGTGGTGGCGGATCCAGGCCGGATATCCCGGTTGGTGCGCGTATTGTCTATCGCGCTGCCGAACGGCGAATCGGTGCCGTTGGGCAGACTTTTCCCGAAGCCGCGGCAGGTTCATTGCCATTTCGTGGATTATGTGATAAAAAGGGAAAAAGTATGGATGCTCCAAGGGATGTTGTGGAAGCCGCTGACGGACGAGGCCATCGCTACCATCCTCGAGCGCGAATACGGCATTAACTTGTTGCGGCGCACAGTGGCCAACATTCGGCACGACTTGGCGATTCCCGATTGCCGAAGTCGCAGCCAGCGTATGAATTATCTGGCGGCAACCGAGGGGTTTTCCGCACTGGTACCATTGACCCCTCAAGCGCTGCGGACTGCGGTTCCGTCCCAGCCGGGGGTGTACGAAATTCGGGCAACTTTGGGCTCGCCCATGAGTGAGATAAAAGAGGAATGGCTTGAGAAAAGCGCGCCGCCGGGGTCGCACAGCGTAGTATATATCGGCTCGACCAAGGATTTGCGCAAGCGCTTGGGGGATCACCTGCGTGGCAGTAGCGATAACGTCCTACTTTATAACCACCTCGCAGACGGTACCGCGCGGGTGCGATTTCGTCTGGTTAGCGAAGGATGGCGCTGGGCAGAGCGGGATTTGTATCGGGTGTTTTGCGAAACCTTCGGCACGCCGCCGTTGTACAATCGCATGAGCCCGTGAGAAAGAGAGCAACCAGGGAAGAGGTCACAATGGAGCTTGGCCCAAAACGTGAACAAGAATAAATAAAGGTTGGGGTATATCGTGGAAAAAATATTGCGCAAGCAAGCAAGCAAGCAAGCCTGACATCCCCCTCGCCGTCTGCGGCCCTATAGTGGGAGCCGGACTATGAATCTCTCGGACGAGGCCGTCGCCGCGCTGGCCCGGGCGATCGGAATAGACGCGCAAGAGATCACCCGGCGCAAGGCATTCCTGGAGTTCGGCGAAACCGATGTCAGCTTGCTCACGGAGTTGCACGTGCGTCTGCAAAATGTGTCGCGGCACTTCGTGAACGACTTTTACACCCATCTCACCAAGTTCGAGGAAACCAGCCGCTTCATTCCGGAGGCACCCTCCCTTGAGCGCCTGAAGCATACCCAGGAGGCCTACTTCGACAGTCTGACCGCGGGCGACTACGGCCCCGAATACATTCTCAACCGCCTGCGCGTAGGCGTCGTCCATCAGCACATCGGGCTCGAACCCAAGTGGTACATCGGCGCCTACAGCAGATACCTCGTTGGGCTGCTGCCCGAACTGTGGCGCTTGCTTGGCGACGACCCGGACAAGTTTCTCGCTACCTACCACGCGCTGCAGAAGATTGTGTTCCTGGACATGGGGCTTGCCATCGACACTTATATCCAGGCCGACCGGCGTACCATCCTCGGCCTCAAGCGCTACGCCGAGAACATCATTGCGAGCCTGCCCGCCGGGCTGATAGTGGTGGACAACGCCTTCAAGGTGCGGAGCGTCAACCGCTCTTTCCGCGAGATGCTCGGACTGAAGAACAGAGAAGACGTTTCCGGGCGCGAACTCGAAGACATCCTGCCGCTACCAGATCTACGCCAGCAGGCGCAAGCCGTCCTCGCCGGCAGGATGGCCTTGCACGGCATTGAGGCCGCGCTGGGCGAAAAATGGCTGCGCCTCACCATCACTGGAATCCGGCTTGAAGAAGAAGGAGAAGAAGAAGATCTGCTGGTAGTCGTGGAGGACATCACCGAGCTTAAAGCCCAGACGGTTCATATTGAGCAACTCGCCTTTTATGACCCCCTGACCAGCCTGCCCAACCGGAGCCTGTTGCGGGATCGTGTACAGCGTGTGCTGACCTACAGCACACGCCACAAGAATCATGGCGCAATCCTGTTCATTGATCTGGACAACTTCAAGGCGCTTAATGATACCAAGGGTCACAACATCGGTGATCTGCTGCTGATCGAGGTCGCCAAACGTCTCCAGGGTTGCGTGCGCAGCAGCGATACGGTCGCCCGAATGGGTGGTGACGAGTTCGTCGTCGTTCTTGAGGAACTGAACGAAGATATCCTGCAAGCGGTAGCACAAGCCCAGGATATTGGAGAGAAGATCCTGGCCTCCCTTAACCGGCCCTTCAACCTCCAGGGGTTTGAACACTACTGCTCCGCCAGCATCGGCATCAGTTTGTTCCGTGACAACGAGATCGGCATGGATGACCTGTTCAGGCACGCCGATACGGCGATGTACCAAGCCAAGACCTCTGGCCGCAACACCCTGCGCTTCTTCGACCCGGACATGCAGGCCTCGCTCGAAGCTCGTGCCACACTTGAAGCGGACCTGCGCCACGCACTCTCCCAGCAGCAATTCAATCTCTTCTACCAGATACAGGTGAACGCCGCCAACCACCCCATCGGTGCCGAAGCATTGCTGCGTTGGCGGCATCCCAAACGCGGCCTAGTCTCGCCGCTGCAATTCATCCCCATGGCAGAAGATACCGGGCTGATTCTGCCCATAGGTTTTTGGGTGCTGGAAACCGCCTGCGCCCAGATCAAGGCATGGGAAGCAAACCCGCTGGCATGTAAACTGCAACTCGCTGTCAACGTGAGCGCGCGGCAGTTCCACCAACCGAATTTCGTTGAACAAGTGCGCGAAGTCCTTAAAAAGACCGGTGCCGATCCGACCCGACTCAAGCTTGAATTGACCGAGAGCGTGGTGCTGGACAACATCAATAACACTGTCGCCAAGATGCACGAACTCAAGGAAATCGGCGTGCGTTTCTCCATGGACGACTTCGGCACAGGCTATTCATCGTTGTCTTACTTGACGCAACTCCCGTTTGACCAACTGAAGATCGATTGGTCTTTTGTACACAATATTGGCATAAAAACCACTGACGCAGTGATCGTGCAGACCATTATCGGCATGGGCAACAGCCTGGGAATGGAAGTGATTGCGGAAGGAGTGGAAAACAAGGAACAGCGCGACTTCCTTGAATGCAATGGCTGTCATGCGTACCAGGGTTACTTGTTTAGCAAACCCGTGCCGATTGAAGAGTTTGAGGCGTTGATTCGTATGCCAAATTAATTGGCTAATGGCTTGTCAAGAAATAACTGATCGATAACTATCTGGTGCCGCCATGCAAGACAAATAGAGTATCTACTTATACTGCAAATAATGTAATTAATTACTTTCAATATTTGTAGGCATTATTATTTGAATTAAGCATGTAAACATCAAAACTTAGGTAAAATCTAATTCCTCAATCTTCAATTATTGCCACCTATGTTTGTACACCCACAGTTTGATCCTATTGCAATTCACATTGGCTCCTTTGGTATTCATTGGTATGGCTTGATGTATCTGGTCGGATTTTTAGCATTTTTAGCATTAGGTAAATGGCAAGTCAGCCATCGCAAATGGCATGGCTGGACCGTCCCCATGCTAGATGATGCCTTGTTCTTTGGCGCACTTGGCGTTATTTTAGGTGGGCGCTTGGGTTATGTGCTGTTTTATCAGTTTGGTTATTTTGTACAACACCCTGTGGAAATTTTGGCGGTATGGCAAGGCGGTATGAGCTTTCATGGTGGCTTTTTAGGCGTATTGGTTGCCATGCTGCTATTTGCGCGTAAGTATCAACTTAAATGGTTGGAAATTATGGATTTTGTAGCGCCATTAGTACCCATTGGCTTGGGCGCTGGGCGTATGGGTAACTTTATCAATGCTGAACTTTGGGGTCGAGTCACCAATGCTAACTACGGCATGGTATTTCCCAAAGTTGATAATTTATTACGGCACCCATCACAGCTGTATGAATTTACGCTTGAAGGCATCGCCCTCTTTTTAATCCTTTGGATTTACGCGGCTAAACCACGGGCTACAGGCACGATTTCAGCACTGTTTTTAATTGGCTACGGTAGCTTTAGATTTTTAGTAGAATACACGCGCGAACCTGATGATTACTTAGGTCTATTATCAATGGGATTGAGTATGGGTCAATGGTTAAGCTTGCCTATGGTACTGATTGGCATTGCGATGTTTGTTTTTTGTCAAAAACGACAAACTTGACGAAGTTTCGTCAAAAAAAGATTATTTATTTCCTTTATTTTTATTTTCTCCATCTCATATAAATTTAGATATAAAAAATTTACACTTTAATTTCAACAAGTTAAATAAATATAACTTAACCTTTAACTATTATTAACTCGGCTGGCACACCATTTGCTTTTATCATTTCATCTGGATCTGCATTTTATGCAAGTGGAGGTGTGTGATGGTTAAACAATTATTTAATTCTATTTTTGCTAAAAAAAATGAAGCGCAAAAACCAAGTGTGCCCGCATTTACTATTACTGAGAATGGTCCACTGAAGGCCGACTTTGAAGTGAGCGAGTTAAGCTACGAAGAGTATGTAAAATTTGTCAATGAAGAGCGCAGAAAATTAACGCGTTATGTGAATCAAGAGCGTAGAAATAGTGCTGGTGCATGTGCGGCTTAAAAGTTTATCGCTACTGTAGTGAATTCAGAGAAAATTAAAACTGCTTCACTCATTGGTTGGCAAAGTAGCGTCAAATGGGGTGCGACATTCCCATGCCACTGCAATCACTCGTCAAATATCCGCTTCTGCCATTAAGTTTAGTAGTAAGGGCTGTTTCAACAGCAACGTTTAACGCCTTTCCATTGACTGTCTTGCCACAACTTAAAAAACTCTTTACGTGACAGTGGCGGTGGCGTATCTACCGTTGCCTGATGAAATTCAGCGTAATGCTTAAGATATTGCTCGTAAGCATTGTCTCCAGACAAATCTCGAATCATGTGCCATATATGTTTTAACTTTTTAAGCATCAATCTCTCACCCAGTTTTCAACCAATCGGCTCGGCTCATGCGGCACTTCAGATAATTTCAGCACGGGTTTGCCGCTGAGGTAACGCGCGCATAACCACAACATATCAATCAGCACCACCCACAGCACCACTACAAAAAACAAAGTTAAATAAGCATCTAAATGCTGGTTAAATATCAGCTGTGGTGCCACCGCAGCTTTTTCGGCTGACAACACACCGCTCGCCAATTTTGTAGCCAAATCCTCTGCTGCTGCGAAAAACCCTATGCGAACATCTGTGCTAAAAATCTTTTGATAAGCAGCCGTTGTGGTCACGGCGATTAACCACGCTAGTGGCAAGCCAGTGACCCATGCGTATTTTAACTTACCTGATTTCACTAAGATTCCCGTTCCTACACATAAGGCAATCGCCGCAAGCATTTGGTTCGCAATACCAAACAATGGCCATAAAATATTGACGCCACCGTTAGGGTCTATTACGCCGATATATAAAAAGTAGCCCCACCCTGCCACCACAATGCTACTGGTGAAAATCACCGACGGCATGTATGACGTTTCACCCAGTTTTTTGTTGAAGTTACCCAGCATGTCTTGCAACATAAATCGACCGACGCGCGTACCCGCATCCAGTGTGGTGAGAATAAAAATCGCCTCAAACATAATGGCAAAGTGATACCAAAGTGCCAGCATACTTTTACCAAATGCACTGCCAAAAATGCTCGCCATACCAACTGCCAAACTAGGCGCACCGCCCGTGCGCGCAAATAA
The DNA here is from genome assembly GCA_001803395.1 of Methylotenera sp. RIFCSPLOWO2_02_FULL_45_14. GTDB lineage: Bacteria > Pseudomonadota > Gammaproteobacteria > Burkholderiales > Methylophilaceae > Methylotenera. The sequence continues at coordinate 7,079 of MHBU01000003.1, read as the reverse complement.
AGTGCTTTCACCCATATCGTTGGCAAGCTGCTGCATTTGCTCTACCGTCACCGCATAACCCCAGCTATTAATTTTTGCCACGGCATCAATAGCCTCCTTACCCACCACACCCGCAGGGCTGTTGATAGCAAAGAACACGCCAGGCTCTAATACGGTGGCGGCAATCATCGCCATAATCGCCACAAAGCTTTCTAGCAACATGCCGCCGTAACCTATCATGCGGATATCGCGCTCATTCATCAGCAATTTTGGTGTGGTGCCTGATGCAATTAACGCATGAAAGCCAGAAATCGCGCCGCAAGCAATGGTAATAAATACAAACGGAAACAGCTTACCGCCGAAAATTGGCCCAGTGCCATCTACAAATTGTGTCACGGCAGGCATGTGAATATCCGGGCGCAAAATCACGATGGCAATCGCCAATAGTAAAATCGTGCCTAATTTCATAAAGGTAGATAAGTAATCACGCGGGGCGAGCAACAACCACACTGGCAACACGGCTGCGGCAAAGCCATACACAATAATGGCGTAGGCCAGTGGCAAGCCATCATGGTCAAACCATGTGCGTAACGTCTGGTGATGGTCTATCCAGCCACCCGCAAATACAGAAAGCAACAGCAACACCACACCTATTGCCGAGGCTTCTAACACGCGTCCGGGCCGAATATTGCGCATATAAACGCCCACAATCATCGCAATTGGAATCGTCGCCGCCACGGTTGAAGTTGCCCACGGGCTATGCTTCATGGCATTAACCACCACTAAGCCTAGTACCGCAATCAAAATAATCATAATCAAGAACGTGCCTACCAAGGCGGCCGTTCCGCCAATGACGCCAATTTCATCACGCGCCATTTGCCCTAGGCTACGCCCATTGCGCCGCGTTGAGAAAAACAGCGTCACCATGTCTTGCACCGCACCACCTAGCACCGCGCCAATTAAAATCCACAACGTACCCGGCAAATAACCAAACTGCGCTGCAAGTGTTGGTCCAATTAGCGGCCCTGGCCCCGCGATAGCCGCAAAATGATGCCCGAAAACAATCCATTTATTGGTGGGAATAAAATCGCGCCCATTGTCCAGCCTTTCAGCAGGCGTGGCGCGTGTTTCATCAAGCACCAAGACTGTTGCCGCAATCCAAGCCGCATAAAACCGGTAAGCAATGGCATAAATACACACCGCAGCGGTAATGAGCCACAGCGCATTGATACTCTCACCACGGTTAAGCGCAATGCCAGCCAGCGCAAATGCACCGAATAATGCAACAGCAATCCAAAGAATGATTTTTAGGTTCTTATGCATGATAATTAGTTTGCAAAATTTGAATTAAGTTAGATTAACGGTAGTATAAATCAGAGATATAAAAACCTACTATCTTGTATTCTTTGAGTTTTTAGCTATGTTTAACGTGGGCATGACTAAAGAACAACCACGAGCTAAATTGAGTTAACACTAAACTACGTTAAGTCAGCAACATTTTAACACCCGCAATTACCAATACCAACGCCAGTGTTTTACGGATGGCGGGTAGCGCCAGGCGCTTACTGCCATACTCTGCCCCAATATAGCCACCGATTACAGCGGCCAATATCCAGTAAGGCAAGCTGGCAGGTAACACAGGATTTTTCATCATGACGCCTGCTAGCCCTGAAAGTGAATTCACTAAAATAAAAGCGGCTGAAACACCCGAAATTACCCGTATTTCTGCCCACCGAAAAAACAACAACAGTGGGCTTAAGAAAATACCGCCACCGACACCTGTTAACCCGGAAATCAAGCCTAATACAGCACCTACCCCTAACAATATACCCGTTTTAGGCGGATTAGAATTAACCTGATAGGTCTGGTTTGCACGCCTGAATACCGTCCAAGCCGCATACAGCAGTACCAGGCCAATCACAGGTTTATAAATATGGCCGGGCAAACTCACCAGGCCGCCCACAAATGCCATAGGCATGGCAGCGATGGCCAGTGGGAAGAACAACCGTGACGAAAAAGCCCCCACGCGATAAAACTTATACACCGCAATAGAAGCTACCGCCACATTCAACACCAATGCGGCAGGACGCATGGTTTCCGGCGCAATACCAACCAATGCCATAGCCGCGAGGTAAGCGGATGCCCCACCATGACCGACGGATGAATATAACAACGCAGAGATAAAAATAAGCGGTATGAGTAAATAAAGTTCAAATTGCATAGTTAACAATCAAAAAAATAAATCAAAAGTCTGTCATTCCGAACGCAGAGAGGAATCTAATAATATCAACAGGTTATATAGATTTCTCACCTCGTTCGAAATGACAGTTTATGTGTGTTTATAGAAGTGCCCATAAAATCACTTCGTGTAAAGCTCTCAATCGGGTTAAAACAACCACCACCCCATCCAAACGGCCACCACCTGCACCACTAGACCTAACACCACCTGGCGAAAAAACTCTTTACCCCCTGTTACTGCGGCTGTGACTGCCTTAGATATGGCATTTACGGTGAATGCCGCCAATATCGGGATTACCGCGCTCACTGGCATGAGTTTATTTGCAGCGCCCAGCGAGGCCACAGAGATGGTAGCCGCATGTACATCTACCAACCCGGCCACACCTGACGCAACAACCAAACCCGTCTGGCCGAACCACGCTTTAAGCGCAGCAGAGGCTATCAACACAATGGCAATGACGGCAGCAAGCATCATTGCAGTTTTTACACTAAAAGACCGGCTCGGGTTGCCCATTTCCGCACCATTCTGCCGAAACGAACTTAGCATTACCATTAGCCCATAAGCCGCAATGGACACCCCGCCAAAAACCAGAGGTATCGCCAATGCGTGTAGTGTTGCCGGATGAATTGCAACGAGCAGCATGGCAATTTGCAAAATTGTCGATAAGCTCGAAAGTGTAGCTCCCGCCACGGCTACGCCCATCAAATGGGGCATTTTTCGTGCGCGCTCACCCATCGCACCTACGGTTGCAATACTGGAAATAAACCCTGAAACCAAACCAACCAGCGGCAAACCTATGCGACTGCCTAACAAACGTAATGCAAGATGACCGAGCGCACCAATAAACATCACCAGGATGACAATCAGCCATAAATTGTACGGGTTAATCGCATCAAAGGGGCCTACATGCTCATTGGGAACAAGCGGTAAAACGATCAGTGTTGCGGCGGCGAGAATTAAAAAATCTATCATCTCATCTTTTGTGACCACACCACGTACAAAGCCATGAATAGGCTCTTTTGCAGCCAATAATATCGCCGTAGCCACGGCCAAACTTGCAGAAAGGGCAGCGTCACTCATAGCCAGCCCGCCCAAGATAACTGTGAATACCAAGCTAACATGTGTTGTTAAACTGCGATCTTCATTTTTAGCCACAAAATTAGTGGTGGCTACAAAAACAGTAACACAAATAATGGATGTAACTAACAGCCAAAAATCAACAGAAATACTCACCGCGCCAAGCAAAGATGCAATTGTAAACGTACGTATGCCTGCAACTAAACTGCTGCTAGAATCCCCCCGTCTGCGCTCACCTACGGCGTCTTTTTTACGCTCGCGCTCAGCGCCGATCAACAAACCTATACCCAAAGCCACCGCTAAATTTAGCCAGTGAGCGTTATCTATTACCATGCGCTTTTCCTATCCATTAACATTTATAAAGACACCCTTTACAGCAACCCACGTTCAGCAAAAGACAAAGTTTGGTTCCCCGCCACGATAAAATGATCCAACACACGCACATCTACCAATGCCAGTGCCTGTTTTAATTGTTCGGTAAGCAACTCATCTGCCGAACTCTGTTGCGCCACACCAGAAGGGTGATTGTGCGCAAGAATCACACCCGCCGCATTGTGATGCAAGGCTCGTTTTATTACCTCACGTGGATAAACGCTGGTTTGTGTGAGCGTACCACTAAACAATTCCTCAGTGGCATTTAAGCGATTTTGCGCATCTAAAAACATCACCAAAAATACCTCACGCGTAAGTGCTCCAAGCCTTAACACTAAATAATCACGTACTTGCTGTGGCGATTGGAAAATATCGCGTTGTAGAAATTGCTCGTTCAAGGCGCGGCGACTCATTTCAAAAATCGCCTGTAATTGCACATATTTACTGCTACCGATGCCGTGTACTTGGCTAAGTTCACTTTCACTCGCGGCAAATATGCCATTAAGGCTGCCAAATTGGTTGAGCAAATCACGCGCTAAATCAACCGCACTTTTACCTACAACACCTACGCGTAGAAATATGGCAAGCAACTCGGCATCAGATAATGCCTCAGCCCCCTGCTCAATCAACTTTTCACGCGGACGCTCTGCGGCTGGCCAGTCAGTTATCGCCATTTACTATTCCTTTGTTCTATAAAAAACAGTTGTCCACGAAATACACAAAAATCACGGAAAAATTTAAAAAACTTCATGCGGTTAAATAAATAACAACAGCGAGTTGACATAACGTCATCAAATAATCGCCATTCCCACCCGCGCCGTTCCCTGAGCTTGTCGAAGGGATATGATTGTAAAATCAAGCATTTTATCGCACGCACCCCTTCGACAAGCTCAGGGAACGGCTTTAGTTAAATGGCGAAAGTTTAACTTTAAGAACTAAAAACACTCATGCAAAGCGCTCATATTATTTTATTTCGTGATTTTGGTGTATTTCGTGGACAACTGTTTTTTTAGCTTAAACCTATTTCAACCAGCCGATTTCGCGTGCCGTTTTTTCACCCACCAACGTATGCTGCAAACTCTTAGGAATATCCGCCTCGGTTTCACTCCTAGGCACACGCCCGCCCATCAATTCAGCAAAATCCTGTGGGTAAAGAGGCGTTTTATTAGGTTCAGCAAACCCATCTGGATACGCAGGCAATGTATTACTTAAATCATATTTATCAGTGGCATTTAAGGTGTGCAACAACTCATGTGCCGTAATCACTAGGTTTTGTTTGGCGTAGGCACCAGCGCCATATAAATTCACGCGACCAATACGCCCCTTGTTAAGCGCAGTTGAATGGCTTAACATGGAGTGCGTTGCGGGGTCATGGTAGAGCAAGTACAAACGTATATCTGGTTTTACGTTCACTTTGGGGCTGTTTGCCCATGCAAAAGCTCTAAACTTCAAACTCCAGACAATGGTACTTAAAACACTGCCATTGCTTGGCGGTTCAGGCGGCACATCATTTACTTGCGCACCTAATTGCAGCTCAATAGGCCGACGTAAGCCTAAATGATAAGACGCAGCTTCTTCAGCAAAGTATTCAGCCATAGGTTCAAAATCACCCACTGTTAAAGTACGTAAGTAGGCACTCACATTCGCACTAGCATCTGCATTAACAGGGTAAACCGCCACATAAAGATTATGCTTCCACGCCAGATCCGCTTTGTCTAACCAAGTTTGTTGTATAACCGTTGCTAAAATCAACAGTAAAATAATGATTCTTAAGTGTCGCCACATGGATTATCCGCATTCATCAGGCAATTTAGTATTAAAATGAAAGCATTACATATATCTCAACAAAAATGCAAAAAAACAAATCCATCGTATTAGGCATTACGGGCGGCATTGCGGCATATAAAGCGGCAGAACTTGTACGCCTGCTGGTAAAAGCAAACATCGACGTGCAAGTAGTCATGACAGAAGCCGCATGCCAGTTCATTACACCCGTCACCATGCAAGCCCTGTCTGGCAAGCCCGTATTTACCGGTATGTGGAATGCAAGCATATCAAATGGTATGCCGCATATTGAATTAAGCCGCGCTGCTGATGCAATTGTAATTGTACCTGCCAGCGCTGACTTTATTGCCAAGCTCGTACATGGCCGTGCCGATGATTTGCTTTCTACACTTTGTTTAGCACGCGACTGTCCACTGCTAGTCGCCCCCGCGATGAACAGGCAAATGTGGGAAAACCCCGCCACACAACGCAACATTGCACAACTCAACGCCGATGGCATCAGCATTCTAGGGCCGGATAGCGGCGAGCAAGCCTGCGGCGAAACAGGCTTAGGACGCATGTTAGAAGCGGAAGATTTGCTCTATTTAATCCAGGCATATTTTCAGCCCAAGTTACTAAAAGGTAAAAAAATACTCATCACCGCGGGCGCCACGCTTGAAATGATAGACCCCGTGCGTGCCATTACCAATTTAAGCTCTGGCAAAATGGGCTACGCAATTGCTCAAGCCGCCTATGAAATGGGCGCAGAAGTCACGCTAGTGAGTGGCGCCAGTGCGCTGAAACCACCACTCGGCATCAACACAATTTCAGCCACAAGTGCAGATGCCATGTACCAAAGCGTGATGCAACATGTAGCAAAACAAGATATTTTTATTGGCGTAGCCGCTGTGGCAGATTACAGCCCAACCATCACACAAGCACAAAAAATCAAAAAAAGTGAGTCATCACTCACCATTGAACTCAAGCCCAACAAAGACATCTTGGCACAAGTAGCCAGCCTGCCTAATGCGCCGTTCTGTGTAGGCTTTGCCGCCGAAACTGAAAATATGCTGGAATATGCAGAGCAAAAACGTCTGCGCAAAATACTACCCTTAATAGTAGCAAACGATACAAATGCAGCGATGGGAAGCGATCAAAACAGCGTCACCCTTCTCGATAAAAATGGGGTGCACCCGTTACAACGCGCGCCAAAAATTGATATTGCTAGATTACTGTTACAGCATGTAAGCAAAATGCTATAAAGGTAATATCGTTAGATCTACGTCTCCCAAGCACTGAAAAACAATCCCAACTCAATGAGTTAGAAATAATCATGAAAATACTGATGCATCTCAAATGCTTTCGCAATAAAATTTTTTAAAATCAGCCACTTACCACTTAAGAATTAGCTAAGGTTCATTTATGTCATACCCTATTACCTACAAAAGAAAAATATTGTCACTCGCTGTTTTAAGCGCATTAGGCACAAGCCATCATGTCATTGCGGATGAAGTTTCATCAGAAAAAATTGTCACAGCACCAGTCGTAGTTACCGCAACCCGCGTAGAGCAAAACAGTTTTGATTTACCTGTTGCAATTGATGTTGTGCAACAAAAAGATATTCAAGATGGTCAACTGCAAATGACGC
>MHBU01000002.1 GCA_001803395.1 Methylotenera sp. RIFCSPLOWO2_02_FULL_45_14 | reverse complement strand
AAAGACATGGTTGTGTAGGAGCGCAAAGCCAAGCGCCTTGATGCAAAAGTGCAGCATGACTTGACCACTACAGCATTTACGTTCAGTCAGGTTCTAGTGACGCTTCAAATTGCTTGATTGGTACTGGCCTGCCGAACAGATATCCTTGGAAGGACATGCAGCCTCTGTTCAAGAGGAATTGCCGTTGCTCTATAGCCTCCACGCCTTCGGCAATGATATCCAGATTCAGGCTTTGCGCCATGGAAATAATGGTGTGCACAATCGCCTGGTCGCTGCTATCTGAGATAATGTCGCGCACAAAAGACTGATCAATTTTGAGCTGATCAAGCGGCAACCGTTTGAGATATTGCAGAGATGAATAGCCGGTGCCAAAATCATCCAATGCGAACCGTACACCAATCCCCTTCAATAGACTCATGGTGGCAATGACGTCTTCGACATTCTCTAGCAACAGGCTTTCGGTAAGCTCCAGCTTGAGCAGTGTCGGGTTGATGGCATGACGTTGCACAGCAGCTTGCACTTGTGCCACAAAATCAGCTTGGCGGAATTGTTTAGCGCTCACATTCACCGACAGCACGAGGTCGCGGGTAAGAACGCTTTGCTGCCATCGCTTGAGTTGGGCACAAGCGGTCTCCAGCACCCATTGTCCAATTGGCAGGATCAAACCCGTCTCCTCTGCCAGCGGAATGAAATGTAAGGGTGACACCATGCCACGTTCAGGGTGTATCCAGCGGATCAATGCTTCCGCTCCCAATGCATGCCCCAGGTTATCTACCTGAATTTGGTAATACAACTGGAATTGCTGGTTACCAAGGGCTTTGCGTAATTCGCGTTCAAGGTTTGCGCGAGTGTTGATGGCATCCTGCATCAGTGGATCGAAAAAGCGCAGAGCATTGCGGCCGACCATCTTGGCTTGATACATGGCAATATCAGCTTGCTTCAGCAGCTCATCTACCCCTAGTTCATGGCCGCTGAATAGCGTAGCACCGATACTGGGGGTGTTGTGATATTCGTGTGAGGCAAGCTGATAAGGCTGGTTGAGCGCAGCAAGTATTTTTGCGCCAATTATTTCGACCTGTGCCGCAACTTCAAAAGTAGATGCGCCCAACTTTTCCAACACCACAACATATTCATCACCGCCCAAACGGGCAACCGTATCCGCTTCGCGCACACAGCTAGTGAGTCGTTCAGCAACCTGTTGCAGTAACAAGTCGCCGACATCATGGCCCAAGGTGTCGTTGAGTGTTTTGAAATGGTCAAGGTCAATAAACAACAGTGCGCCATTTCTATCGCCACGCGCACTAGAAGCCAGCGCCTGCTTGAGTCGATCCATTAGCAGCCGCCGGTTGGGCAAGCCCGTGAGCGGATCATAGAATGCCAGCTGTTGAATCTCCTCTGCGGCCGACTTGCGCAGCGTGATGTCAATCAATGTCGCAACGTAATTCATAACAATGCCGTCATTGTCTTTGACTACGGTAAAGGTGAGATACTCCGGATAGACTTCTCCATTCTTGCGCCGGTTCCAGACTTCGCCTTCCCATGCCCCCGTACGATTGATGCTCTCCCACATTTCTGCATAGAAATCCACATCATGTCGCCCTGAACTGAGTACGCCAGGATGTTTACCTATCACTTCTTTTTCGGTGTACCCAGTGATGCGGGTAAAGGCGCGGTTCACCCTAAGAATCACCCTATTGGCATCGGTGACCAGCATACCTTCCTGAGATTCGAAAGCAATGGCGGCGATGCGAAGATTCTGTTCCGCCAACCTGCGCTCAATGGCGATGCTGGCCAAACGCGCGGATTGTTCGATAAGGTAAATGTCTGAATTAGTGGGCGTACGTGCTTCATGATGATAGATAGCAAACGTACCAAGCACCTGGCCCGATGAAGATCGGATAGGCTGCGACCAGCATGCGCCTAATCCAGCCTTAGCCGCGAGTTCTTTATAGTCCGCCCAATAGGGATGTGACGCAATGTCGTCAACGATGACGCGTTCGCAGATAGCGGCGGCGGTGCCGCAAGAACCGACGCCCATGCCAATTTCAATGCCATCCATGGCTGCATTGTAAAAATCAGGTAAGCTGGGAGCTATTATCCCCTTAACAAAGCGCCTACCCTCGCTATCCAACAACGAAACGCTGCAAAGCATTGCTGGATTAAGTTTCTCCACGCCTCGCACAATGACTTTAAGAATATTGTAGAGCGACTCATCTCCAGCCAGCAGCTCCAGAGTTCGGTTGCGAAATTTTTCATACCTCTCGGCTTGCTTGCGCTCACGATCCATTTCGATAAAATTGGTCTGCTTCTTCGCCAGCCAACCCAGTACACTGTCTTTCATATCGTCAGCAACCTCAAGGGAGGGTGAAAAATCTCCATTGCCTATTTTAGCGATCTGCGCTTGCACTTCCTCCACTGAGCCGCCCAACTGAGCTTTCAAAGCTAAATAAGTCCGCCTTAAGGTCAATATCAACCCAAATACAAACACAGCCAGTAAAACTCGTAAAATCGTTGCAATAGTCTCCGCAGCATGTACCGCATTAAGGGTACGTTCATCCATCATTGAATTAACTTCATTGATGGGCTGCATAATGGCGGCCTTGGACTGATGATACTTTTCGTCATACAACATCAGGAGTGCCTTGGTTCGGTTGGCTTCAGCGCCCAGACCCGTCGTTTCAACCAACTTCATCGCATCGCGTTCAATGTTGGTTAGATCGTCAGAATTGGCGTTGGCTTTCGCTAGCTTGCGGAATTCTTGCTCGGTAAATCCCGTCTGCCGTATCAAATCCAGCAGCGCAATCGCTTGATGGCTATCAGCACGTGGCGGCTTGCCATCCTCCATGACTAGATCCCAATAAATTTGCTGGTATTTCTCTGGCCGCAGCTTCTTGCCGTTGCGGATATCCAGAATGTCCTGATAGTGTTTTTTGTAGATGGGGTTGCCAGTCGCCACATAAGTGCGCACCATCCTGGTCAAGTCGTCCGAGGACTGGCGGAGTTCATTGGCCAGCAGAAAAGACTGATGCCGCATCTCGTTAGCGCGGTCAATCTTTTTTTCTGACCAGATGTAAAAGGTAAAAGCAAAAACAAGGGCAGCGAGCATGCCTATCGTCAGCCAGAGGCTACGAGAAAATGAGTTAGGTACCGTGTGTTTTACAGCCATGTTGCACCTTTGAAGAGCAAACTTTACTTATTATGCATTGCTTTTATCGCCTTACAAAAAATATTTAGTGAAAGTAGCAATTCAATAAGTTCGCCAATAAATAGTAACGATTTACAATAGCATCGTTATGCGTTACTATCTTAATCATGATACAAGCCTTTAAATGTAGCGATACAGAGAACATGTTTAACGGCTTGCGTATTGCGCGGTTTGTGAATATTGAAAATGTTGCCATGCGTAAATTAGCCATGCTCAATCGCGCTGAAGTGATTGCAGATTTACGATTGCCACCAGCCAATCATCTTGAGGCACTAAAGGGTGATAGGAAAGGTCAATATAGCATTAGAGTGGACGGACCAGTGGCGTGTTTGCTTTAAATTTGAAAATGGTCAAGCTTTTGACGTAGAAATCGTGGACTATCATTAAAGGGCATCTCTATAAATTCAAAATTCTAAGTCAGGCGAGGCGCGAGTAAAAAATAATGACGCGGTATATGTTTGATATATAAGGAATTATTTTTTGTGAGCAACGAAGCATCACGACGAGGTTTGAATTTATAGAGGTGCCCTAAAGGAAAATTATAATGAGACAAATACCTTATCCAACAGCGGGTGAAATATTACTTGAAGAGTTTTTAAAGCCGATGAGTATTACCCAATACCGCTTAGCTAAAGAAATCGGCGTGCCACAACGTCGCATTGGTGAAATTGTGGCTGGTAATCGCAGTGTTACCGTTGATACAGGCTTACGCCTATCTAAATTCTTTGGCACGTCTGATGGCTTTTGGATTGGCTTACAAGCTGATTATGACAAAGCCATGGCTAAAGACTTAATGCAAGATACGCTCGCAAAAATCAAGCCATTCAAAGGCGCTGAAATAGTTGCACACGCTTAATCGCGCCCAAAGACGGAGGGTACCTCTAATAATTCAAATTTCTACCCGTAAATGGCATCCCCACCACTGTAAACTGGCTAAAGCCAGAACAGTGGCGCGATAAGTCAGACAAGGCGCGAGTGGAAAATTATGACGCCGCATATGTTTGATATGTAAGGAATAATTTTTCGCGAGCAACAAAGTATGGCGACGAAAGTTGAATTATTAGAGGTACCCGGATTTAAAAAACCCTGAAATTAGTGACCTTAAAATGCATGTCAGGACAACCTGCACCGCCATAATCATTAAAACTGCCTGCACCTTCAATATGCTGAATAACGCATGATGCTTTTCCGCCGGCAGGTAAAGCGCCACAGGTAACACGATACTGATCTAAAGCAACATTGCTCTTACTATTGGTAGCGATTAGTGTTCCATAAGACCCGGCGCTAGCGTAACTGCCCTCATTTTTTATAGCGCCACCTTCTACTTTGCAACCAGACATGTTAAATGATAATTTTTTACTTTTATCTAATGGCAATGTATGCCGAGTCCCCGAACTGTCTTTAACATCTGTTCCGGTACCAGTCGTTGCACATCCATGTAATGCCATGATCACTAATAACCCAATAATCTTCTTAGACATTTTCGCATCCTTATTGCTCATTAAAAATTGTGTGGCTAACCCTTAAGGGCACCTCTAATAACAGATCAGATATCCGCAGGATATCCTACACCATAACCCAGTACGCCATCCATACGTAAACTGGCTAGCAGGTTCCATTCGGCCTCATTCTCCACCGAGACCGCATAAACCTTGAGATCCAGCCCGTGTGCCACCTTGGTGATGGATTCAATAAAAAACTGGTTGTCCTTGCTCTCCAGAATACCATGTACATAGCTACCATCTACCTTGATGTAATCGAGCTTGAGCTGGCTCAAATAGCCGAAAGAAGAAAAGCCACGGCCGAAATGGTCTAAGCCGACGCGGGTACGATACATGAGCAGCTTATTAACAAACTCGCTCAACGCGTCGATATTCTCAATGATGCCATACTCGGGAATTTCAATCAGCAATCTCGAAGCCGCATCAGGGGCTGTCGCCAACTCGGCGCATAGCCAATCGACAAACGCTTTATTCTGCACGCTGGCTGGAAATATATTAACAGCAACTGGCGTATCCCCGTAGCGCTTGCTTACCAGCCGCGCCAGGACTTCAGTAACGATTGCTTTGTCAAAATCCGTGGACAAACCATGACGCTTGGCCATTGGAACATAAATCCCGGCTGGAATCACTTCACCGTTTTCATTCGTCAGTTGCATGAGTGCTTCATAGTGCAAAATCGTGTTACGGCTGTGGTCAGCGGCACCCTTGACCGGCTGCATCAGCAGGGATAGACGATTATTTTGTAACGCATCACGCAGCACTTCGCCCCAACGCATTGATGTATTGACAGTGTTCGCACCCGATTTAGCAGAGTCGATCAAGTGCATCGTGTTTGGGCCTTCCTGCTGAGCCGTACGCAGTGCCAGATCAGCGGCTGACATTACCTCGCTATAGGTCTGCCCGCTGAACAGCGCAACACCAACATGACCGACTTCCTCGCTATCGGCCAGCCCGCGCTCCTTAAACCGCAGCAATGAATGCGCCAGCTGGTCACCTAGCGCACTTGCTTCCTGTTCGTCAACGTTATAAACCACTACAGCAAAATTAGCCCCAGACAAGTGTGCGGTGAAATACTCCGGGCTTGGTCGAGCTTTGCAGATGGCTTCAATAAACCCGGCTGCATTGCGCAGCAGCTCGTCGCCAGCCTGATAACCGCGTTTGGTGTTGTATTCTTTAAAATTATTCAGTTCAAGTAGCAGTACGGCGCCATGCTCGCCGGTTTTGATCAAATGTTCGAGCTGCATCTCAAAATAACGCCGGTTGGCAAGGCCTGTCAGCGGATCACGATAATTTTCAGAACGCAGGCGTTCAATGGAGGCTGCCTGCTCCTGGAACATCTCCTTGACCTTACACGTCATGCGGTTCATGGCCTCAACCACGCTGCGCAGTTCAAGCGTCCATGGCAACTTGCTCTGCACTGGATATTCACGATTGCAGATCGCCCTCGCCTGAGCTTCAACCGCGCGCAAAGGTCGCAAAATGTAATGCAGTGCCACCATACCCAGTGCGGAGGCCAGCAACGACATTCCGGCAAACCACCAGAACGATTGCACCACACTGCTCCACAACGCCATGTAGGCGTACCCCGGGTTAACCAGCACCTTAACCAGCCCGGCCTGCTGCCAACCGTCCATAATCAAGGCCTCGCCCGGTGGCGTTTCCAGCGTGAATAACTTAATGAACCATTTCGGCACGTTATTCAAATTAACCAGCTGGGTTTTATGGACGATGGGTTTGCCCTCAACATCCGTCACGACCACCTCGCGGTAATAGCCGCTATCAGACACCGCACTCACCATACGCTCTACCACCACATAATCATGCTTGCTGATATGTGGCGAAAGCGACATGCCCAACGAGGTCGCCGTATCCTGCGATATAGTTTGCAGCTGGTTGTTAAGATAGCTGCGCGTATTTTGAATGCTGAGCGTAAATGTGCCTGCAAACAGCAGTACAAACAGCAGCACGATCATTGCCAAAAGTTGCTTGAGTAGCGTCATCTTGATTCCTTCACAAGTTTTACTCGAATTCCTTACCCATGCGCGACATCATGTCACGCCACAGGCTGATCCCACTGGGTCCGCTGGCGATACTTTTACCAGAGGCACGTTCTTTTGCCAGCCACAAACCCTGGCCATTAAAACTGTAAACCGGTGCCAGGTCAGGACGCTCCGAAGCCGGCTTGATTTCCGGCTTAAGGTTATCCAACACCAGCGGCATTGCTGCCGGCGTCGCATAGTAAGTCAACACCATGTGCGAGCGCTGGATGGGATCTACATTCTGCGCCTTAACATAAGTGATCTTCAGCGTATTCATCGGCACCCTCAACGCCAGCAAGGTGAAGTATTTGCCAATGGAAAAATCTTCGCAGTCCCCACCGCCAGAAGCGAGCATTTCAAGCGGAGTAGCCCAATAATCAGCGACACCATAATGATCAAAATCCGAAACCCATAGTGTATTCTGGTTAAAGAAATCATTTACAAGCACCAGTTTTTCCGGCACTGATTTTCCCTGGGCTGAAGCAACCAATTGCACCCAATCGGAAACACGCTTGCGGCCAGCGGCAGTATATTTAGCCTCGATAGCTGAAAGCTGCCTCTCAGAAATCGAGATAGCAAAACCGTCTCCAACAACGGCTGGCAGCATCAGTGACACGCCGAGCAGACCAATTACCGCAACCCATCGCAGGCCAGAACCAGTTAATCGTAGAATGGTGCGTGGGAACATTCTCTATCCGAAAATATTGTTATTAGCTTAGGCAAATACTATACGAGACCTTAGCACGTGATGGTTTAAGCAAGCAAGCTGTGAAGCAGATGCTCGCAAAAAAAACAACAGGCAAATTGACATATAGCTAATCCCACCCACGCCGTTCCCTGAGCCTGTCGTGACCGTTCCCTGAGCCTGTCGAAGGGATATGTACCATTAACTTTGATTTTACCCTTCGACAGGCTCAGGGAACGACTTAAGTGGGAACGGTTTTAGTGAAATGGCGAAAATTTAAGTTTTAAGATCTAAAAAAATATTCGTGCAAAGTCTTTCATGCTTAGATAAAAATAAACCGGATTTTATACCGGTTTATTTTTTTAAAACTTCAAGTCAGTACATGCCCCGCTAAATCGGTAAGCATGTGACTTGTTAGTAACTCTTGCAGCTAACCATCATTTCGCTGCAGCTACATTGGCCTCTACATTAGCCTCTTCGCGCGGGGTAACACCCAGCGTATTAAGCAGGCGACCCATGTCGGCCATCAGGCGATAGCGAGAGAACAGATCAATATACTGCGCTTCGAGATAATTAGAACGACCGATAAAGAGCTCGTTTTCTGAATCCAACAAGTCTAGCAACGTACGCTGACCGATATTGAACTGTTGCGCATAACCATCACGTGTACGCTCTGCAGCCTCAGCGGTAGCCTTCAATTTCGGCAAACGATCCTGCGCGGTAAGCAACGAGTTCCAAGACAGACGCAAGCTTTCTTCTACCTGGCGTTGGGTGCGATTCAACACTTCTATCGCCTCCTGAGTTTGAATGCCAGCCTCTGAAATACGCGCCTTGTCAGATCCACCATTGAACAGATTGTAGCGCATACGCACCATCGCATAGGCATCGTTGTTTTTGTAATCTACGCCATCTAAATCATTGTTCCAGCTGGTGCCGAGCTCAAGATGAACGCGTGGCTTTAATAATGATTCAGCAGCACTTTTCTGCGCACGCGTGGCTTCAATATCGGCCATTGCAGAGCGCAGAATTGGATTGTTCTCCAATGCCTCTTTCAAAGCATCATCAACACTGGCAGGCGCTTCTACAATCGCCGGCTTAACCAACGCATCAGGCATTACGCCAACAACGCGGTTATAGGCAATATTGGCTTCTCGCAAGTTGGCTTCAGCTGAAGCCACATTTGCCTGAGAAAGGGAAAACCGAGCCTGCGCCTGATCAAGGTCAGCCTTGCGACCGATGCCGCCTTCGCTACGGATTTTGATCTGACCGAAGGTTTTATCGTGCACCGCCAGATTATCTTGAGCTAGCTTGAGCAACTCCTCACGGCGTAACACATCCAGATAAGCCTCAATCGCTTTCAAGCTGATTTGTTCAGAAGTCCCCATCACTTTACGTGAGGCAGAACTCAAGCGGGATTTTTGGCGCTCCACTTCGCTACTGGTAGCAGAACCGTCATACAGCAATTGAGACAGCGTAAGGCCAGATTCACCACGTGTAAGTGTGTCATCGCGACCTGGTTTACTACGGGTAGAAGTATTCTCGCTCCACTCTCTACCATAGCCAAGATTCAAATCCACTTTTGGGTAATAACCACCTTTGGCTTGCTTCACCGCTTCATCAACAGATAACTTGCGGTTGGCATCAATGAGAATATCCGGGTTGGTTTGGATAGTCTGACTCACCGCCTCTGACAGCGT
>MHBU01000001.1:89214-89390 GCA_001803395.1 Methylotenera sp. RIFCSPLOWO2_02_FULL_45_14 | reverse complement strand
GGCCACCGCTGTAGGTTCGTGTTCAATTTCCAGCTTGCCGGCCTCAATCTTGGAAAAATCGAGAATGTCCTCAATGATGTTTAGCAGTGAAAACGCAGAATCGCGAATGATATCGACCATTTCCACCTGGTAACCCTTGAGGCTGGTCTGATGCAGTACATCTATCATGCCGATCA
>MHBU01000001.1:87719-89153 GCA_001803395.1 Methylotenera sp. RIFCSPLOWO2_02_FULL_45_14 | reverse complement strand
ATATTGCTGCGGTTTGCCGTTACCGCCCATAAATGGGACGATGGTGGTATCCATCCAGTACAGGTGGCCATCCTTGGCGCGATTGCATATTTCGCCATGCCAGGTAATCCCGTGGGTGATGCTGTGGTACATTCCCTTAAAAAATCCATGGGGATGATGGCCTGAGTTCAGCAGGGTGTGATCCTGCCCCAGTAGTTCCTCGCGAGCATAGCCGCTGATGGCGCAAAACTTGTTGTTGGCATAGATAATGCGCCCCTGCACGTTGGTGATGGCGACGATGGAATGCTGATCCAGTGCGTATTTCTGCTGATTGAGTTCAGCTAGTGTGCGCTTCGCCTCAGTTTCGCTCTTGCGCAGATCTATGGTCTGTTCGTCCACCAGTTGCTGCAGATGGTCGCGGTGTCTTTGCAGCTCGTCTTGGATACGTTTGTGCTCGGTGATATCTAATATGACACCAGTGACCCGTATAACACAGTCGTTCTTGTCTCTCTCAGCAATTTTGCCACGATCCAGAACCCATATCCACCTGCCTGACTTGGTGCGAAGTCGGTACTCGGATCTATACGTAGGCAAATGTCCGTTGACATATCCTGTCAACAGATCAAGAACGTCTGGTAGATCCTCGGGGTGGATATGCTGCTTAAAGAAATCCACATTGGACTCAATCTCGTCTGGGCGATACTCAAGCATCTGGGCCCAGAAATCGTTATGGGTAACTACACCAGTCTGAGTATACCAATCCCATGACCCTAATTCCCCACCTTGTAGCGTAAATTCGAGACTCTGGCGGTTTTTCTGCAGCATTTCCTCGATCTGCTTGCGCTCGGTAATATCGCGCTGCACGCCGACAAACTGCGTCAGGGGTTTTTCGTTATCCCAGGCTGGGGTAATCGAAAGTTCATTCCAGAACGGTGTGCCGTCTTTACGGTAATTCAGGATTTCACCGTGAAACGGCAGGTTAGCGTCGAGTGCTACTTTTAACTGTGCCACCGTTTCTGGATTTGTCCCCGCGCCTTGCAGTATGGCGCAACTCCCACCCATGAGTTCCGCCATGGTATAGCCGGTGATGTGCTCGAAGGCATTATTCACATAAATGACGTGTCGTTTCGCATCGGTAATCAGTACGCCTTGCGATATGGTGCTGAGTGCCTTTTGGTAGATGTGCAACTCCTGCGTCATGGTCCTAGCTATGGTCTGAGCCCGCTCTTCCGTCTCTCCATGCAGCTTCTGCAATTGCGTCAGCATTAGCGCGTTTTTCCGGGCAACACTCTGGTCGTACAGGCCGGCGAAAATGCCTCCACCAAGCAGGAAAAATACGCCGGTCGAAACGAACAGTGTCAGCAAAGCGGGATCGATGTGGGTAGAGTTGCCCAAGCAGATGCTGCCTAACGGAAAGCGGGTGCCAGCCATGGCGACATAGTGCATGCCGGATAT
>MHBU01000001.1:26898-87644 GCA_001803395.1 Methylotenera sp. RIFCSPLOWO2_02_FULL_45_14 | reverse complement strand
TTTCTCACCGACATAAACAATCAGCAGGGCACCATAGCAAGCCAGCACGGCGATGCCTATCGAAACCAAGAAGATAAGCGGGTCGTAGACAATCGGTGGCGACATCTTTAGCGCCGCCATGCCGGTATAGTGCATGGCGGAAATGCCCAGCCCCATGATCAGACCGCCGATGGCAACTTGCCCCAGCTTCATTGTTGACGCACGTAATAAGCGGAACCCTAGCAACGCGGCGGCTACTGCAGGTAGTACAGAAAGCAAGGTGAGCTGGGGATCGTAAGAAACAGGAACGGATATATGGAAAGCCAGCATGCCGATAAAATGCATCGTCCAGATCACCAGCCCGAGTGTAATTCCCCCTGCCATCATCCAGATGATTTCTCCGCGGCCGGTGCTTTCCCGCATGCGTTTGGCATGAATCAGCGCGGTGAACGAGCCGAAAATGGCGACCAGGATGGAAAGTGCTACCAGATACGGATTCCAGATTATTGGCACACTTATTCTTTCAGGTCTGATGTTGAGAGTGAGTTTCGAAGTGCAGTGTTTGAGTCTAACATGCTGGTTAACCCCAATAAAATATATGAAACTGCATTTGGGTTTAACTGCTTAAATCCCATCGTATGATTATGGGTAAATTCTAGCCGAATATCAATAAGTTACTTGGTTTATTCTTTATTTTTTGATAAAGCGTAGGCTCTAACATAAGCCTGGAGCTTACCTATCACGCGCCGAGCTTCACCATGTCATCTTCACTCAGCCAGCGCCATTTGCCAACAGCCAAATCATCAGGCAGTTTTAATTGACCAATTTGAATACGTTTTAAGCCTTCAACGCGGTTACTAATGGCAGCGATCATGCGTTTCACCTGATGATATTTGCCTTCAGCAAGGGTCATGTGAATCACATGGTCGCTGATTTTGGTGCAGGCTAGCGCAGCTATTGGCGCATTTTCATCTACCAGTTGCACACCTTTTAGAATATGGGTAATTTGGCTGTCATCCACTGCGTGTTTGCAGGTCACTTCATACACTTTGGGTACTCTGTGTTTGGGCGAACTCATGCGATGGATAAATTGGCCATCATCTGAAATGAGGATTAAGCCAGTGGTGTCTTCGTCCAATCGGCCAATGCATTGCACATCCCGCACAACCAATGGGTGCGGCAGCAGGCTGTAAATGGTAGGGTGATGCTGGGTTTTGTGTGAACACTCATAATTGCTGGGTTTGTGCAGCATTAAGTAAGACTTTTCGCGGTAATCCCATGCTTCACCTTGAACTGTGTAGCGCAGGTTTTCGGTATCAAAACTCGCATCAGGGTCGTCGCACATGGTGTCATTGACAGTGACTTCTTCATTGATAATCATGATGCGACATTGCTTGCGCGTGCCAAAGCCTTGGTTACACAGGATACGTTCTAAGTTTAGTTTTTTAGCCATACGTGCATTATCCTATAAAAAGCACTTAACTGCCGATGCACGCCAATAATTCAGAGAGATACATAAAATTTATTGCTAACCTTTTTGGATATCAAAAAAGGTTAATAACACCATGATTTATCGGCGTTAATCGTCATTTTTGGCTATGGTGTGGGGCAGGTTTAATACCTGCCACTACGAGATTAAACGGCTTTCAGTTAAACTAACGTTTTGAATTGTAAACAATGGTTGAATGGTTGTATGTCTTTTAAACATATTATTTCGCGTGACAACCCAGTTTTTAAGCAGCTTAAGAAATTTGCAGATAATGCGCGTGAGCGGCGTAGCGAAGGTAAAACGCTATTAGATGGCGTGCATTTAATTGAGTCATACATCACTGCTTTTGGTGCACCTGATGTGGCTGGGCTTGAGTTGATAATCATTCCTGAAGGTAAAAGTAGTGTGGAAGCGACAGGTTTAATTCAAGCGCTAGTGGATGTTTCTACCGTGATGTTGCCTACTTTGATGTTTGCTGAGCTCACACCGGTTGCCAGTGCCACTGGTATTTTGGCGTTAGTAAAAATTCCGCAATTGCCAGTGCCAGAAAACCCAGCATTTGCACTGATGTTAGAAGACATACAAGACCCAGGTAATCTCGGTAGTATGTTACGCACCGCGGCGGCATCTGGTGTAGAGGTGGTTTATTTAAGCACCAGTTGCACTGATACATGGTCACCTAAAGCCTTACGTGGCGGGCAGGGTGCGCAGTTTGTGTTGCCTATTGTAGAGCGCGCCGACTTGATTTTTGAACTGCAAAATTTTCAAGGGTGTAGTTATGCAACCACCATGCAGGGCGA
The DNA here is from genome assembly GCA_001803395.1 of Methylotenera sp. RIFCSPLOWO2_02_FULL_45_14. Classification (GTDB taxonomy): domain Bacteria; phylum Pseudomonadota; class Gammaproteobacteria; order Burkholderiales; family Methylophilaceae; genus Methylotenera. Next base: position 85,376 of record MHBU01000001.1, on the reverse strand, counting down.
GTCACTTTATGCGCAAGATTTATCAAAGCCAACCGCTTTTGTGATCGGTAACGAAGGCTCAGGACTACGTAGCCAAACGATTGCAGCTTCAACTAAATCTATTACCATTCCAATGGCAAATACTTCGTTAGGGTCTGTTGAGTCGCTCAATGCGGGTGCAGCAGCAGCGGTGTGTTTGTTTGAACGTAAGCGTCAAGTTGCTTTAAATTAAAAAATCAGGGTTGGTTATAGCATTCAGCCAGCGTACATTCCAAAAATTTAGTGTACTTTTGAACTAGTTGGTACGGTGACTTCGCCCACGAGTAATTGTGCCGCATCTATTTTGTCAAATTTGTAATGTGTATTGCAAAAGTCACAGTTCACTTCAATTTGACCTTGCTCTTCAATAATGCTGGATAGCTCGTCATTGCCTAACATGCGCAACATATTGGCCACGCTGTCTCGTGAGCAACTGCAAAAAAACGTAGTATGACTTGCATCGAACAGGCGTACATCTTCTTCGTGAAATAAGCGTTTAAGCAAGGTTTCAGTGGGTAAGTTCAGCAACTCATCATCTGTAATTGTGTTGGCTAAATGGCCAACGCGGTTCCACGTGTCTAAGTCATGTTCAGAGTGCTCTTGGCTTTGTGTTGCTTGATTCATGGTGTCTGGCAACTTTTGTAGTAGCATCCCGGCAGCGGAGTTACCATCGCAACATAACCAAATTCTGGTGTCGATTTGTTCCGAACGTAACATGTAGTTTTCGAGTATTGCGCTGATGTTATCGCCTTCTAACGGTACAACGCCTTGATACGCTTGCCCGCCGTCTTTGGGATCTAATGTAATCATGAACTGACCGTGTTCAATGAGATCAAACAAACTTTGTTGGTCATTGACCAATCCCGTCCATTTTGCTGTAGCGCGTATGCCAAAATCTGAGTTGCATTCTACAACCAATAGTTTTAATAAACCCTTGCTTTGAATTTGCAATACCAGAGAACCGTTCATTTTAAGCGTGGCTGTGAGTAGGGCGCTTGCTGCCATCAGCTCACCTAATGCTCGCCTCAAGCCTGCGGGCAATGATTGTTTGTTAAGTGCGAGTTGAAAAGTGCTTGTAAGATTAACAAGATTGCCACGTACCGGCGTATTTTCAAATACAAAGCGTTGCAATGTGTCTTGATCGTTTTCCATAACAACATTTTAACATTGGATACTAATTCATTGATGACTCTCATAAAAAATTACTTGTAAATGATAATGATTATCATGTAGAATCGTGTTATTGAGAATTTTATTAAATTTAAAGGGTTGTAATGTCAAAAAATAACTTAGTTTTAAAGCCAAACCAAATTGCATTGGCTGTTGCTTCTTTATTGTTTTATCAAATGCCAGCAATGGCTACAGAAATTCTATTACCGCGTATTGATGTGATTGGTGTGGGCGAACTGGCCGTAGCAAAGCAGCCTGGCTCAGTTGCGATTATAGAGGTAGAACAATTGGAGCTATTGCAGCCGCTATCTACTCAGGATGCGCTTAAATCTGTACCAGGTATTGTTATCCGCGAGGAAGAAGGTTACGGATTTATTCCTAATATCGGTATGCGTGGGTTAAATCCTAATCGCAGTCAAAAGTTGTTAGTATTGGAAGATGGCGTGCCAGTGGCACCAGGTTTATTTTTAGCAAATGAATCCTATTACAGTCCTCGTATTGAGCGCATGCAAAGTATTGAAGTATTAAAAGGTGCTGCTGGCCTACGCTATGGCCCAACTACCATTGGTGGTGTGATCAATTATAAAACTAAAGATCCTGAAGATGGTATTAAGTTAACAACAAGAGTAGGAAGTAATGGTTTTAGATTGCTTGGCTTGGATGCTGGCGGTGCATCTCCATCAGGCGAAGCGGTTGCAGGCCTCAGCGTGATTACCTCTCGTGGTGATGGCTTTCGTCATAATGAGTTTGATTTAAATGATGTCGTTGCAAAAGGTGGCATGCAGATTAATGACAATCAATGGATTAGTGCAAAATTTTCATATTACGATAATGAAGTGAATACTTCATATGTGGGTTTGAGACCAAACGAATATAAAAACAACCCAACTAAAAACCCAGCACCGAATGATTATTTCTTAACGGATCGTAAATCGTTTGATATTAACCACGAGTGGGAAATTGCCAACGGCGTTAAACTGAATACATTGCTGTACTGGAGTCAATTAAATCGTGATTACTGGCGTCGTGATATTGCTAGTAGAACCGCAAATGGCACCACCTTTGTGGCTTGTACGGGTGTAAGTAATTGTATGACTGGTCGTAATCGTGAGTTTGAAATGATGGGTGTAGATTCGCGCTTGTTTATCTCACATAATAGTTTCGGGATTAAAAATGAAACTGAACTAGGTGTCCGTTTGCATACAGACTCTTTAAGCAATAAAACAATCCGCTCTAAAACTGATCCAGATGCTAGATCTGGTGCATTAACAGGGGATGAAACACAAAAAGCAGAAGGAATCGCGTTATATGCTCAAAATAGATTTGAGCTGAATGATAAGGTAGCTGTGACACCTGGCTTACGCGTAGAGTCTTATGATCAGAAGCGTAAAAATGAGTTAACGGGTGTTAAAGGTAAGGCGAATAACATAGAAGTCATGCCAGGTCTTGGTGCTACATGGCAAGTGGTGCCAGAAGCTCAACTGTTTGCTGGCGCATACAAAGGATTTTCACCAGCGATGGTGGCAACAGCTATCTCTGGGGATGGTGTAGATCAGCAATTAGACGCAGAGCGCTCAACAAATTATGAAATTGGTGTTCGTGGTACTTTGCAACGACTCACTTATGAGGCAACGGTGTTTCATATGGACTTTGATAATCAAATCGTGAATCAAAGTTTGTCTGGAGGTATCAACCAAGCCAATGGTGGTAAAACCTTAAACCAAGGACTTGAGCTTGCGCTAGGTTACGAAATTGGTGATGGTTGGAGTGTAGATGGTAACGCAACGTATGTGCCAACCGCTGAGTTTAAGAACGATTCGCTTGGCCCAGATGGTAATCGTTTGCCTTATGCGCCTAGGTTAACAAGTAATATGAATTTGAATTACAAACTTGGCAGCTTTAGAACGAGTTTGGGTGCGTATCATGTTTCACGCCAGTATGTTGATGCAGCGAATACGCGAGATGAAAATACGATTGGTACACTCGGTGAAATATCAAGTTACACAACATTTAATTTAAATGCTTACTACGATGTTGATAAACACTTGTCATTATTTGGAACAGTGCGAAATTTAACTGACAAGAAATACATAGCTAGTCGTAATCCAGATGGTATTTTCCCTGGTGTTGAGCGCAATGTCGAAGTCGGTGCAAGTTATAAGTTTTAATGATCAGCTAGAATCTGTCTGGTTTTAGGGACGGCTTCTAGGTTCCAATATAAAAATGCCCAGCGCCACATTTCATTTAATGTGGCGTTTTTTATTGCCGCGGGTGGTTTTTGTCCCAGGAAACATAAAGCATCATGCAGGTGATGATTAGCCACACTAGTTTCTATGGGCTTAGCCAATGTTTGTTTACTTAGCTTTTCACCAGTAGCATTACTTGCCACTGGTACATGGGCATAGTGTGGCGTGCTAAAGCCTAATAATTGTTGCAAGTAAATTTGTCTGGGGGTGGAGTCCAGTAAATCAGCGCCGCGCACAATGTGTGTAATACCTTGCGCTGCATCATCTACAACAACAGCTAGCTGGTAAGCAAATAAGCCGTCTGCACGCTTTAAAATAAAGTCGCCTACATTTTGGCTTAATGTTTGTTTGATTTCACCTTGAATAGCATCAACAAAACTGATTTCAAGCGCATTTGTTTTAATGCGCCAGGCATTGGCTACATTTGGTTTAAGTGGATGGCTTAAGCAGGTTCCAGGGTAAATAATGCCATCAATGCCAAATTGATTGGTAGTGTCTGCAATTTCTTTACGTGTGCAGGTGCAAGGGTAAATTAGCTGTTTGTTTTTTAGTGAGTTAAAGGCTTCTTCGTATAAACCGTTACGCTGGCTTTGGTATAGCACTTCACCGTCCCATTCAAAACCAAGTTTTTCAAGGCTATGTAAGATAGCATCTGCCGCACCTTTGATTTCACGTGGTTTATCAACGTCTTCCATACGCAACAACCATCGGCCTTGGTGCGTTTTAACTTCAAGATAACTTGCAACGGCTGCTACTAATGAGCCGAAATGGAGCGGCCCGGTAGGCGAGGGCGCGAAGCGACCGATAACCATGTTGTTTTAATCCATAGGTTGTAAATAAGGCGGAATATGCCACGAACCTAATTGGTTGCCTAATAGCATTAAGTGGCAATGTAAACGATCATCACCGCTAGCGCTGACATCAAATTCATAAGTGCGTAAAAGCTGCATGTGACCACGCCGATTTCTACCCATCCACAATTTGCTACACACCACGGTTTGATCTAATAATTGCAAATTAAAGCGAGCGGCCAGTTCAGTGCCTAGCAAAATAGCGCGTTCACGTTTGTCTAGGCTATCTAGCCAAAACCAAGCGAGTGCAATTAATATAAATAATAATGCTAATTCCATTTATTCACTTTCAGTCATAGTTTCTACAGGTGCATCTTCATTTAAATATAAACGGTCAGCTTTTGATGCGATGTCTTAGTTCCTGTGTCTTTAGTTATGTAATTTGAATTGTAAGCGTAATTCATGAGTGGAATCAGCGCTACGCAATGTGACCTTTTCACTTAAATAAACAAAGCTTGGTCAAATGGTTGCATGCTACGCAAAAGGTTATGCATATAATTGCGTGCTTGTTCATTTGCCATTCAAAAAACCTCATATATTAGAGTTACAATGTCGCCTAGCTGATTACAATGCATCACTAATTTATGTTGAATTGTAAGCTAAACAATCCAGTTGTCAGCCATGGTTTTGCAAGTTATTAGGAATAATCATTACTTAAAATGAATGAAATGCGTGAAAAAGAAGCCATCAGTGCCTATTTAAAACTTTTGCAAGCCAAAGGCGTCGTCAGTGCGGCACTGCATAAGCGTGCATTATTTTTAGATAAAATCAGTAGCAACCTTGCTGGCAAAGCACTTGATGGTATTGAATACCGCACGGTAATAGAGGATGTGATGGAAACGATTCCAGCAGATGATTGGCATGAAAATCTGACTGCGGCACGCGAGTTTTATCCATTTTGGTTAAAAGATATTAAGGCGATAGCTGCTCTGAATATCAATCCTGGGTTTGACATTAACCCTGTGCAGTGGAGGCCAGACCAAGCTACTTTAAAGTCATTAACTGATAGTTTAGTCACTGAAAAATTTGATATCTCTGAAAATTGGCCGCTCAAGGCTTACACGCAGGCACTGCGTCATGAGGGCGCGGAGCAGTCTATTGTAGATACCCGCGTTAAGCTGGCTAAAATCATACTGATACGCCTGAGGAAAGCCCCGGAAAAAAATCACAAGGCTTATCGCACAGCGGTTGATCTGACGCTGCCACTTTTTAATATCAAACTAAATAGACGTTTGTTTTTAGTGGTGGTACGCGAGTTTTATCATTTTTGGTCTGGCAACCCAGACGCGGCAAATATGGTATTTAAAGATGGCTCGGGAAATATTCTGCTCTAGATCCTGCCTAGATTAAGATAAGACGCATCTACTTAATTTGCACAAATAAGGTGCAGCGCACTCATTAGTGCATCATTAAGGTGCATTTTGTAACCTTTAATTCTTTATAAATTATAAAAAACAATAGGTTAGTAATTGGCGCATTCTTTGCTTAGTTTGCTTATTCAAAAATTTAGAGGATATGTCAATGGAAGCTTCAATTTCAGCTAGTAATACGTTGTTTGTGTTGATAGGCGCTATTATGGTGCTGGCAATGCATGCGGGGTTTGCTTTTTTAGAATTAGGCACAGTGCGTAAAAAAAACCAGGTCAACGCCTTGGTTAAAATTATGGTGGATTTTTCTGTATCGACCATCGCCTATTTTTTTATCGGCTACAGTATTGCCTATGGCGTTAACTTTTTTAGTAGTGCAGAAGCATTGGCAGCAAAAAATGGCTTTGAATTAGTTAAGTTTTTTTTCTTGCTCACCTTTGCTGCGGCAATTCCTGCCATAATTTCCGGTGGCATTGCAGAGCGTGCTAAATTCAACCCCCAACTTGCGGCGACCTTCTTATTGGTAGGTTTTGTATATCCATTTTTTGAGGGCATTGCTTGGCATAATCACTTTGGTTTGCAAGATTGGTTATATGCTAGCTTTGGCGCTAATTTTCATGATTTTGCAGGCTCGGTTGTGGTGCACGCAATGGGTGGCTGGATTGCATTAACTGCTGTGGTTCTATTAGGCGCCCGCAGAGGACGGTATAGTAAAGATGGAGGCCTACACGCTCATCCACCCTCAAATATTCCATTTTTGGCACTTGGTGCATGGATACTCACTGTCGGTTGGTTTGGCTTTAATGTGATGTCAGCACAATCCGTGCAAGGCATTTCCGGCTTAGTGGCTGTTAACTCACTTATGGCACTGGTAGGCGGCACACTAGCTGCGTTAGTTATGGGTAAAAATGACCCTGGGTTTGTACATAATGGTCCGCTTGCAGGATTAGTGGCCGTATGCGCTGGGTCGGATGTTATGCACCCATTAGGTGCGTTAGTGACTGGTTTGGTGGCCGGCATATTGTTTGTAAAAGCATTTACGCTTACACAAAATCGTTGGAAAATTGATGACGTACTTGGTGTATGGCCATTGCATGGTTTGTGCGGCGCTTGGGGTGGGATTGCCGCTGGTATTTTTGGGGCAAAAGCACTTGGGGGCATTGGTGGTGTCAGTCTTGTCTCACAGCTAGTTGGAACGGCATTAGGAGTTAGTATCGCGTTGGTTGGAGGCGTTATTATTTATGGTGTACTTAAAAAATCGGTCGGTATTCGCATGAGCGCAGAAGAAGAATTTGATGGGGCAGATTTAAGTATTCATAAAATTGTAGCTTCCACAGATGATTGATGGCTAAATTTAATTTCAAGCTAGCGTGCTATGTTAAAATTTGAGCATGATTTTAATCTTACGCTCAATTTAACATGGCACGTTTTCACACTATCATTCCTGCGGCGGGGGTTGGTAATCGTATGGCAACCGCTATTCCCAAACAGTATTTGCCATTGTGTGGCAAACCAACGATCTCACACAGTATTCAAACTTTTTTTTCGTGCCCGCGCATTGCCAGTATTCACTTGGCACTTAGCCCGGAAGATTACTTTTGGCGCAATCTCACGCTAGATGCCAACAGTCGTTTGCATTTGCATTACACCGGCGGCGATTCACGCTCTGAAACGGTATTAAATACATTAGAGGCAATTCGTACTCAGGTAGATGATGACGATTGGATTTTGGTACATGATGCCGCGCGTCCTGGTTTAACGGTTTCATTACTCGATGATTTGCTGGATGCCATACAAGATGATGCCGTAGGTGGTTTGCTTGCGTTGCCGTTGGCTGATACTTTAAAACAGTCGAATGTAGATGCCAGGGTGCTTAACACCATTCCGCGCGAGTTGCTTTGGCAGGCGCAGACCCCGCAGATGTTTCGCTATGCTTTGCTTAAAGATGCGCTAGCGAGTTTTAATGGTACGCCCACCGATGAGGCGCAAGCGGTAGAAGCATTAGGTTTGCAGCCAAAACTGGTGGTTGGCTCTTTAAGAAATATGAAAATTACCTATCCTCAAGATATTGCCTTGATGGAACTGCTGTTGCAACAGCAATAATCAAATGGAAACATTGTAATGATAAGAATCGGTCATGGTTTTGATGTGCACGCTTTAGTTTCTGGGCGACAATGCATTATTGGCGGCGTAGAAATACCACATGAAAAAGGCTTAGATGGACATTCAGATGCCGATGTATTGCTACACGCAATTTGTGATGCTTTGTTAGGGGCAGCGGCATTGGGCGATATTGGCAAACACTTTCCACCCACTGACATGCGCTACAAAGGCGCGGATTCACGCGAGCTGTTGCGGCAGGTGGTTGCGTTACTTAATACTAAAAACTACGTCGTAAATAACATTGATGCCACCGTGATTTGCGAAGCCCCCAAACTTTCGCCACACACTGATCAAATGTGCATCAATATCGCCTCTGATTGCAATGTGGAGATGTCTCAAATCAACGTTAAAGCGACCACTACGGAGAGATTAGGGTTTACTGGTCGAGGTGAAGGCATTGCGGCTGAAGCGGTGTGTTTGATACAAGTACGCAACGCTGATTGAAAATAGTCATGCTGCGTTGGTTTGAAAACCGCTTAAATCCGTTTCCCGCAAACGAAATTGCACCACCGCCTAATGCGTTGTGGCCGTTTTTATGGTCATGCACCAAAGGCTCACGCTTATTTATTCTAGTAATGACTTTGTTTACTGCCGTGATTGGTGGTTTTGAGGCACTGTTATTTGCCGTTATGGGCAAGGTAGTGGATTGGTTAAGTAACACCTCACCTGATTTATTGTGGGCAACTGAGCGGCATCATTTGCTACTTTTAGCCACTTTGTTATTGTTAAGCCCCATTTTAATTGCAGTACAAACCCTGATCAAACATCAAACGCTAGCGGGTAATTTCCCTATGCGTTTACGTTGGAATTTTCATCGCCTCATGCTGAATCAAAGCATGAGTTTTTATCAAGATGAGTTTGCTGGCCGTATTGCGGCAAAGGTCATGCAAACGGCATTGGCTGTGCGTGACGTGTGGTTTATTGTTGCGGATATTTTGGTATTTGTAGTGATTTATTTTGTGACGATGGTGGCGGTAGTCGCGCATTTTAATGCCACAGTGATGTTGCCATTTTTAGTCTGGGTGATTTGTTATGTCGCTTCACTCAGTTATTTTGTGCCAAGGCTAGCCAAGGTTTCACAAAATCAGGCCGATGCACGCTCAATGATGACGGGCCGCATCACCGATGCCTACACCAACATCAGTACGGTAAAGTTATTTTCACATGCAGGTCGTGAAGCGGGGTATGCACAATCTGCCATGAGTGAGTTTTTAGGCACCGTACACGCGCAGATGCGCTATGTATCAGGGGTAGAAGTTGCAAATCATATTTTGAATATATTGTTAGTGATTGCAACTTCTGGCGTAGCATTATGGTTATGGACTAAAGGCGAGGTCACAGTTGGCGGCGTGGCAGCGGTGACTGCAATGGCGCTGCGTTTGAATGGTATTTCACATTGGGTGATGTGGGAGCTGACCTCACTTTATGAGCAAATTGGCACTGCACAAGATGGTGTCAATACTTTATCCTTGATACAACAAATTACCGATGCACCAGACGCCAAATTATTGAATGTGAGCGTTGGTGAAATAAAATTTGAGCAAGTTGATTTTGCCTATGGCATGCAAAAATCTGTGTTGCAAGCACTTAACTTGACGATTAAAGCAGGTGAAAAAGTGGGTTTGGTAGGACGTTCAGGCGCGGGGAAATCTACCATCGTGAATTTATTACTACGCTTTTATGATGTCGAAAAAGGACGCGTACTGATAGACGAACAAGATATTAAGCACGTGACACAAAACAGCTTGCGCAGCCAAATTGGCATGGTGACACAAGACACGTCATTATTGCATCGCAGTGTGCGCGACAATATTTTATACGGCCGCCCCAACGCCACTGAAAATGAAATGATTAACGCTGCTAAACGTGCTGAGGCGCATGCATTCATCTTGACGTTGCAAGATGCAAAAGGGCGTACAGGTTACGAAGCGCATGTAGGCGAGCGTGGTGTTAAGCTTTCTGGTGGGCAGCGGCAACGCATTGCCATTGCGCGGGTGATGTTGAAAGATGCACCAATATTGTTGCTGGACGAAGCGACCAGCGCACTGGATTCGGAAGTGGAGCAAGCGATACAAGCGAGTCTATACAATTTGATGCAGGGTAAAACCGTAGTGGCTATTGCGCATAGGCTATCGACCATTGCCGCAATGGATAGGCTCATTGTATTGGATAACGGCAAGATTGTTGAAGAAGGCGACCATCAAACTTTAATCAAACAAGGTGGGTTATATGCCACGCTTTGGGCACATCAGAGCGGTGGCTTTTTAGGTGAGTAGTGCGCGCTAGCCAAGCAGGTTAGGCAGCTGGTAGCCAGGGTTCTTTAATTAACCACGTGGGTAGAAATCTGCCACCTAACAAATCTATAAAAAATGGTTGGAACCTAGCTAGGCCTTTAACAATATAATCACCGCACCACTGCCACCATCTTGCCTGCGCGCTTGGGCGTAGGCGATGACTTCATCTTTTTGCATAAGCCAACCGCGTAATTTATGTTTGAGCACGGGTTCGCGGTTGTGTGAGCCCAAGCCTTTGCCATGCACAATGCGCACACAGCGGATGCCACGTTTTTTACAATCGCTGATAAAAGTGGATACATAAAGCCGTGCTTCGTCACTAATTAGGCCATGTAGATCAATCGCGGCTTGCACCACCCAATGCCCACGGCGCAGCTTGCTTAAAATGTCGGGTGAGTGACCTTCGCGCAAATAAAGTAGCTCTTCACCTGTTTCAAGCTCATGCGCTGGAATGTAATGGTCTGATAATGAGTCCGCAAGTGCTTGTTGCTCATCGCGAATAAATTGGTTGGGGATGGGTTTTGGTTTTTTAACGGGGTGAACTGCGCGGTCATGTTTTGGCAGCGGACGCACGTCTTTGACTGCTTCTGAAAACATATTTTTTTCGTTATCGTTTGAGATAGCCACAATTGTAGAGTGTAGATTGGTTTGTGTAGGAGCGGATTTCACTCAGAATAATGCGCTTCCCCACATAATATATGTGCTAAAGCGCATTATTCTGAGTGAAATCCGCTCCTACATCATGAGTTATTTATCCAAATAACGTTCCGCATCCAATGCAGCCATGCAACCAGTGCCAGCGCTAGTGACGGCTTGGCGATAAATATGGTCTTGTACATCACCCGCTGCAAAAACGCCGGGTACGCTAGTAGCAGTAGCATTACCCGCACGACCCATCTGGGTTACAATGTAGCCGCCTTCCATTTCCAGTTGACCCTCAAAAATATCAGTATTGGGTTTGTGGCCAATGGCAATAAATACGCCCATTAACTTGATGTCTTTAGTGGTGCCAAAATCATCACTATCCGCGTTTACGTTTTTGAGGCGCATGCCTGTTACACCGCTGTCATCGCCTAACACTTCATCTAGTGTCTGGAATGTTTCTAATACAATTTTTCCTTCTTTCACGCGCGCCATTAGTTTATCCACTAAAATGGCTTCGGCCTTGAATTTATCGCGGCGATGCACCAGTGTGACTTTGCTCGCAATGTTTGCCAGGTATAGCGCTTCTTCTACCGCGGTATTACCACCGCCGATGACGGCAACTTCTTGATTGCGATAGAAAAATCCATCACAAGTGGCGCAAGCTGAAACACCTTTTCCGCTAAACTTTTCTTCACTCGGAATACCCAAATACTTAGCACTTGCGCCCGTTGCAATAATCAGCGCATCGCAAGTATATTCACCACTATCACCCACTAAACGAATGGGTTTTTCAGCTAAGTGCGTGGTGTGAATATGATCAAAAATCATTTCAGTATTAAAGCGTTCAGCATGTTTTTGAAAGCGTGCCATGAGTTCCGGGCCTTGCACGCCATCAGCATCTGCTGGCCAGTTATCGACCTCAGTGGTAGTCATGAGCTGACCACCTTGTGCGATACCAGTGATTAAAACTGGCTTAAGGTTGGCACGTGCTGCATAAACTGCCGCAGAGTAACCTGCAGGACCAGAGCCTAAAATAAGTAAGTGAATGTGACGTGTTGCCATGATTTATTGCTTTCTTGATTCTTAATGAGTGTTGTAACGTTGATGTTGGGTTGGTTGATATGTTTCTCAAGCAAACTATTTTTCTAATAAACTGCGTAACATCCAAGCAGTTTTTTGGCTTCAGCCGCGCTTCGCACTTAACATCGCGTTGCGAGTTAGCCTACACCGAAAAACTGCTTTGCTATTTTTCCAGCAAACTACGCAACATCCAAGCAGTTTTTTCATGCACCTGTAAGCGTTGTGTGAGTAAATCAGCTGTTGCTTCATCTGAGGCGGCGTCAGCACTAGGGAACACGCTACGTGCTGTGCGGCATACCGCTTCATGTCCAGCAACCAATTCGGCAATCATGTCTTGTGCTTTTGGTACAGATTCAGATTCTTTAATTGAGGTGAGTTTGGCAAAATCGCGATAAGTGCCAGGTGCATAGACATCTAATGCGCGAATGCGCTCTGCAATTAAATCTACCGCGAGTGCCAGTTCGTTGTACTGTACTTCAAACATCAAATGGAGTGTGCTGAACATTGGCCCCGTCACGTTCCAATGAAAGTAATGCGTTTTCAAATACAGTGTGTAAGTATCCGCCAAAAGATGCGATAAACCTTGCGCTATATTTTTTCTGTCTTGTGCTTTTATACCAATATCCATGATGATTTCCTATCTCTTTATTGGGTTGCTGTTAGATTGATATTCTAATCTCTACGTAGTGACTTTGATACTGCTATAATTAAATCTAACATTAAATACGTAAGGTTTTTTCCATCTTGTTTTTTAAAAAATCTACCCCTGCCAATGCGCGCCGCGAGGCTGAGGTCAGCAAATCGAATGCGCTTGCCAATACACTCATTAAAGAAGCATGGTGGCTAGGCTTAGTGCTAGTCGGTTTGTATATCACGGTGATTCTTTTTACCTATCACCCTGATGATTCTTCATGGTCACACATGGCGCCTAATGGTGCTGTTATCCATAATAGTGGCGGTAGTGTGGGTGCATGGCTTTCTGATTTGCTGTTATATATTTTTGGTTTTTCAGCATGGTGGTGGGCGGTGCTGGCTTTTTATGCCATGTGGTTTGTCTATTTGAAATTAGAAGTGGTCAGATTGGTAGAAGGGCGGCCTAGTGAAAAACCATTTTTGCTGTTTAATTTCATTGGTTTTGCATTATTGCTGATTGCTTCCAGTGCTTTAGAGGCGGGTCATTTAATTGGCTTGCCTGCCTCGCTGCCATTAGCGCCTGGCGGCATGCTTGGCGGCGCTGTGGATAATGGCTTGCGTAGTTTATTTGGCTATACCGGTTCTAGCATGTTGCTGTTGCTGATGTTTGTGGTGGGGTTTAGTCTGTTTACGGGCTGGTCTTGGATTGTGATTACTGAAAAGTTCGGTGCGCTTTTAATGACCAGCTATGCGTTTATTAAGCTGAAATGGCAAGATTGGCAAGATAGAAAAGTAGGCAAGGTGGTTGAGCTTGAACGTAAAGTATTTGTACAGACCGAGCGTAAACGATCAGAAAACCGTGAGCCAGTATTCATCGAACCACCTGTGCTTGAAGTAGCACAAAGTGAGCGCGTGCAAAAAGAGAAGCAAGCGCCGCTGTTTGAAACGATGCCAGATTCCATGCTGCCCCCATTGCATTTGTTGGATGAGCCATCAGGGTTGGTTGAATTACCGTCTGCCGAAACGCTCGATTTTACCTCACGCTTGATTGAACGCAAGCTGATGGATTTCGGCATTGAAGTTAAAGTGTTAACCGCGCAGCCAGGTCCCGTGATTACCCGTTTTGAGTTAGAACCAGCGGCTGGCGTTAAGGGTAGTCAAGTTACTAATTTAATTAAAGATTTAGCCCGTGCATTGTCGGTAGTGAGCGTGCGTGTGGTAGAAACCATTCCAGGTAAAACCTGCATGGGTTTGGAGATTCCAAATGCAAAACGACAAATTGTACATTTGTCTGAAATCATGGGTAGCCAAGCCTATGCTGACGTAAAGTCGCCGCTAGCGATTTCGTTAGGTAAAGATATTGCAGGCAAGCCAGCGGTAGCAGATTTAGCAAAAATGCCACATGTCTTGGTGGCGGGTACCACGGGCTCAGGCAAATCGGTGGCGATTAACGCGCTCATTTTAAGTTGGCTGTATAAAGCCGATGCCAGACAGGTACGCATGATTCTCATTGACCCGAAAATGCTTGAGCTTTCCGTGTATGAAGGCATCCCACATTTATTGGCACCGGTAGTGACCGATATGCGCCAAGCTGCAAATGCGCTCAATTGGTGCGTGGCAGAGATGGAACGTCGCTACAAATTGATGTCGATGCTGGGGGTGCGCAATTTAGCAGGCTATAATCAAAAAATTAGAGACGCGGATAAAGTGGGTGAAAAAATACCACATCCGTTTAGCTTAACGCCAGATGCCCCTGAGCCATTAGAAGAAATGCCGTTAATCGTGGTGGTGATAGATGAGCTGGCGGATTTAATGATGGTGGTTGGCAAAAAAGTGGAAGAGCTGATTGCACGTTTAGCACAAAAAGCACGTGCGTCTGGCATTCATTTAGTATTAGCCACACAACGCCCATCGGTAGATGTGATTACAGGGCTGATTAAAGCCAATGTGCCGACACGGATTTCTTTTCAGGTTTCCAGCAAAATTGACTCGCGCACTATTTTAGATCAAATGGGTGCTGAAGCGCTGTTAGGGCAGGGCGATATGTTGTATATGCCGCCTGGTACTGGCTACCCTGTGCGGATTCATGGTGCGTTTGTATCTGATCAAGAAGTGCATAAAGTGGTGAACTACCTTAAAGCCCAAGGTGAACCTAATTACATAGAGGGTATCTTAACTAACGAAGTTGAAGACGGTGGAGCTGACTTTGCCAGCGTTGGTGCTAGCGGAGGGAGCGGAGCAGAGGTTGATCCGCTTTATGATGAAGCCGTGGGCATTGTGCTAAAAACTCGGCGCGCCAGTATTTCATCAGTGCAGCGCCAGCTTCGGATTGGTTATAATCGCGCCGCACGTTTGATTGAGGATATGGAGCGTGCTGGTTTAGTGTCTGCAATGCAAACTAATGGTAACCGTGAAGTTCTAGCACCACATCACGAAGCCTGATAATTAGGGATTTTAATGATTAAACCTAAAATAAAGTATTTATTGATACTGTTGCCAATGCTGTTAGCCATGCAATCTGCAAAAGCTGATGGCATGGCAAGTGTAAAGATTTTTTACGAACAAACGCAGGCAATGCACGCAAAATTCCATCAGTTGGTGACGGATAAACAAGGGCGCAAGGTGCAAGAAGTTGATGGTGAAATGCAGTTGAAGCGTCCAAATAAATTTCGGTGGGATTACAACCAACCATTTGAGCAACAAATTATTAGTGATGGTAAGCAAGTGTGGTTATATGACGTAGATCTGGCGCAAGTGACGGTGCGAGAGCTAGGTAAAGCCTTAGGTTCTAGCCCGGCAGCATTGTTGGCAGGGGGTGACGAAATTGATAAAAGTTTTAAGTTGGTCAATGCTTATGCTAAAGGTGGTTTAGACTGGGTAAGTGCTAATCCAAAAGATAAAGAATCTGGTTTTGAGAAAATACTGCTGGGTTTTAAAGATAATAAGTTGCAAGAAATGTCATTGATTGATAGTTTTGGGCACAACACAAAAATCGTGTTTAGTCAGCTTGAACTCAATCCTGTGCTTGATGATAAATCTTTTTTATTCAAGCCACCTAAAGGTGTAGATGTCGTTGGTGAGTAGCGAGCAATGCTTGCTAACTTGCGCTTGTATTAAACTATTTTTACCAGAAACACATTAGAAACACCTTATATTTTGAATAGTTTATTTGCCCCTAATACACCACAAGCGCCACTAGCGGAACGGTTACGCCCAAAAACTTTAGATGAAGTGGTTGGGCAATCCCATTTACTCGGTGTGGGTAAACCGCTGCGTTTGGCGTTTCAATCTGGCAAGTTACCCTCTATGATTTTGTGGGGACCACCAGGCGTGGGGAAAACCACCTTGGCGCGACTCATTGCCAACACCGCAGATGCCGATTTCATTCCTATTTCCGCTGTTTTGTCGGGCATTAAAGATATTCGCGAGGCAGTAGAGCGCGCGGAGCTTACCTTACAGCAACACGGTCGCAAAACCATTTTGTTTGTGGATGAAGTCCACAGATTCAACAAAGGTCAGCAAGATGCCTTTTTGCCGTTTGTTGAAAGTGGCTTAATCACGTTTATTGGTGCCACTACGGAGAATCCTTCATTTGAAGTGAATAGTGCGCTGTTAAGCCGCTCACAAGTGTTTGTATTAAATGCGCTTAGTGAACCGGAATTGTCGTTATTGCTAGAGCGGGCAAGATTATTAGTGGCTGAAAGTGTCACATTTTCGGATGAAGTGCGCGAGCAAATATTGGCTTACGCAGACGGCGATGCAAGGCGATTACTTAACTTTGTTGAAGGTTTATTTAACGCCGCTGTTGGTGCGCAAGTTACCGGAATAGATGAAGCTTTTTTACAAACCACCATGGCGAGCAAGCTACGCCGCTTTGATAAAGGCGGCGAGGCTTTTTATGATCAAATATCCGCGCTACATAAATCCGTTCGCGGCTCTAATCCCGATGCAGCCTTGTACTGGTTTTTGCGTATGATAGATGGCGGCGCCGACCCGCTATACCTAGGGCGGCGCATCGTGCGTATGGCGGTTGAAGATATCGGTTTAGCAGACCCGCGCGCGCAAGGCATGGCGTTAGAAGCTTGCCAAATTTTTGAGCGGCTAGGTTCGCCTGAAGGTGAATTGGCTTTATCCAACGCAGTGATTTATTTAGCAGTAGCGCCTAAAAGTAACGCCGCTTACATGGCGTACAACCAAGCCAAAGCTTTTGTAGCACAAGATAAGTCGCGTCCAGTGCCGTTGCACTTGCGCAATGCGCCAACCAAGTTGATGAAGGCATTAGATTACGGCAAAGAATATCGTTACGCCCATAACGAGCCAGAAGCCTATGCGGCGGGCGTAGATTATTTTCCAGATGATTTGACTCCTCCGCAATTTTATATGCCCACACCACGCGGCTTAGAAGGTAAAATTACGGAAAAATTGGCGCACTTGCGCGATTTGGATAAGCGCGAACTGGCTAAAAAAGCAAAAAAATAAAATTTAGGAATACACATGTTAGACATTCAGGCATTAAGAAATGATTTAGACGGCGTTGTAAGCCAATTAAAAAAACGCGGTTTTGCCTTTGATTCAGCTAAATTCACCGCTTTGGAACAAGAGCGTAAAACCGTTCAAACGCGTACGCAAGACCTACAAGCCAAACGTAATAATACTTCTAAGCAGATTGGCTTTGCTAAATCTAAAGGTGAAGATGTCAGCGCCATCATGGCTGAAGTGGCTGGCTTAGGCGACCAATTGAAAGCCGATGAGGCTCGTTTGGGCGAGCTGCAAACTGAATTGCAAAACCTGTTGCTGAATGTGCCTAACTTGCCGCATGAGAGCGTGCCACCAGGACAGTCTGAAGTTGATAATGTGGAAGTGCGTAAAATAGGCACGCCACGCAGCTTTGATTTTGAAATCAAAGATCATACGGATGTTGGTACGCCATTGGGTTTGGATTTTGAAACAGGTATCAAGCTTTCAGGTGCACGCTTTACTTTGATGCGCGGGCAGATTGCGAAACTACACCGTGCGCTGGCGCAGTTTATGTTAGATACGCAAACAGAACAGCATGGCTATGAAGAGTGTTATACGCCGTATTTGGTAAACGCCGAAACGCTAACGGGCACTGGTCAGTTGCCCAAGTTTGAAGAGGATCTGTTCTCTTTGTCCCACAACGACAGCAAGTTGTATTTAATTCCAACTTCTGAAGTCACACTTACAAACACAGTACGCGATGAAATCGTGCCTTTAGAATCATTACCTATCAAGCTCACTGCGCATACACCTTGTTTTCGTTCAGAGGCTGGTTCTTACGGACGCGATACCAAAGGCATGATACGCCAGCACCAGTTTGATAAAGTTGAAATGGTGCAGATTGTACATCCTGATACCAGCTATGAAGCGTTAGAACAAATGGTCGGTCACGCTGAGAGCATTTTGAAAGCACTTGAGTTACCTTACCGTGTGGTTGCGTTGTGTACTGGTGATATGGGCTTTGGTGCCACTAAAACTTATGATTTAGAAGTCTGGCTACCAGCACAAAATACGTATCGTGAAATATCTTCAGTTTCAAATTGTGAGGCGTTTCAAGCACGCCGTTTACAAGCGCGGTTTAGAAATGAAAATGGCAAGCTTGAATTAGTGCATACTTTGAATGGCTCTGGTTTAGCGGTAGGGCGTACTTTGGTGGCGGTGTTGGAGAACTATCAAAACGCAGATGGCAGCGTGACAGTGCCAGCGGTATTAAGGCCTTATATGAATAATCTAGAGATTATTAAAAAGTAGCCCTTTCGACAGGCTCAGGGAACGGTACTCCCTGAGCCTGTCGAAGGAGGTAGCTATATCTTTATTCAGCCCGCGCAACCCTGAAGTTGTTGTAATCTGGGTTATGGCTAGGTTGATAACGCTCTAAAATACGTTGATAACTTCGCACGGACTCGACAAAAATGACAGGTGCGCCACCACTGGCATAGCCATACTTAACTGTGGTGTAGTAATCCGGGTTGTTGAGTAGTACCAGTGTTTTTTTAACATCTGCCCAACGGTCCGGGTTAAGGTTTTGGCGTTTGGCAAGCACGCGGGCATCTTCAACATGCGCGTAGCCAATGTTGTAGGCAGCTAGTGCCATGTAGGTTCTATCAGGCTCTGGAATGCGGTCTGGAATGGTGTCTTTGAGTTTGAGAATGTATTGTGCACCCGCAGGAATGCTTTGCTTAGGGTCTAGTCTATTGGTCACGCCCATTAAGTCGGCCGTGCTTTCTGTTAGCATCATTAAACCGCGTACCCCGGTGGGGGATGTGTTAAAGGTATCCCAATGTGATTCGCGGTAACTCACTGCCGCAAGTAATCGCCATTCTAATCCTGTAAGTTCTTGCGCTTGTTTAAATAAATGAATGTACTTAGGCAGAATCGTATTGCTACGGGCTAAGAAGGTGGTAATGTCTAACGTATTTAAGCGTTTTGAGCTGCCGTAGTAGCGATCCATTAAATTACGTAACGTGCCATCTTTGTGAATTTTATCAATAAAAGTATTCACTTTTGCCACAAGTTGCGGATCTGTATTTTTGGACATTGCCCAAGCAATTTTGTCACTTGCACCCACTGGCATGGCAACAGATAAATTAGGGTAATAGTTTTGCATTACCGATACTAAATGACTATCGACAATAGTGAAATCCAACATGCCATCGGCAACTTCTTCTAGCAGTG
This sequence comes from Methylotenera sp. RIFCSPLOWO2_02_FULL_45_14, assembly GCA_001803395.1. GTDB lineage: Bacteria > Pseudomonadota > Gammaproteobacteria > Burkholderiales > Methylophilaceae > Methylotenera. The sequence goes on along the minus strand of MHBU01000001.1, from coordinate 66,216 downwards.
TTTCTGAGTTAGTGCGATGCGCCGCTCGCCATCTTAGCGTGGGTAGCTTTTGTTGTAATTCTGCCAATCGTTCTACATAGCTAGTACCTGCCGGGACTACAATTTTTTTATCTATAATGGCAGCAAGATCTTTCGGTTTCTTATTGATTTCATTGTTAAAAACCAATTGCTGCTGTGTTTCTTGATACGGTTTTGAAAACAAAACCAGTTGCTCACGAATATGCGTCACAGATAAGTTTGCCGCCGCGATATGGGCTTGACCCTTGAGCAGGCTCGGGATGACATCACTAATGCTATTGACTAATAAAAACCTGATTTGGTAGTCAGGCGCATATTCTTTTACAAACAAAGTGGCCAAATCATACTCAAAGCCAGCTGGTTGATTTTCACCATTCAAGTAATAGGTAGAAGGGCCGTTGTGTGTGACAAAAACAATTTCTTTTTTGTTAGGGTCAATTAACGGAGGTTCATTATTGCTTTCAGTTGGCTTACAGGCCACTGTGAAAAAAACAACTAATGAAATTAGCAATAAACGCATGGTGTGCTGTTTTTGTGAAAAGTGCACACTATGGCTTAATACTCGCTTACCGTGCCGTTGTCAGCAATGAGTACGACATTGGTAAGCCCGAAAAAAATGCCATGTTCAACCACGCCAGGAGTATTGTTGATCAGCGCATTTAAGGTGCTGGCATCAAGGCTTTTGTCAAATTGCATGTCCAGCACATAGCTGCCATGTGAGGTAATCCAAAAACCATCTTTAGCAGCATTTGGTCGAAGATCACCTACGCCACCTAACGCTTCAAGGCTTTTTTTCGTCAGTTGCCAGGCGAAAGGCATGACTTCAATCGGAATCAAAAAGTTTTGACCAATATGGCTCACTAGCTTGCTGGCATCTGCTACCACAACAAATTGTGATGCCGCTGTTGCGAGCAGTTTTTCTTTGACTAAATCACTGCCACGGCCTTTGAGTAAGGTTTTATCTGGTGTGATTTCATCGGCACCATCTACATATAAATCAATACAGTTAATGTGTTCTAGTGCAACGATGGGTAACTGTAACGATTGTGCTTTTTGCGCGCTAATAGTGGAGCTGGCAACGGTAGTGAATCTCAAGCCCTCGTTACGGGCTAAGCGTGCGAGTTCTTCGATAAAGTAATTGGCGGTAGAGCCGGTGCCTAAACCAACCAGCATGCCATCTTTTACATATTTTGCAGCTTGTAGCGCGACCAATTGTTTGTCGTTCATATACGCCCCCAGCAGGTTTTTACTTTTTATGTTTTGCTATCTTAACGCGAATTTAGTTTTTTTAGGCATAAAAAAAGGGAGCTAGTTGCTCCCTTTTTTAAATTTTTGCTAATTAAAAAGCAAAAAATTATTTCATGACACGGTTACGATATTCACCAGTGCGTGTATCGATTTCTATTTTATCACCTTGTGCGCAGAATAATGGTACTGGTAATTCAAAGCCAGTGGCGATTTTAGCAGGCTTCATTACCTTGCCTGAGGTGTCGCCTTTAACGGCTGGTTCGGTATAAGTGATTTCGCGTACTACTGTGGTAGGTAACTCGACTGAAATGGCTTTCTCATTGTAAAAACGCAAATCAGCTGGCATGCCATCTTCCAGGTAGGGTAACGCGTCTTCCATAAACTCTGCGTCAACATCGTACTGGTTGTAATCGGCATCCATAAACACATAGGTTGGGTCGGCAAAATAAGAGTATGTCACTTCTTTTTTCTCAAGCACAATGACTTCAAATTTGTCGCCAGCACCGTAGATGTTCTCGCTTGGCGTTTCTGTGAGTAGATTTTTAAACTTCATCTTCACGACCGCTGTGGTGCGGCCTGATTTATTGTATTCTGCCTTAATCACGACTAATGGTTCGTCACCGACCATAATCACGTTACCGGCGCGGAGTTCTTGTGCTGTTTTCATAGGTTGCCTTACAAATTATAAAAGGTGTGTGCGTAAAACCGCGCATTATACCCGATTTCCAGTTAAATTTTTACTAAAAATCACTAACTTAGTAGCTAAGTCTGTTTGTGTTGCGAGCGCGTGCGTTTGTTGCAAAGTCAATGTTTTAAGCGTGGCAAGATTGTTTAAATAATCTTGCCAAACGTCTGTTGAAATATCGTTCCCTATCCAAGCTAGATGGGCATCATAGGTTGATTGTCTGCTGGCATGATCGAATCTGCCGTAAAATAAGGCTAAAAACGCTTTTAGCTTAGTAATATGTGTTTGTTCTGTTTGCAGGTAAGGTTGCCAAATAAAAGGTTTTCCTGCCCAAATGGCGCGTACCCAGCTATCTTCGCCACGGACAAAGTTGATGTCGCATATCGCTAGTAGCTTGTCGTAATCCGCTTGGCTTAAAAAAGGTAAGACATGCAAATTTAGATTTTTATGCGTAAGCACTTCACCTGTAACTATTGAGTTTTTACCAAAAAAACTAGCCACGGTAGGCAGAATGCTACTGGCAGGCACGTAGCAATCAGTGGGTTGATTACAGTGTGCCATAGCATTCAGCAGGCCGTGAATAGGCGCGTGTGGGTAACAAAATAGCGATATTTTTATGCGGTTGTTATCTTCTAAATTTAGACTGTGGAGAAATTGATGTTGTAATGATCTGTTGCTTGCAAGCTGCTGATTGTTTGCAACAATAGCATGCTCACGCAGCAAGCCGCCTGTGACTGGCGTGAAGCCTGGAAAAAAAAAGTGTCGTGTCAAATGGTTATGTTTTGAATTCCCAGCATGAAAATCCTCGACCCAAGACTCGGCTGATAAATATTCTAAGTTTATCCAAACCGTATTGGGTCGCATTTTAGATAAATACGCGGCGGGTAATTCGCAGCTAAATGCTTCGATGACCACGTCTGCAGGTTCGTTAAAAACAGACGCTGCATGCCAAGAGGCGATTGCAATGTTTTGTATGACTTGAGTTGGCAGGGTTATATCCAAGCCGGGGATAAGTTGCTTGGCAACGCTTAAATCATCTATCCATAAGTATATCTGTAAGCCATGTTCAGCCTGCAGTTGTCTAGCCAGGCGCCAGCACACTCCAATGTCGCCAAAGTTATCGACAATTTTGCAAAAAATATCCCAGTGTTTATTCATAGGTGTTCAATTCTTGTTTTGACAGCTGTCCAAGGTGCAATGCGGTTGCAACCAATGCGCCATGTACTCCCATTTTATTTAGCGTCGCTAAATCTTCACCTCCTCTGATGCCTCCGGCTGCATAGACATTAAAACCATTGGCCTTGGCTAAAATTTGGTTTAATAAGTCTGAATTGACGCCTTGGTTTGCACCAACATGCTCAAGTGACATCACTATTACATCATGTGGCCAGTATTCATTATGCGTGAGTAGTTCGAGAGGGCCCTGATAGCCATGAGGCATAAAATCCAGTGATAGTACAAAATTTTTATCATGATTGAGAGATGTGAAGCTATTCAAATGTGTGAAGTTTTCACTGCCTAATACCAGTTGAATGTTAAGTCTTTGCCAAATATTGAGTTCGGTATTATTACTGATGCCAGCATCCACCCATAATTTTAACGTTGGGAATTGCTGGGTGATAGACTCAATCACGTTATAATTTGATGAGCAGGGTTTTTCTAATTTTTGTATCGCATTTAGGTCGGCAATGTAGAATTGCTCAAAAGGGTATAGATCAAGTAAAGCCGAAACTATGTCTATCGGCTGGCTGGATTTCGTAAGCGATGACTGAATGGCTTGATAACTTTTACGGTCACCTTTTTTTGCATGCACGACCACGCCATTTAATAAATCAATTACCGGGATTATTTGCATCATCGAACCATTAAAAAAATTACTAGTATGTGAGTTTATCACTGGTGGCGGGCTTAGTGATGAGATAGGTACAGCTCCGTTGCCTGAATCTTTAGTCAAGGAGGGCGCACTAATGCGCGACGTCTTGTTGCGGGATTTAAGTGCGCTTAAGCAATACCAGTTGATTACGATGCATGATGTGCGATTAGCGCCATCTGAATACATCCAAAAAAGTATGGTGGTAGCCGCAGGGGACTTCAAAAAAGTGTTCAAAAAAGCACTGAAGCAAGCAGATTTGGTTTGGCTAATCGCGCCTGAAACCGATGGTGTGCTGCTGGAGTTAACAGAGCTATGTTTGGAGGCTGAAGCTAAAGAAACTCACGCGCTATTATTAGGTTGTGGCTTTGATGCAACGTTGACAGGCACCAGTAAAACTTTATGTTTTGAGGCGATGCAGGCAGCCCATATATTTACCTTGCCGGTGTATGCAGGTGAGGATTTAATGCAGCCAGACTATTACGATGCTTTACTTAAACAAAATATAGGTAAATGGGTAGCCAAACCTGAGGATGGCGCAGGCTGTAAGGGTATTAAAATTTTTGATTCTCTTCACGACTTAAAGCTTTGGATAACAAATTATGACCGTTATCTAAACTATCTGGCGCAGCCTTATCAGGTCGGGGTCGCCGCTAGTTTCTCAATGTTGTGCCGTGATGGAAAAGCCTGGTTGTTAAGTTGCAACCAACAGCATATTATCTGCGATGGTAGCCAATTTAAGCTGACAGGTATTACCGTGAATGGCATGTTGCCTTATTGGCAGCGTTTTGAAACCATTGCCAGAAAAATCGCTAAAATGTTGCCAGATGCCTTGGGTTATGTGGGTGTAGATGTGATTGTGGATGTTGAAAATAACGATAAAATTTATGTGGTTGAAATTAACCCGCGCTTAACAACAAGCTATGTGGGTTTGCACGAAGCGTTAAATTACAATCCAGCCAAACTGATACTGGATTGCGTGTTGAGTGACAAATTTGAAATGCCGGTGTTAGCCAGAAAGCAGGTTGAAATTCGGCTATGAGTCAAAACCAAAGCACACAAACAGTGATTGGCTGGGATATTGGCGGCGCTCATCTAAAAGCAGTGATGCTAAATGTGGCTGGACACGTTTTGGCTGTAAACCAAGTGTATTGCCCTTTATGGCGTGGCTTGCATGAACTAGACCTGGCAATGGACGTTATTTTGCGTGAATTTAATGCTGAAAAGCACGTAGTGACGATGACAGGTGAGCTTGCCGATATTTTCCCTAATCGCCATGCCGGCGTGATGCAAATTGCACAGTTTGCAGCCCAAAAACTATCGGGTCAGAAACTGTTGAGTACAGTGATGTTTTATGCGGGTAATCAAGGTGTTGTGACTATTGAAACAGTTGAGCCACACAGCGCGGAGATCGCTTCGATGAATTGGTTAGCAAGTGTGCAATACATAGCACACAACGTGAAGCAGGCTTTGTTTATCGACATGGGCAGCACAACCACAGATATTGCCTTGATAAGTGATGGTAAAGTACAGGTGCGCGGTTTTAATGATGCTACACGGATGCAATGTGATGAATTGGTTTATACGGGTGTGGTACGGACGCCATTGATGGCACTGACGCAAAAAATTCCTTTTGCTGGGCAGCAGGTAAATATAGCTGCAGAACATTTTGCGACCACTGCAGATGTTTATACACTCACTGGTGATTTAGCGCTGGCAGAAAATATGGCAGAAACCGCAGACGGTGCGGAAAAAAGTATCGAAGCCAGTGCGCGGCGTGTGGCAAGAATGATTGGGCATGATGCACAAGAGGCACCATTATCAGCTTGGCGTAATTTAGCTTATGCGTTTAAGCAAGCGCAGCTTAATCTCATCAAACAAGCCGTGCTTACTCAAATATCAAGGCTGGGAGATTGTCAAAATTTGCACATCATAGGTGCAGGGGCGGGTGAATTCATGGTGGGTGAACTTGCAAAACAACTCGGTTTTAAATATGCGTCTGTGAGTGATTTTATCTACGCTGAAAGTGATGCGAAAAAAAATATGGTGAAAGTGTGCTTTCCCGCCTACGCCGTTGCTAGTTTGGGGCTTAATGTATGAGCTTGTTGCAGCACCCGTTAACGTATCATACAGATAGCGCACAATTGTTTGCGCGTATCTCACATCAACCATGGGCCATGTTTTTCGATAGCGGGCAGTTGATTAACCCTGTAACTGGCAAGCCTGGTAGTCAATATGGGCGCTATGATATTTTGGTGGCTGATCCGTTTCTTACTTTTTCCACTAATGATGAGTTGACCACAATCTGTGAGCATGGGTCTTCGCATACCTCAACGCAAGACCCATTTCAACTGATTAACGATGCCTTAGCGCGGTATCAGCCTGATTCCTCTATTTCTAAATCATGTGATTTACCATTTACCGGAGGAGCGGTTGGTTACTTTGGCTATGATTTAGCGCGACGATTAGAAAAGCTAGCACATAAAGCGACCGACACAATCGAAACAACTTTTGCTGAAATTCCGCAGTTGCAGGTTGGTATTTACGATTGGGCAGTGGTGATAGACCATCGTAATAAAACTGCATGTTTGGTATCTCATGGCTTTGATATTAAAACACGCGAGCATTGGCCTGAGTTATGTGCGCTATTCGATGCGCCTGATGAAGTGCAGAATCTTGCAATTCCTTTGCGCTTTGAAGTGACTTCTGCCGTGATTTCAAATATGGACAAACAGTCGTATAAAACAGCTTTTGATGCCATTCAACGCTATATTCATGCAGGGGATTGCTACCAAGTGAATCTGGCGCAGCGGTTTTCAGTCAAAGCGCGCGGCAATGCTTGGCTGGCGTATAAAAAATTACGAGAAATAAGCCCCGCGCCGTTTATGGCATATATTAATTTAGGCGCATTGCAGGTCATTTCCGGTTCGCCGGAGCGTTTTTTACAAGTGGTGGATGGGCATGTGGAAACGCGGCCGATTAAAGGCACGAGACCACGTTCTGATGATGTTACGCAAGATATTGCCTACGCAAACGAATTGCAATCCAGCGTCAAAGATAAAGCAGAAAATTTAATGATTGTCGATTTGTTGCGTAACGACATTGGCAAAAATTGCAAAATTGGCTCGGTGAAGGCTGATCAGTTGTTTCAGCTGCAAAGTTTTGCCAATGTACATCATTTAGTGAGCATCGTGACGGGTGAACTGCAAGACTCAAAAACTGCCATTGATTTATTGCGCGGTTGCTTCCCGGGTGGCTCAATTACCGGCGCACCTAAGTTGAGAGCGATGCAGATTATTGAAGAGTTAGAACCGCACCGGCGCGGTGTTTATTGCGGTGCGATTGGCTATATAGGTTTTGATGGCAACATGGACACTAACATAGCGATACGTACAGCTGTTTATGTTGCGAATGACGATGCTGATGGGGAGCTGAGCTTTTATGCGGGGGGCGGTATTGTTGCCGACTCAGACCTTGAAAAAGAGTATGCTGAAACGTTGGATAAAGCATCAAGCCTATTAAAAATGCTGGGATTTTTTTCTAAGCTATGACGCAAGTAAAAGCAGTGTCAAAGGACATCGTATGTGGGTAGTGAAACTAGGCGGTAGCTTGTTAGGATCGCCAGAACTGCCGCGCTGGCTAGAAACTTTAGTTAAGATCAGTGATGGCCAGGTGGTGATTGTGCCGGGCGGCGGCCTGTTTGCAGATACGGTGCGCGAAGCGCAGCAACGCACGAATGTGAGTGATGCCGTTGCGCACGAGCTGGCGCTGTTGGCGATGGATCAATTCGGTTTATTGATGGCTGGGATGAATAGCAAGCTCGTCACGGCGAGTAGTGAACTTGAAATTGCTGAAAGAGGCTGGCAGCATCGCTGCATTGTGTGGTTACCAAGTGAAATGGTGTTAGCTGATGATGGCGTGCCTAAAAACTGGCAAGTGACATCTGATAGCTTAAGTGCCTGGCTGACTCATAAAATTGGAGCAAAGCAACTGGTTTTAGTAAAGTCAAAATCACTTGAGTCATATCTAAAGCCAACCAATGTTTCTCAGCAAAACCTGCAAGAGGATAACTTGATTGATGATGCTTTTGCTGATTTTTTCATCGGTAATCACCAAACTTGGATAGTCAATAAATTGGATTATTGTTTATTTGAACAAGGCTTAAATTTGCCACTTTTAAAGCAAAGTAGCATTGGTGTGAATCAATAATATTGATGAAAGGTGCACGTATGTCATCTAGCAAGGTATATTCAGAACCAAGAGGTTGAAGCTAAACTAAAAACAGAATTGCCGCATTGGGTTTTAGAAAATGGCTGGATTCGACGTAAGTTTAAAATCAGTGGCTAGAAAGCTACGCTTATGGTAGTGAATACAGTCGGACATTTGGCTGAGGCAGCATCATCCTGATTTCACTCAGAATATATGTGCTTTGACGTGCGAATAATGCACTTTAGTGCATGTATTCCACGGGCAAGCCAAATACTGGCTTAACAGTGTCTTATGCGTTTGTGATCGTCAAGTTATGCACGCATGATGCAAAAGGCATCACGGATAAAGGTTTTGAATTGGCGACCAAGATTGAATCAGTCATTAGTTGGCAAGAGCCATCAGAAGCAAATGGAACGAGGATTGGGCTTTTCGGGGAGTTCATACGGTAATCTTCTCCTATTTTGCACTGCTTGTGTCATGAGCTGAGTCTGATCTAGTGGACGGACAAGTCATCAAAATTTTACTGCAAGTTGACGGCTAATGTAATATTGATTGGCGAAGTACAGCAGGTACTTGATTGCCAATCTTTGCATGTCGCTGAACACCATATCAAGGTCAGCAACGGCTCGAAAATTCCGTATCACATGTGTCTGCTATCGTAAGGTCCAATCTCTGAGTTAATTCGCTAAATCAATCATATAATTTGTTCGGGGAAGCAATAATAAAATCCAAAATCAATCACGGAATACCTTAGTAACATGGTCAATAAATCTTGATATTTCAATCGGAGCGATAAACATTAAGGTTCTCTAGGCTAATTATTTAGGGTTAAAAAAGGTCCAAGCCACAATACGGCTTTGTTTTTGGCCTTGTGCCATGTCTATGGTTTTTATCTTCAACGCATGCGCTTTTTTAAGTGCACTATATACACTGGGTAAGCTCGTGGTTTTAGATATTAGCGTGGTAAACCAAGTGCATTGGTTTTTAAACTGCACGCTTTCTTCAATCATGCGGCTTACAAAGGCGACTTCGCCGCCATCACAATAAAGTTCAGCCGCTTGACCGCCGAAGTTGAGCTTAAGTGCTTTACTTTTACCCGTATTTACGCCTAGATTTTGCCATTTACGCCGGGTACCTACCTGTGCCTCAGCCAGCGAAGTATGAAACGGCGGGTTACATAGGGTGAGGTTGAAAAAGTCATCGGGTTGGATAATGCCTTTAAAAATGTTGGTGGGCAATGCCTGCAAGCGTAGCTCAATGGACGCTGTTAGCCCTGCATTTGCATGCAAAATCTGTTGTGCATTGGCGAGTGCCGTCGCATCTATATCTGCCCCTACAAAGCGCCAGCCGTATTCACGGTTGCCAATGAGTGGGTAAATGGCATTAGCACCTACGCCTATGTCCAGCAGGCGGATAGTGTCGCCGTGTGGAATTTTACCGTGGTTGGTTTCAGCTAATAAATCAGCCAGATAATGTAAATAGTCTGCACGACCAGGAATGGGCGGGCAAAGATATTGTGGGGGAATATCCCACTCTAGAATGTTGTAATGCTGAATAAGTAGCGCCTTATTCAGCGCCTTAACTGCTTGTGGGTTGGCAAAGTCTATGGATGTACCGTTGTAAGCGTTTAACTTTACAAAGGGAGCCAGTGCAGGGCTCGCTTGAATTAGAAGGTCAAAATCGTAGCGACCATTGTGCTTGTTTCTAGGATGCAAATTTAGCTTTCTCAAATTTTCCAAAATGCAACATAATCGTCGGTAGAATTAGCAGGTTAAGAACAGTGGATGTGATTAAACCACCCACAATAATGGTGGCCATTGGGCCTTCAATTTCACGTCCTGGTTGACCGCTGGCGGCGGCAAGTGGCAATAAACCAAGGGCTGTTACTAGTGCGGTCATTAAAATAGAGGGTAGGCGCTCGGAGGCGCCGCGGATGCAGGTTTCCAAACCCCAAATGCAGTTTTCTTCATCAACCAGATGTTGGTAGTGTGACACCATCATAATGGAGTTGCGCAAGGTGATGCCAAATAAAGTGACAAAGCCGACCAGTGAGCCAATCGACATCCAGCCGCCTGTTGCCATGATGGCAAGCACGCCGCCAAATAAAGCAAAAGGTAAGTTTGCAAACGTAAGTAATAAATTACGTAACCGACCAAAAGCGATATAAAGCATTAAGAACACGGTGACGCCTGCCAATAGGGAATGTAAAATCAGCGCCTCTTTGGACTTCGCGTTAGCTTCTGCCGCGCCAGTAAATTCTAAATAAGAACCTTGCGACAATACGACATCACTTTTCAGTTTGTTTTTAAGTTCGTCGGTAAATGATTCGATGTCGCGCCCATTGACGTTTGCGGTGACGGTTTGAATACGTTTTGCGCCTGCATGCAGTATTTTGGAGCGACCATTTTCCTGCACAATATCAGCGACATCACGTAATCGCAGCAATTTACCGTCAGGGTTAAATAATGGCAAATTGCCTGTTTCTTGCACATCATCGCGGGCTTCTAAAGCTAACAACACACTGACACCAATCACGCGATTGCCTTCATAAACTTGCGTGATCGGCGTGCCTTCGTGGGCGGCGCGAATGTTATCTAAAACGTCGGTTGGCTGTAAGCCTAATTGTGCCATTTTTTCCGGGCGTAGCCGTATTACGAGCTGCGGTGTACCTGGTGGCGATTGCACCAATACGTCTGTCGCACCTTTGATGCCTTTTACAACGTTTGCGACCGCATTGGCATCACGATCCAGCGCGTCTAAATCCTGACCATAGATGTTAATGACCGTTGAGGCGGCGTAGCCAGAAATGGTTTCTTCTATACGTTCAGTCAAGAAAGTATTGATCGCAAAGTTAACCCCAATAAAACCTGCTTCGGCGACACCATCACCGTCATCATCGACTTCTTCACCCGCTAATTCTTCACGAATTCTATTTAGAATACGACGTTGCTCTTCACCAGAAATTGCGCCGATTTCAATTTCAAATTCGCTGTAATGTGTGCCAAAGGAGTCTGCGCCATTAGGCGCACGTCCAACCCATTGTGTGACTGATTTCACCCCTTTGATGTTACGAATGACTGCCGAAACTCTTTTGCCTATCCGCAACGACTCTTGCTCTGATGTGCCTGGCACGGCGGTCATATGCATGATGTAATGACCTTCATATAAAGCTGGAATAAATTGGCTTTTGAATAACGGTAGGGTGCCTAAGCCAATGGCGATAAAAATAAAACTAATTGCAATAATAGATTTGTATTGTTTTTCAATCCGGTGCAGCACTTTAACGTACCATTTTTTGATGATACGTATCATGGGTGGATCTTCTGATTCTAGTTTAGTGTTACCCAAAAGCAGATAACAAAGTGCCGGCGTGAGGGTGAGCGCAACTGCTAAAGAGGCAATGATAGCTGCAATATAAGCAAAGCCCAGCGGCGCGAATAATTTACCTGCCACCCCGCCCAGCGTGAGTAGCGGCATAAATACCAGCGCGACAATAATGGTGGCATAGACCACTGAGCTACGTACCTCCATCGAGGCATCAAATACAACGCGACGGGTAGCTAAGGGCTGTGCCAACATACGATTTTCACGCAGCCTTCTAAAAATATTTTCGGTATCAATAATGGCGTCATCAACAACCTCACCTAGAGCAATCGCCAAACCACCCAGCACCATGATATTAAGCCCAATGTTAAAGTAACTCATCACCACGATGGCGGTGAGTAATGAAAGCGGAATAGCGGTTGCTGAAATAAATGCGGTACGCACGTTAAATAAGAACAGAAACAGGATGGCAATGACTAATATAGAGCCAATTAAAATGTCCGTACGAACGCCTTTAATGGCAACTTCAATAAAATTAGCCGGCCTGAATAAACCTTCATGCAAAGTGACGTTTTCTGCGCTTAAGCTAGGTTTTAGTTCTAGCAATGCACGCTCAATGGCAAGGGTCACGCCGTGGGTATTGGCACCTAACTGGCCTTGTACAGAAAGGTAAACCCCTGTTTCTTCGTTAATCGCTGCGGCGCTGATAGATGGTGCTGCACCCTCAACTACCTGCCCAATATCACTTAAGCGTATGGTTTGCCCATTTTTATGCAGCAATGTGACTTGTGCTAATTTTTCGGGAGAGGTAGCTTGACCTTCTGTATTGATGACAATGCGCTGATTTTTATTTTCAATGTAACCATTGCCACGTACGCCCGTTGCTTTTTTAACGGCTTCTTCAATTTGGAGGAGCGAGATACCATAACGAATCATTTTTTCAGGGTCGACTTGCACTTGAAATTGTCGTACTTTTCCGCCAAACACATTCACATCAGCCACACCTGGAATTGCCAGTAAATGCGGCACAATGACCCAATCCACCAGTGTGCGGATTTCAGTGAGGCTACGTGTTTTTGAGGTCAAGCCAAAGCCAAGTACGGTACTGGCAGAAGAGGTTAACGGGGTAATGTTTGGGGTGATGCCTTGCGGGAGTTTGTTGTTGAGTGTGGTCAGGCGTTCCGCAATCACTTGCCGATTACGATAAATATCGGTGCCTTCATCAAAAATAATGGTGACGATTGATAAGCCAGGGATAGATTGCGAACGCATGCTTTCAATGCCGACCGTGCCCGCGATGCTGGTTTCAATGGCTTGCGTGACGATGCTTTCTACTAACTCAGCTGAAAGTCCTGGTGATTCTGTTTGAATAATGATTTGTGTGGGTGAAAACTCAGGAAATACGTCTAAATTACTGCGGTTAAGGCTATACAAGCCATATAGCACCACAATCATGGCTAAGCCAATAATAACGCCACTATAGCGAATGGAAAAACGGACTAAAGCCGGCATCATGGCGATTTAATCCTCGTTCTCGTTAGTAATCTGGGATTTAAACTCTTCTGATAACAGTAATTGTGCGCCGCTGGTCACAACCTCGTCTTTCTCTTTTAAATTGCCTTGATAAAACCAGCCAGTTTCAACTTCAATATCTGTCTTAATGGGCAATCTGTTAAATTCTTCTTTGCCAGTTTTACGATACACCCAAGGTTTTCCAGCGTACCAAATAATCGCATCGTTTGGCACAATCACACCTGATACACTTTTATTTGATGCGGCGTTAATGGCGTTGATTTGCATACCAGCACGTAATTCAGTTGAAATTGTACGGTAAAAATAAGTTTTGCCTTGAATCGTAGCGTTGCTCATCGACGCACGTGAAATATAATAGGCACGAATGGTGTGTGATGGTGCGGCCGTTGGCGCAATCATAATGCTGCTGTTCTCACGCGGTTCGGCGGCATCAAACGGCAGCGTTGTTTGTATTAACACTTCTTTGCCAGCGATTAAATTTTGCAGCAATCCACTGGCATTTAGTTGTGTCGCCTGTTTTGCAAGCGATTCTCCCCACTGTTGCCGCATGCTGTCAGCAAGATTTCTAGCATTAGATTCTGCCGCAGCTATTTTGGCTTCATCTGTCTTGATATTGCCAGCCGCAGCCGCAACAACTTTGTCAGACACGTTTTTATCATCTAAATTGAGCGCATGTAAACGTGCATACTCATTTTTATTTTGCGCTAAAGAAGTACGTAAAATTTCGATTTCAGATTTAGCCGCTAAATAACGCGTTCTGAGCTCAATTAAGCTATCAATGCTCATCACGCTACCATAAGTGCTGATGTTAGCCTGGTGAGTACTGGCACTCAGTGGGCTTGTTTTGATGTCACTTTGAATTTGTGTGGCCGTATTCAGGTTAATTACGGTGATACCCTCTTTGCTACTCACGAGATTGGGTGTTTCAATTTCTTCTTCATGTTGCTGGTTTAAGGCTTCAAATTCATCTTTGCCATAAAAAACCAATAGCCAAAACAGCATTACAATTAAAAATGCTTGTATGCCGATGATAATAGCGATTTTACGATTCATTTTATTTATCCCCATCACGCGCTTTGGCTCAATGATTAACATTCAAAACTCATTGGTTCAAAGATAAAGCTTCAAGTTTTTCTTTAGTGATCAAGGTGTTGATCGGTTGTTGCAGCGTGTTCTCTAATTGATTGATGGCTGTTTTAAGCTGAAAATGCGCTAAAGCTATATTTTTTTCGGCAATCACGTCTTCTAATTTGCTGAAAGTTAATTCCAGTCGATCAATTTCGCCAGCCGCTAATCTTTGTGCCATACGTTGGGTGTTGTGCTGCTGGAGTTCATAGAGTTTTTGTTGTTGGGCTAATGCTTGTTCAGCTTGTATGAGTTTGGCATTTGCTGCGCTAGCTTCTGCAATAACATTATTTTGTAAAGCTTCAAACTGGGCGGCCTCAACCTCGCGCAATTGTGTTGCTTCGGCAATGGCTAATTTATTTTTATTCAACAACGTCAGTAAGCCAGATAGCCCAAGTGACCATACATGGTTACCAAATTCATAGGTATAGCCAGGGCTAATGGTAATGTCTGGATACTGCTTAGCGATTGCTAGTTTTAATTTAGCTTCAGCTGTGGCGTATCGTTCAAGCGCGATACGGATATCCAAACGGTTTAACAGTGCTGTGCTGTTAAGATTTTCAGGTTTTACTTGGATCGGACTGAGCGAATTTTCTATTGATGTATTATATGAATCTTGCAACAAAGGCATGGCTTCTACTTTGCTGAGCGGTAATCCTAAATGACTGGCTAATTTAGATAACAATACTAGCTTATTTTGCTGAGCGGCATTTAATTCAGCCGTGCTTATCTGTAGCTGAAGTTTTGCCGTGCTTAACTCAACATTAGATGCAGCCCCTAAGTTCACGCGTTTTTGATAAATGGCGACTACTTGCTGCCGAAACGATTGTTCTTTAGTCAGCAGGTTGATTTGCTGCTGATTAAACTGAGCTTCATATAAAGACTGCGCTACAAGGTTGCGTAACTGCCACGCCGTTTGCGCGATTTCAAGTTTAGCAATTTGTGACAAGTGCTTTGCATTTTCAATGCGAATATCCCGCTTGTTTGCCGATTCAATAGGCACATCTATACTTAAGCCAAATGCAAAAGGGCTAATGTCTTGGTTAGCGTTATTGCTATGGGCGATATGGCTATTGATACCAGGAATGGGTTTTGTTGCCGCAGTAAGGGTTGCTGTTTCAGCGGCACGCCATTGCGCACGCGCTACTTCTAAACTTGGGTGGAAGAATAATGCACAGTAAGTCAGTTCATCTACACCCCATTGTTTAACGGGTAAATGCTCGGGTGAAAAACCATTGTTGATTAAAAACTGCTGAAATTGCGTACTTTCAGGGTTTTTAGCTTCAATTTTTATGGCAATAGCTTCTGTATGAATCGGTTTGGCGATGTACTGCTCAAAGCCGCATGCTGCCAACAGCAAAGGCAAACAGATGAGTAATGCGCTTTTGTAACTTACCTTTATGTTTGCGCTAGATTGGATGCTAAAAATAGATTCAGTCCACATCGTAGATTTTTTTATTTTTCAATTGAACAATCTTCAAATAAATAGTGCTACATCCGCTTATTGCACAATCTCAGCATGGACTGCATTTAAAGCATCCTGCAAAGTTTCTTCGCTTAAATGGTTAATAGAGGTGGCGAGTAGATCTGCAGCTTCTACCGCGGTAGTGGGTAAGTTGTGAGTATCTAACTCAGCAACAAGGCCTGCTGCAACACCTGTCACTTTTAATAAAGTTTGGCGTTCGCGCATGAGTAGTTCTAACTCAGTACGCAGCATATTGATTTCATTTTGATTAAGACTGTTTGGCATATTAGTGATCAACTTTAAATGTTGTGATAAAAATTTAGTTTGTTTATTATTTTCTCACAATCGCAGCCTGCTCTGCTAGATATTCAATGCTGATTACAGCATTAAGAATAATACTTACCGAAATAAAACTAACGTTTTTTTATTTTATGTCTTTTCTGATTGCTAAAAGTTGAGATACAATAGCGAATTATCTGAACGACTAGGTATTTACGAGTCGTACACTACCTGCGAGAGTGGCGGAATTGGTAGACGCACTGGATTTAGGTTCCAGCGCCGTAAGGCGTGAGAGTTCGAGTCTCTCCTTTCGCACCATCATTACTTTAAAATTGCGTATCATGAGTTGCTGCATAACACCGCGCATCTGCTCGTGTATGCAATTACAAAAATTAGGAAATACGGCATGGCTCTAAATGTTGAAACCCTCAGTAAACTCGAACGTAGAATCACAATTAGTGTTCCACTTCAGCCACTAGAAGCGCAAATCAAACAACGATTAAACCAAGTCTCACGCACCGCAAAATTTGCGGGCTTCAGGCCTGGCAAAGCCCCAATGGGTCTAGTGAATCAGCATTACGGCAATCAAGTGCGTGATGAAGTTTATTCTGCCGCCGTTGAAAAAAGCTTTGGTGATGCCGTTGACGAAAATAAATTACGCGTCGCCGGTTTTCCTAATATCGAACACAAGCCATTTGATGCAGCATCTGAAGTTTTAGAGTACACCGCGACATTTGAGGTGTTTCCTGAAGTTTCTTTAGGTGATTTGTCAAAAGTGAAAATTGAGCGTCCAGTCATCGAATTGGCTGATGCTGACGTCAAGAAAACATTAGATGTGTTAGTCAAGCAACGTGTGAGCTTCGAGCCTGTTAAGCGCGCAGCTAAAAAAGGTGACAGTGTTAACGTTACCCTTAAAGCGTCGATTGATGGACAAGAAGTGGAATCAACTGGCGACAATGGTATTGATTTGGTGTTAGGTGAAGCTGGACGCGTAGAGTCGTTTGACGAGCAGTTGGCAGGCGGTAAAGCGGGCACTACAAAACAGTTTGAAATTACCTACCCGGCAGATCATAGCCCAGAGCAACTTGCTGGAAAAACAGTAGGTTACGAAGTGACTTACGTGAGTGTTTCACAACCTAAATTCCCGGAAATTGATGCTGACTTTGCTAAAAGCTTAGGTGTTGAAGATGGTGATGTTGAGAAAATGAAGGCTGAAATAAGCGAGAGCCTGGAGCAGGAAGTCGCTAAGCGTGTGAGTGCAAAACTAAAAGAACAAGTATTTCAAGCCTTGGTAGATAACGCGGAATTTGAAATTCCACGCATCATATTAGAGTCTGAAGTTAACCGCATGATGCAAACAACAGAGCAAAATTTGAAGCAACGCGGGGCAGATTTAGGCAACATTAAGCTCGAGCCGGCAATGTTTGAAGATCAGGCGAAACGCAGTGCTAAATTGCGTTTGGTTTTAGGTGAATTGATTAACACCAATAGCTTGCATGCAAGTGCAGACCAAGTGCGTACAATGGTGGATGTGTTCTCACAAAGCTTTGAGCGTCCTGCAGACGTAGTCACTTGGTATTATGCTGATCCTAAACGTTTAGATGAACCTGCTGCATTGGCGACAGAAGAGAACGCAGTTGCTTGGGTGTTGTCGAAAGCCAAAGTGAGTGATAAAAAAGTTAAATTTGACGACTTAATGGGAAATGCTTAAATGAACAACATGTTGCAGTCACAAGCGCAGGATGACTTAACGCCAAAAGGTTTGGGATACATCCCGATGGTGATTGAGCAAAGTGGCCGCGGCGAACGTTCTTTTGATATTTATTCGCGCCTGCTAAAAGAGCGTGTCATTTTTCTTGTAGGTCCAGTCAATGATATGACTGCTAATTTGGTGGTTGCTCAGCTTTTATTTTTAGAAGCTGATAATCCAGATAAAGATATTTCTTTGTATATCAATTCACCTGGTGGATCTGTGACTGCGGGCATGTCGATTTATGACACGATGCAGTTTGTTAAGCCCGATGTCAGCACTTTGTGTATTGGTCAGGCTGCAAGTATGGGCGCATTTCTTTTGGCCGCAGGGGCAAAAGGTAAACGTTTTAGCTTGCCAAACTCACGTGTGATGATTCATCAGCCTTCAGGTGGTTTTCAGGGACAGTCGAGTGATATTGAGATTCATGCAAAAGAGATTTTATATTTGCGTTCAAAATTAAACGATATCTTAGCGCACCATACTGGTAAGACTGCTGAAGAAATAGACCGAGATACAGAGCGTGATAACTTTATGAGTGCTGAGCAATCAGTAGCCTATGGCATGATTGATAAAGTTATCGGTAGCCGTAACGAAACAGCATAAAAGCGCTTACTTTGTAATTGGTATCGCGTTATTCAATCAACAATCAGTACATCTACTTTCAATAGGACATAATTGATGGCAACTAAAGCCGACGACGATAAATTACTTTATTGCTCATTCTGTGGCAAAAGCCAACATGAAGTAAAAAAACTGATTGCAGGACCTTCTGTATTCATTTGTAATGAGTGCGTTGATTTATGTAATGATATCATCAAAGAAGAAGTCCAGAACACTGATGGTTTAAAGTCAGCAGAAACTAGCCTGCCTACGCCTCAAGAAATTTGCAAAATTTTAGATCAATATGTGATTGGTCAAACTCAAGCCAAGAAAAACCTGGCAGTAGCGGTTTATAACCATTACAAACGTTTAGGTCACAATAATCTTTCTAACGGCGGACAAAAAGACGAAGTTGAAATTGCTAAAAGCAATATATTGCTGATTGGACCAACGGGTTCAGGCAAAACGTTGTTAGCACAAACTTTAGCCAGATTGCTTGACGTGCCTTTTGTAATGGCTGACGCTACGACACTGACCGAAGCAGGTTATGTCGGTGAAGACGTTGAAAATATCATGCAAAAGCTGTTGCAAAAGTGTGATTACGATGCTGAGAAAGCCAAGCGTGGCATAGTTTATATTGATGAAGTCGATAAAATTTCTCGCAAATCAGAAAATGCGTCTATCACCCGTGATGTGTCCGGTGAGGGCGTGCAGCAGGCCTTGCTAAAACTCATTGAAGGTACCGTTGCCTCAATTCCCCCACAGGGCGGACGTAAGCATCCCAATCAAGAGTTTGTACAGCTTGATACCACCAACATTTTATTCATTTGTGGCGGTGCATTTGATGGCTTAGAAAAAGTGATTCGCTTACGCTCTGAAAAAGGCGGTATGGGTTTCGGTGCTGAAGTTAAAAGCAAAGCTGATGTGCGTGAAATAGGCGCTGTGTTACGTGATGTTGAGCCTGAAGATTTGATTAAATTCGGGCTTATCCCAGAATTTATTGGGCGCTTACCTGTAGTAGCTACGCTAGAATCATTGGATGAAGCTGCGCTAATGACGATTTTGACTGAGCCTAAAAACGCATTAACTAAACAATATATCAAGTTGTTTAAAATGGAAGGTGTGGATTTAGAGTTTAGAGAGTCGGCTTTATTACTCATCGCTAAAAAGGCGTTAGATCGTAAAACTGGCGCACGTGGCTTGCGTTCTATTATGGAACACGCTTTGCTGGAAATTATGTATGAGCTACCCTCTCTTACTAACTTGAGTAAAGTTGTGATAGATGAAGGCGTTATTCGAGGTGATACACCACCTATCCTGATTTATGCAGACAAGCCTGCTGAGGAATCTGTCGGTTAAGTTATTATTATCACCATAATCTCAGTTTGAAAACGATTAAAGTTTAAAACTGAGATTTTCATGTCGCTTATGGCACATCGCAATTCCCACTAAATTTCTTTCAAACATTTCGATTTAACACGCTAAATTAGTGCTTAAATGTTAACTTATACTTGAAGTGTAAAGAAACCACCCCATACAACATATACACAGGCATTTTTTGCTTAATTTTTTAGCTTATTGAGGTCTTTCATGGCGCAATTATTCCCTTCGTATAGTTCAGATGGCGGTTTAATCCCGCTGTTACCATTGCGTGATGTCGTGGTATATCCGCACTTAGTTATCCCTCTCTTTGTTGGACGCTCTAAATCCGTGAAAGCGCTTGAGCTTGCATCGGAGGGCAATAAACAGATTTTATTAGTGGCGCAAAAATCGGCTAATAAGGATGATCCAGAAGCTAACGACCTGCACGAAGTAGGTACTATTGCGACTGTATTGCAAATGCTTAAACTTCCCGATGGCACTGTAAAGGTGTTGGTTGAAGGTGTGCAACGTGCCAAAATTATTGATTTTACAGAAACAGAAGAGTGTTTTGCTGCGCGTGCGGAGTTGATTGCTGAATCCGTGAGCGATGTAGAAATACAAGCTTTAATGCGTACGGTGTTCGCACAATTCGACCAGTACGTTAAATTGAATAAAAAAATTCCACCTGAAATATTAACTTCGCTTGCGAGTATAGATGAAGCGGGTCGTTTGGCAGATACCATCGCCGCACACTTGACATTGAAGCTAGATGAAAAGCAAAAAATACTTGAAATGTTTGATGTTGCCGCGCGTTTAGAGCATTTACTACGCTTGATGGAAGGCGAAATTGATATTCTGCAGGTAGAGAAGCGTATTCGTGGCCGTGTAAAACGCCAAATGGAAAAAACACAGCGCGAATACTACTTAAATGAACAAGTGAAAGCGATTCAAAAAGAGCTGGGTGAGCAAGATGAAGGTGAAGAAATGGATGAGCTTGATAAGCGCATTGAAGCAGCTCGTATGCCCAAAGATGCACTTGCTAAAGTTTCCAGCGAATTAAAAAAATTAAAATTAATGTCGCCGATGTCTGCTGAGGCATCTGTAGTGCGTAACTATATTGATACCTTAATCAATTTACCTTGGAAGAAAAAAACTAAAATCAGTAAAGATCTGATCGCAGCTGAAGCGGTATTAGATAATGATCATTATGGCTTGGAAAAAGTCAAAGAACGTATTGTTGAGTATTTAGCAGTGCAACAACGTGTTGACAAAATCAAGGCGCCTATTTTGTGTTTAGTAGGCCCGCCAGGGGTTGGTAAAACCTCGCTTGGGCAAAGTATAGCAAAAGCGGTTAATCGTAAATTTGTGCGTATGGCTTTGGGTGGCGTACGTGATGAATCAGAGATTCGTGGTCACAGACGTACGTACATCGGCTCAATGCCCGGTAAGATTTTACAAAGTATGGCTAAAGTTGGTGTTAGAAACCCGCTATTTTTACTCGATGAAGTGGATAAGTTAGGGCAGGACTTTAGAGGTGACCCATCTTCAGCGTTGCTCGAGGTGTTAGATCCTGAGCAAAACCATACATTTTCCGATCACTATGTTGAGGTTGAGTACGATTTATCAGATGTAATGTTTGTGGCTACTGCAAACTCAATGAATATCCCAGCACCTTTATTGGATCGCATGGAGATCATTCACTTGTCAGGCTATACTGAAGATGAAAAAGTGAATATCGCGATGCGTTATTTACTACCTAAGCAATTAAAATTGCATGGCTTAAAAGAACAGGAAGTGAGTGTTTCAGAAACTGCCGTGCGAGATATTGTTCGTTATTATACGCGTGAGGCTGGCGTTCGTAAGCTTGAGCAAGAAATCTCTAAAGTATGCAGAAAAGTAGTTAAAGAGCTACTGACGACTAAAGCAAAAGAGGGGGCTAAAGCGCCTAAAAAAATCAGTGTTACGCCTAAAAATTTGGATAAGTATTTAGGGGTGCAGCGTTATGATTACGGTGTAGCGGCTAAAGAAAACCAAGTGGGGCAGGTAACTGGTCTTGCTTGGACGTCCGTGGGTGGCGAGTTGTTGACGATTGAAGCGGTATTGTTGCCTGGCAAAGGTAAAACAACAACAACTGGCAAATTGGGCGATGTGATGAAGGAATCCACGCAGGCGGCAATGAGCGTAGTGCGTAGCCGTGCTAAACGTCTTGGTATAGCTGATGATTTTTATGAGAAGAATGATATTCACATTCACTTTCCTGAGGGCGCTACGCCTAAAGACGGTCCAAGTGCGGGTATTGCCATTACTACGGCGCTGGTGTCGATTCTGACGGGTATTCCAGTGCGCGCAGATGTAGCGATGACAGGAGAGATCACACTAAGAGGTGAGGTGTTGCCGATAGGTGGGCTCAAAGAAAAGTTGTTAGCAGCACACAGGGGCGGCATTAAAACCGTATTGATTCCACAGCAGAATGTAAAAGATTTAACTGACGTTCCAGAGAACATCAAAAATCATTTGGATATACATCCTGTGCAATGGATAGATGATGTATTGGCTTTAGCACTGGCCTCTAAACCAGAGCCATTGCCTGAAACGGCTGATGTTAAAGAGAATCTAACAAAAGAGGTTCAAGCTACTGATAATTCTAAGGAAAATGTCTCTGTTATTATAGAGACAACAAAACATTGAAAAATAAGTGCGTTATAAGGCGCATAAAAGCTTGACATAGCCTTTGTAGGCTTGATATAAAGCTGTTACGGGGATAAATCCCCGAACATTTACCGATGTCTTTATTTAATAAACCTTGAGAGGGGATTACACGTGAATAAATCAGAACTGATTGACGAGATTGCAAATGCTGCAGGGATTTCTAAAGCTGCTGCTGGTCGTGCATTAGATGCAACAACAGCTGCAATTACAACAGCAATTAAAAAAGGCGATTTAGTAACATTGATTGGCTTTGGCACATTTTATGTAGGTAAACGTGAGGCTCGTAACGGTCGTAATCCACGTACTGGTGAAACAATTAAAATTGCAGCTGCAAATTCTCCTAAATTTAGGGCTGGTAAAGCGCTTAAAGATGCTGTAAACTAGCGTTTTCGTTGGTTAAGCAGGGTGCTTAGCTCAGTTGGTAGAGCGTCGCCCTTACAAGGCGAATGTCAGCGGTTCGACCCCGTTAGCACCCACCAAAAACCAGCGATTATGTGACTAAGCCGTTTCTAATTTTAAAATTGAGAGTGCTGGTAATTTAAGCACTCTTTATTTTTGTAAAAAACTATTGAGAACCAATAGCTAAATTTAGAAGCGCAAATTTTTAATGCGTATTCAGTAGTAAGAAATACGTTGTAGTTAAGGAGTGGTAGTTCAGTTGGTTAGAATACCGGCCTGTCACGCCGGGGGTCGCGGGTTCGAGTCCCGTCCACTCCGCCAAATAAAAAAAGCGAGTCTTCGGACTCGCTTTTTTTATTTGTATTCTAGTTGTTTATTGATGCGTAATTTACCAAGTAATTTTGTATGATTAAGAACTTGTTTTAATTATCTTATGTCTTAAGCCACAGTCCTAATATATCAAGTAAAACTTGTGATATATTAGTTGCGCTTTTAGTTTGCAACCTTTGTTTTTAGTGTTTGCAGATTTTTTATCTTTTACTGATTAGTGAATATTTAAGAAGAGAATTTTTTATGTTAGATAGTATCCGCGATGTAGCCAAAGGTTGGGTTGGTAAAACATTGTTAGCTTTAATTACGATTCCTTTTGCCTTATTTGGTATTGATTCTTATCTGAGTCAATCAGGTAAGAATGTGGCAATTGCTAAGGTGAATGGTACTGATATTTCTATTCAAGCCTATTCTAATGCAATGCAAGAAATACGTAATCGTATGCAATCAGAAGGTAAAGTTGATCAAGCGCAGCTTGATAGCCCAGCGGTTAAATCTTTGGTGCTAGATCGACTCATTAACGAGCAGCTGCTAACTGAAGAAATCAAACGCGAAAATTATGCGATTAGTGATGCGCAACTTGCTACCTATATTACAAGTATGCCAACTTTTCAAAAAGACGGAAAGTTTTCACAAGACTTATACGATCAAGTATTACAGCAAAATAATATGACACCTTCTAGATTTGAAGCGGGAATGCGCTCAGATTTATTGGCACAACAAGCACAGGATGGTATTGCTAAGCTTGGTTTTATTTCTAATGCGCGCGCTGGCAATACTTTGAAATTACTTAATCAGAAACGTCATGTCACAGTGGCCGAGATTAAAACTAAAGACTTTATCGATCAGGTAAAAATTGAGCCGGCACAAGTGAAAACCTATTACGAGCAGCACAAAGATAAATTTATTGCGCCTGCACAAGTGAAAGTTGAGTTTTTATTGCTGTCTGCGGCTAATTTAATTACAAAAGTAAAAGTTGATGATGCCGAAGTAAAAGCTTTTTACGATGAAAATGCAGCTCAATTTCAAGGAAATGAGCAACGCAGTGCTAGTCATATTTTAATAGGTTTTGGCGTGAATGCGACACCTGAGAAAAAACAAGAAGCTAAAGCCAAAGCAGAAGCCTTACTTGTCACAATTAAAAAGAATCCCAAGTCATTTGAGGAGCTGGCAGTTAAAAATTCTCAAGATACTGGTTCTGCGACTAAAGGTGGTGATTTAGGAAGTTTTGGTCGCGGTGCAATGGTTAAGCCGTTCGAAGATGCGGCTTTTAGTATGAAAGTAAATGATGTGAGTGACTTAGTGGAATCTGAATTTGGATACCACATTATCAAGCTCACAGGCATTACAGGTCAGAATTCAGATTTCAATACATTAAAGCCACAAATTAAAGGCGACTTAATGTTCAAGAAAGCACAGGAAGAGTTTACAAGACAGGCTGAAGGATTTAGCAACATTGTCTATGAGCAATCAGGTAGTTTGGAGCCGGCGGCCAAGGCTTATGGCGGGCAGGTGCAGCAATCGGATTGGTTAAGCCGTGAATCTGGTGCTCAGTATTTTAAAAATAGTGATAAGTTGATGAGTTTGATTTTTTCTGAAGAATCATTAAAAGATCGCCGTAATACAGAAGCGGTTGAAATTGCGCCGAATAATTTAGCCTCTGCGCGCGTGATTGATTACAAAGCCGCTACATCAAGAAGTTTTGATGAAGTTGAAGCGGGTATTGAGAGTTTACTTAAGTTAGAGACCGCATCTAAACTAGCGGTAACTAAGGGTGAAGCGGCATTAAAAGACCTGCGTGTAGGAAATGCCGTAGATGGCGTTAACTGGATTCCAGAAGTGACGGTTGATCGTAAAAATGCACAAGGCTTAACGCAATTAGCAATGACGCAAGTGTTTAAAACTGACATTAGTCAATTACCTGCTTATTCAGGGTTGGCTGATGAAAAACAAGGTTACTTGCTTGTTAAAGTAGTCAATGTTGATAGCGCGGCAGCCGATGATGCTGAAGCTGGAAAAGCTGTTAAATCAGAAATGGATGCCGCATTGAACAGTGAATACCTTGCAGCCTACAAACAATCGTTGCGTGAAAAAGCCAAGGTTAAAGTTAACCAGCGCTTATTATTAGATAATGCTGCGAACTAATATCTAATGAAAATCCGGGATCTAATGAAAAATCCCGGATAATATTGTCGTAATAAAAAAGCCGATGTTAAACATCGGCTTTTTTATGTACGTAACGAACGACTTTAATTTACAATCGTTAGTCGATTTGACCCGCAGCGGTTATATTCATGCCGCCATCTACATAAGTAATTTCACCTGTAATACCTGAGGCTAAATCGCTACAGAGGAATGCTGCGGCATTGCCGACTTCTTCAATCGTGACATTACGGCGTAGCGCCGCATGTTTTTCGTTAAAGCCTATCATTTTATCAAAGTCGGCAATACCAGAGGCTGCAAGCGTTTTAATGGGGCCGGCAGACACAGCATTAACGCGGATGCCACGTGGGCCCAGGCTTTGTGCTAAATAACGTACATTGGCCTCTAAACTTGCTTTGGCAACGCCCATGACGTTGTAGTTAGGCATGGTACGTTCTGCGCCTAAGTAGCTCAGTGTGAGCAGGCTACCTTTGCGGCCTGCCATCATCGGGTAGGCCGCTTTAGCCAGCGCTGAAAAACTGTATGAGCTGATATCGTGTGCAATACGGAAGTATTCACGATTTACGGCGTCCAGATAATCGCCATCTAGCGCTACTTTTGGTACGAATGCCAGTGAGTGCACGAGTGAGTCTAGGCCATCCCAGTGTTTAGCTAGCGCTGGGAAGAGGGCGTCAATTTGTGCATCTTCAGCAACATCACACGGCAGTACAATTTTTGAATCAAAATCAGCGGCTAAGTCCGCCACTCTTTTTTCATGTTTATCGAGTTGGTAGGTGAATGCGAGTTCGGCACCTTCACGTTTCATGGCAGCAGCAATGCCGTAAGCGATTGAGCGGCTGCTTAACAAGCCCGCGATGAGTACTTTTTTACCAGCTAAAAATCCCATATTAATTTCCTATTATCTTGAATTGGAGCGAAGGGCTGTTCATTTTCAAGACTCACATTATGAATCTTTAATTATCATTTCCGCTTCGCGGATCTAATGCGTCGCGTAAGCCCTCACCGAGTAAATTATACCCTAATACGGTAATTAAAATTGCCAAACCAGGGAATAGCGATAACCACCATGCAAACTGAATGTACTCTTTGCCGTCAGTTAAAATGTTGCCCCAAGAGGCCTGCGGCGCTTGTACACCAAGCCCCAAGAAGCTTAATCCAGATTCCATTAAAACTGCACCAGCGACACCAAGCACTGCGCTAACAATAATCGGCGTGAGGCTATTGGGTAACAAATGCGTGAAAATTAAACGTGCGTCTCTTGCACCTAATGTGCGTGAGGCAGTGACGAATTCACGCTCGTTTAAGCTTAAAAATTCTGCACGAACCAAGCGCGTTACGCCCATCCATGAGGTCAAACCAATTACAATCATGATGTTGATAATAGAAGGGGTTAAAAACGCAATGACGGCTAATATCAAGAAAAAGCTGGGAATAGATAGCATGACATCTACTAGGCGCATAATGAAGGTATCTATCCAGCCGCGATAAAACCCCGCGATTGCACCTAGGACAATGCCAATGGCGGTGGAAATGCCGACGGCAACTAAGCCCACTAGTAAAGAAATGCGTCCGCCATGTAGCATACGGCTTAGCACGTCGCGTCCTAGGCCGTCAGTGCCCATCCAATGTTGCATTGAAGGTTCAAGTAATATGGATTTGACGTTAATGTCGTTGGGGTCGTATGGGGCAATGAAAGGGGAGAATATCGATAATAAAAATACCAGCACGATAATAACGAAGCCAGCTAATGCAAGCGGGTTAGATAAGGCTTTTATGAAAACGCTACGATTCATATTAATCCCTTGCCACACCACGTCGTACGCGTGGGTCTGCCCATGCGTAGGCAACGTCAGCCAGTAAGTTACCTACCAGTGTGAGTGCGGAACCGATGGTGAGGATACCCATCACTACTGGAAAGTCGCGCATCAAGACTGCATCATAAAATAATTTCCCCATGCCAGGGATGGCAAAAATAGTTTCTGCAATCACTGAGCCACCGATTAAGCCTGGTATCGATAGACCGATAATAGTGATGAGCGGTAGCAGAGCATTTCTCAAGGCGTGGGTGTAAACAACCTTGTGCTTATTTAAGCCTTTGGCGCGAGCGGTGGTAATGTAATCTTGCTGTAACACATCTAGCATGCCGTTTTTAACAAATAAGGTGATGCCTGCCAAGCCTGTAATAGAGGGAATAACCACAGGTAGAAACAAGTGGCTTAATGAGTCTTTGAGTTTGCCCCATGAGTCTAGTGATTCGTAATTGAGGCTATGTAACCCAGAAATGGGAAACCAGTTATTGACCACCCCTAGCCAGTACATTAACAGTAACGATAGCCAGAAACCTGGAATAGAAAAGCCGATAAAATTAAACAAGGTAATGGATCGATCTTGCCAGCCCAGATATTTACGCGCAGCGATGATGCCTAACGGGATGGCTAATATCAGTGTGATGGCAAGTCCTAGCAAGTTAATCATTAAGGTAATCGGTAAGGCTTCTTGAATGAGACCTTTGGTCACATTGCCATCATTATCTGCGGTTTGCCAAAACACTGGTTTTTGATGGCTGGCAAACGATTTACCAAAGTCCAAGGTGACCATGCGTTTTAGCCATAAACCATATTGCACAATAACGGGTTTATCTAAATTGTACATTTCACGTAACTTTTGGCGTGATTCTTCGCTGGCTTTTGGGTTGAAAGCAGCTTCATTGCTAGTGATGTCACCCGGTGCCAAGTGCATGATGAAGAACGAGATGAGACTAATGCCAATCAACATCGGAATCATCCACAATACACGTTTAATCAGATATTTAAGCATGGCTAATTGGCGCTAATTTCGTTTCTGCGTAAGGGCGTAGGAATATACCAATCGTGCGAGTTATGTCCGATGCCAGCGGGAGGTGCAGGGTCATCTATACCTTTTACACGTTTATTAATGGCAGTTAAACCATAACCTGCTGATAAATATACAATCGGGCTATCTTCTAACAATACGCGTGCAAATTCATGATAAATTTTCATGCGCTTATCTGGGTTAAGCTCTAAACGACCTTGTTCTAAAAGTTTATCTATTGTGGGATTGTTATAACCGATAAAATTAAACTGCCCTGGAGCCTGTTGGCTAGAATGCCAAATGTTGTATTGATCAGGATCTAACCCTAAGCCCCAACCGAGTACCACCACATCAAAGTCACCTGTTTTAATAAAGCGGCTAATAAAGCTTGCCCATTCAATGGCGCGTATTTTTACATCTATGCCTACGTCTTTAAGTCTGCGTTGAATCAGTACCGCTGATTTTTCACGCTCTTTATTTTGATTGGTGACGATTTCAAAGGCAAATGGTTTGCCATCTTGTTCCACAATACCATCGCCATCAGTGTCCACAAATCCAGCCTGTTTTAGCAAAGCTTTGGCTTTTGCTGGGTTGTAAGGGTAGGGAGTAAGCTCAGGGTTGCTCCAGCGCGTGCCAGGTTTGTAAGGTGACGCAATGTTGATGCCTAAACCTAAATAAACGCCGTCAATAATCTCTTGTTTATCAATCGCATAGTTGATGGCATGGCGCACACGTATGTCATCAAATGGCTTGTGTTTCAGGTTAAAACCCATATAGGTATAGCTGTTGCCAAGCTCTTTATAAAGCGCGAGTTTTTGCTGTAATTCAGGGTGCGCTGGGATAATGCGCGAGTACTTAATAGGATCCAAGCCCATCAAGTCAATATTATCTGCCATCAGTTCTAGAAATTGCGCAGAGTTGTCAGGAATAATGCGCGTAATCAGTTTATCTATCTTGGCTTGTCCCAATACTGAGTTGGCATTTCTTGATAGTTTTAAATTTTCGCCATGCGCCCAGCTATCCAGCTTGTAATAATGGCTACCTACAGGGTTGCGTACAAAGGCCGTTGTGTGTAAATTCTTCCCTTGTAGTAAATGTTTGGGCAGAATTTGCAAACTTGCCCAGCTATCAAGTGCTGGGGCGTAAGCTTGGTTGTAAGTCACACTAAACGTCAGCGGGTCTGGCGTTTCTGCCTTTTTAACCAGTTGGAAATCAGAGGCGTAGGGGCTGGCTGTTTTTTCATCGGTGACGGCTTGCCATGTAAACAGAACGTCGGCACTGGTGAGTGGCTGATTATCTGCCCATTTTAAATTGGGTTTGAGTTTAAATATAATGGTTTTTTGGTCTGCTGAAATTTGCCAGTTTGTGACTAAATCCCCTTCAAGTTCAAGATTTTTGTCATATTTGAGCAAGCTATTAAAAATGTTGGAAGAAATGGCGGAAGAAGCAGACTCGCCGGCAATCATCGATATCAAGCCACTTGGCTCACCTGTCATGGCATTGATCAATGCTCCGCCAGATTCTATGGGGTAATTGATGTTGTCGATGCTGGCAGCAGATTGATGACTATTCGGTGATTCTCCACATGCCAATAGCCACATACAAACAACCACAATAATCGCGTTTTTGATGAAGTGCAATGGATGATTTGTCATCGATCGTGCTTAATTACACCGCATCAGCCGGGATGATGGTGAGTTTGTTGCCAGGTTGAATATGATGGCTAACGTTTTTGTTCCAACGTTTGATATCCGTAATGGCAACGTCAAATTTTTCTGCAATACTATGTAAAGTGTCACCACGCTTCACGATGTAGGTTTGTTTTTTAGTTGAGTTTTTATTGGATGCGATTTTAGTGGTTTTGTTGTTTGCATTAGTGCTTATATTCAGTACTTGGCCAGCTTTTAGCCTATTACTTTTAAGTGAGTTTTCGGCCATAATTTGCTTAACACTCACGCCGTAGCGTGTTGCAATGCTCTGCATTACTTCACCTTTTTTAACTTTGTGTGTGACGTTATTTTTTTCTACCAGTTCATTTTTTCTAGTTTCATTGTTGTCGGTGGCGATATTCTGCGCGCTTGCCATGTCGATGTTCGCTGCATTTTGTTGCTTACTTAAAACACTCTCTTGTGTAGATGATGTTGATTCATCTGTGTTGTAGTTTGTTACGGTGCTGCTGTTATTGAAAGTGGCTTGGTTACCATTGGGGACCAAAATAGTCGAGGTGGTTTTAATTTTTTTCTCTGCAGATAAGTTATTGACATTGCGTAATTGTGAAACGTTAATGCCGAACTTACTGGCGATTGTTTCCATGCGCTCACCACGCTTTGCATGATAAGTTTGCCAGCTCACTAATGGTTTGCCATAGTTAGCAAGGTTGGTTCTGAATGTTTGCGCAGAAAAAATGGGTAGCAGCAGCTCATGTTTTTCGCTGCTGCTGGTGACAACTGGTCGCTTATAGCTAGGATTAAGTGCCAGAAATTCGTCATCACTTATTTCGGCAAGTCTTGCTGCTAAACGTGAGTCTATCTGTGCGGGCGCATTGACTTTAGCAAAGTACGGTGTATTGGCAATGGTTTGAATGTCAAGGCCATAGTTTTCAGGGTTAGTCATGATGTTCTTAACCGCTTGTAATTTTGGAACATAGCTTTTAGTTTCTGCTGGTAAATTCAAACTTTCATAGTCGGTAGGTAGTCCGAGTTTTCGATTTTTCTCAATGGCACGGCCAACTGTACCTTCACCGGCGTTGTAAGCGGCCAATGCTAAATCCCAAGCACCAAACATCGCATGAAGTTTCTGTAAATAAGTAAGCGCGGCATCTGTTGCAAAGGTAATGTTGCGTCTGTTATCCACCCACCAATTTTGCTTCAAACCAAAATGCTTGCCAGTAGATGGGATAAATTGCCAAATACCAGAAGCATTACTCGTTGAATTGGCTTGCGGGTTATAGGCACTTTCTATCATGGGTAACAGTGCGATTTCAGTTGGCATGCCGCGTTTTTCAACTTCTTCCACAATGTGAAATAAGTATCTTTGGCTACGTTCTACCATACGTTTTATATAGTCTGGGCGTGAGCTGTACCAGTTTTCATGTTTAGCAGTGAGGTCGGATGTTGATTCTGGCATGGCATAGCCATTTTTGATACGTTGCCATAAGTCATCGCTACCAATCGTGATGACGTCGGAGGTGTCGTTGCTGGCACTATTTGTATTTGTAGTATCCAGCGCATCGCCTAAACGACCACTGCGCGGGGTTTTGTTGCCTAGATTCTCGGTAGCAGTAATCTTGGTCGCTACCTCT
Source organism: Methylotenera sp. RIFCSPLOWO2_02_FULL_45_14 (assembly GCA_001803395.1). Classification (GTDB taxonomy): domain Bacteria; phylum Pseudomonadota; class Gammaproteobacteria; order Burkholderiales; family Methylophilaceae; genus Methylotenera. The sequence continues at coordinate 35,011 of MHBU01000001.1, read as the reverse complement.
TTTGCACTGCTTTCACTCACGCCTAAATTCCTAGGCGCAGGCTTGAAAGTATCATCTGCAAAAATAATGATTTCATCACCTACCACATTGAATTCCCTATAGGATTCGGCGTGTAATAACGGGCTGGCGAGGCACAGGCTGGTAAATAAGATAGTTAAATGATTTGAAAGTTTAACGCTAGATAATTTAATCGTAATAAAACACCCGATGCTTTTGCAAGAATGACAAATGCGTAGAAATAATTGAAAACCCATAAAAACGCTCTTGATCATAATGTAGCGACATAGTAACGAACAGCCTGTTGTAAAGTCAAGTAAATAAAAGGGTAAATTACATGATGAATAGTTTATATCTTATTGATTAGTAAAGATTTCTCATCTCTCTAATTAAACTAAAAGCTTGTAATAATGTGGCGTTTTTTAGTTGAAGTGACGATTGGATTTCTTCTGAGTTGCAACGTAAAAAAGGATTAGTGGCTAACTCTAAGGCTATGGTTGAGGGCAGGCTGGGTAGTTGTCTGTTTCTTAATTCAAGCGTGTCATGTTGTCGTTGGCGTAGCGCTGAATTATTAGGTTCAAGTGTTAATGCGAAGCCAATATTGTGCAATGTGTATTCATGTGTGCAGAACACTTGGGTTGCAGCAGGCAATGCCGCTAGCTTTTGTAATGAGTGTAGCATTTGCGCAGGTGACCCTTCAAATAGACGCCCACAACCTGCGCCAAATAAGGTGTCACCGCAGAATAACCAGGGATGATCGTGGTGTGCTACATAATAGGCAACGTGACCAAGCGTGTGTCCTGGTAGGTCGATGAGTGCAATTTCAATATTAAACGCCGCTAAGTTAATTACATCAGGTTCGCTGACTTGAGTATGTTTAAAGTCATATTGCTCAACCTTTGGTGCGAATATTTGTACATTGGGATATTTTTCTACCAGTGCATTTACACCGCCAATATGGTCATGATGATGATGGGTAATTAAAATGGTATGTAAAGTTAACTGACACTGACTTAAAGTGTTAAGCACGGGGAGTGCGTCACCAGGGTCAACCACAATAGCCTGGCTGCCATTGTGAATAAGCCAGATGTAATTGTCCTTAAATGCGGGAATGCTGATAATTTGTAAATGAGGCTGCATATCGACTATCATTTGGTTAAGTGCTTTAAATGTCAATTAAAAAATAACAAGTTTGTTTGAATGGTAATTACACAATGAGTTCGCAAATAAATCTATCAGACATACAAAATGCTCAGCATCAGTGGCTGGATTCTGCGCTAGGACAGTATTTACAGCGGCAAGAGCAGGCATTATATGACCAAGCTGTCGTTGATTTGTTTGGTTTTAATGCATTGCAAATGGGTTGTTTGCAGATGGACTTGCTACGTAATTCACGTATTGCATATCGGTATCAATCGGCAGAATATGCCTGTGCAACACAGGTGCATGATTTATGTTGTCAAGATGATTTTTTACCTTTTTCTGACATGAGTTTAGATCTTTTACTGTTACCACATCGGCTTGAGTTTAGTGAGCGCCCGCATCAAACTTTGCGTGAGGCAGAGCGGGTGATGATGCCAGAGGGGCATTTGTTGATCACTGGTTTTAATCCATTTAGCTTATGGGGTGCAGTGTTGGTCTTAAAAAAACTATTCTCAAATAAAAACACAGCCGTTAACACTTTTCCATGGAATGGTAAGTTTATTGGGCTTAACCGCTTAAAAGATTGGTTAGCGCTGTTAGGATTTGAAGTGGTGTCGGTTGAGATGTGTTGTCATGTGCCACCGTTCGAGCAAGAAACCTGGCGTAAACGCTTTAGCTTTATGAATAAGCTCACGGCCCGCTGGCTACCCGTGATGGGTGGCGTATATTTTATTGTTGCAAAAAAACGTGTGGTAGGCATGACGCCATTAAAACCAAACTGGAAAACAGCGCCGTTAAAATCTGTCTTAATTGCGCGGCCTACTCAATCTAAACCTACGCAGAATGAGCGTTTAGAACCACAAGATAATGCGCAATGTGAGCAGTAATTTTTTTTAATTATTAACACATCTTTTAAACCTGCATTAAAATTTTTCTAATTTCCATTTCATCCAGCCCTTTACCAATAATCACAATACGCGAACTAGGTTCATCATCATCCCAGCCTTCTAGTAGCGTAGGTGGATAAGGCGTGAAATGCACCGCATGAATAGCGAGAGGTGCGGGTTGATCTTCGGCGTGGATAATGCCTTTTAAGCGCAATAGTTTTTCGCCATGCGTTTGGCATAGTTTAAGAATCACAGGTTTGAGGTTGCGCCAATGCAGAGGTTTGGGCATGGTGACGGTGAAGCTTACTATTTCGTCATCATGTATTTTCTGCGGTAAAGTGCCTTTAGGTAATTTTGCTTTGTTTGGCGCGCGTAGCCAGCGTTGCGGCTCTGCTTGCCTGGTAGTCAGGTCAAATAGCCCAACATCAATGATAAAGGCAGGGTCTAACTCACCATTGACAATTTTGTGCTGCGTGGCGCCAGGGTTGATGCTGTTAAGTTTTTGTTCTAAATTTTCTATTTGTTCCACACTGGCTAAATCAGTTTTAGTCAGTACCAGTACATCTGCCACAGCCGCTTGTTTTAAGGCTTCTTGATTATTTGCAATTTGCGCTAAGCCATAAACGCTATCAATAGTCACCACCACAGCATCTAATCTGTATGTGGACTCAATGACTGGTTCATTCATCAAGTTAGCCAATATCGGACCAGGATCCGCCATGCCTGTGGTTTCTATCACCAAACGATTAAATTCAGGGATGGCTTGTAGCGCGCGCTTGAAAAATAAATCGCGCATCGTATCTGCCAGTTCATTTTTCAAAGTGCAACATAAGCAACCGGAGCTTAGCAAAACTGTGTTATCGGTAATATGTTCGCTTTCAATATTTTGTGCCAAGTTACTATTGGCAAAAATTTGGTCCAAGCCAGCATCACCTAACTCGTTGATAATGATAGCGGTATCTTTCATTTCGGGGCGATTAAGTAAATGATTGAGCAATGTCGTTTTGCCACTGCCTAAAAAGCCTGTAAGTAGGGTGACGGGGATGCGTTTGTCCATAGTGATATCTTAATTGAATTGTATCTGGTGGCTAAATTTTGATTGTTTAGAAGTGAATTTGCTATTACAAGGTAAAATGTGCCTAATTTAGTTAGCCAAGCCTAGTATGAACGTATTTTTTGAAGAAGATGGTAGTTTTAAAGTAGCCTCTATCATGACCGAATCGCAGGGGTCTATGCAAATAGAATCTGCAGGTGGTAAGCGCAGTAAAATTAAAACCAGCAATGTGTTAATGCGTTTTGAAGCGCCATTAGATGGCTTTATGGACGCTGCTAACCTTGAGGCAGAAACATTAGACCTGGATTTTTTATGGGAGTGTTGTAGTGAGCCAGAGTTTGGGTTTGAAGCGTTTGCAGTCGATTACTACGGACGTAAACCAAGCTCAATAGAGGCCGCAGCCATTGCGATTAAGCTGCACAGCGCACCTGTTTACTTTAACCGCAAAGGTAAAGGGCGTTATAAAGCGGCGCCTGCCGAAATTTTAAAAGCCGCGCTCGCAGGATTAGAAAAAAAACGCCTGCTGGCAGAGAAAATGGCCGGTTTTATTGCGCAACTCAAAGCATATACGATGCCTGAAGAGTTGATGCAAAAGCTTGACATGTTGCTATACGAGCCAGATAAAAATGCTTTTGAATACAAAACGCTAGATGCAGCAGCGGGCGAGTTGCATGTTAGTCATATCAAACTTTTGCATGCTTGTGGCGCGATTCCATCAATCCATGATTATCACTTAGGCGCTTTTTTACGCGAGTATTTCGCTAAAGGATCAGATTTTACAGCGCAACAAATTGCAGAAATTGCTGCGGATATTACCTTTGATCTGCCCATGGCAGATGCCGAAGCTTTTAGTATTGATGACAGCACCACCACTGAAATTGATGATGCTTTTTCAATTAAACCATTAGCCGATGGTATTACCCGTGTCGGGATTCATATTGCTGCACCAGCCTTAGGCATTGCCATTGATAGCGCGCTGGACGTTGAAGCTATGCAACGACTGTCAACGGTTTATATGCCAGGCCACAAAATTACCATGTTGCCAGAAACTGCCATCAGGCCGTTTAGTTTGGATGCGGGGAAAATCAAGCCGGTATTGTCACTATATCTGCATGTAGCTGCTGACCTGACGATTACGCGGCGTGATAGTAAAGTCGAACTGATTAAAGTCGCCGATAATTTGCGCCATGATGCACTAGAACCTTTTTTCAATGAAACAACATTAGCCGCAGATAGTGGCCACCCTTATTGGGAAAAGCTTTTATTTTTGTTTCAGTTGGCCCAATCGTTAGAAAAAGCGCGCGGTAAATATGATCCGACCAAGCCGCCTCAAGTGGATTACAACTTTTATGTCAATGACGGCAAAGTGAGCATCGTGGGGCGTCACCGTGGCTCGCCTATGGATAAGCTGGTGGCAGAGTTAATGATTGAAGCGAATAATCAATGGGGAGCTTTACTCGTGGCGCATGAAGTGCCAGGTTTATACCGCGCGCAATCAGGCGGTAAGGTTTATATGACGACTAAAGCTGAGCCGCATCAAGGCTTAGGGGTGGCGCAGTATGCATGGAGTACATCGCCATTACGCCGCGCGGTTGATTTAATTAACCAACGGCAAATAATAAGCGTGGTGCAGAATACAGCGCCTGCTTATCTGCCTAATAGCGACGCGCTTACTACCCATATGCGTAACTTTGAACTCACTTACAAAGCCTATAGCGAGTTTCAAATCCGGATGGAGCGCTATTGGTGCCTACAGTATTTAATTCAAGAGAACGTGCAGGAAATTCACGCTACGGTGTGGCGTGAAAACCTGGTACGCTTGGATCACTTACCTTACATGACTAAAGTATATGGCCTGCCTGAACTTAAAACGGGTACGCGCGTAAGTTTGCAAGTGCAGGAAGTAGATACTCTGATGATGGATTTGCGCACTAAATTTATGCATGTGCTTGAAAATGAACCAGCACTGGTAGATTTAACTATTGCAGATGATGAAAATGAAGCGGAGGTTGCGTAATGTTTCGTGTCGCCAAACATTTGTTACGCGGCTTTAGTGATGCGAGCGCAGCAGATGATACGGTAGATGTGAGTGAAGTTAATGGAGTGCGTGCGCTTCATTTGGGATCAGCTACCGTGCAAAGCGCGATGCGGATTAGAGACCCGTTTGCATTGGAATTAACTTATACACGTGCCATTATGTGCTTTTTGTTGTTTCACGCAAATGTCAGACAAATGCTGACGATAGGCTTGGGTGGCGGCTCAGTGGCTAAATATGTGCATGCACACTGCCCTGAAATTGTAAGCAAAGTGATCGAGATTAACCCTAGTATTATTCAGGTTGCACGTAACCAGTTTTATGTGCCTGAAAATGACGCGCGACTTGAAGTGATTGAAGCGGATGGTTTAGTTTATTTAGCAGAACACACCGATACGGCAGATATTTTGTTAATTGATGCCTTTGATCGTAATGGCATACCACCTAATTTTTGTAGTCAAGATTTTTTTGATCAATGTGCCATTACGTTAAAGCATGACGGTATATTCGTCATTAACTTATGGGGTAGTGATAAGAACTTTGATGTATATTTGACACGTATTGAACAGAGCTTTGATGACCGCGTGTTGATATTGCCAACGGGTAAGCCGGGGAATATTGCCGTGTTTGGCTTTAAGCGTGGGTTTGCAGATTTACGTTTAAACAGTTTACGTGAGCGTGCAAAAACGCTCGAAAAAACACATAAAATTGAATTTCTGCAGTTTATAGAAAAACTGGCAGAACATAACCAGAGTACTAACAACCGAATTTTCATGAAAAGCGACAGTTAATTTATGGCACTGAATAGTATGCAACTACAACCTCCTAATCGATATTTTGCAACCTGCCCACGTGGCCTAGAACAGTTGTTGGCAGATGAGCTGTTACAAGTCGGCGCTAAATCTATCAAGCCTACTGATGGCGGCGTGAGCTTTGATGGTGATTGGGCGGTGTGCTATGCCGCCAATTTACATTCACGTATTGCTACACGTATTATGTGGCAAGTAGGGCGCGGTAAGTATCTGAATGAAGAAGACTTATTTGATGCTGCCTATAAAATGAATTGGCCACAATGGTTTGATGTAAAACATGACTTTATGGTTAAGGTCACCGGTGTTAAATGCCCACTCAAAAGCCTTGAGTTTGCGACTTTAAAAATTAAAGATGCCGTGTGTGATAAATTTAGGCAAGCTGTTGGTAGCCGTCCCTATATCGATACTAAAACGCCAGCAGTGCGTATTCATGCTTATTTAACGGCAGATGAGTATCAATATTATGTGGATACTTCAGGTGCTGCGCTTTATCAGCGTGGTAATCGTGGGGCGAGCATTGAAGCGCCTCTGCGTGAAAATTTAGCGGCTGGTATTTTAAAGTTAACAGGCTGGCAGGTTGGTCAGCCCTTATTAGACCCGATGTGCGGTAGCGGTACATTTTTATTAGAAGCCGCTATGCTGGCGTTAGACATGGCGCCAGGTCTTAAAAGAGATTTTGGTTTTGAAAAACTGAAAACATTTGAATCAGACACTTGGAAGAAAATAAAAAATCAGGCTTTAGGTAAAGTTAAAAAAGTTATTTTTCAAAAAATATATGGTTCAGATATTGATTTACGTGCAGTGCGCGTGACTAAGCAGAACTTAGAGGCGGCGGGGTTGCTAGAGGCGGTGCAAGTGGCACATGTTGATATAGTGAATGTCATTCCACCAGCAGATCACGGTGTGCTAGTCGCTAATCCACCTTACGGCGTGCGTATTGGTGACAACGAAGAGTTGAGCTTACTCTATCCCAAAATAGGCGAAGCTCTAAAACGTAAGTTTGCAGGCTGGAACACCTATTTTTTGACCAATGACTTGACCATGCCTAAGTTGATGCGCCTGACGCCAAGTAAACGCACGCCATTATTTAATGGCTCATTAGAGTGCCGTTTGTTTGAAATTAAAATGGTGGCTGGAAGTAATAGAAAATAGCTTATCCAAAAATAGGCGAATCGCAAGGAGTAAACGATGGCTGATTCACTGGTAGAACTAAGGCAACGACTCGATGCTTTTGTGGCAGAGCGTGACTGGGCGCAATTTCATACACCTAAAAATCTAGCGATGGCGATGATTGTGGAAGCTGCTGAATTAGTCGAGCAGTTTCAGTGGGATACGCCGCTAGAGAGTCAGCAGTTAACGTTAGAAAAGCGAGAGGCAGTTAGCCACGAGCTGGCAGATACTTTTGTTTATTTGTTGCGAATCGCAGAAGTGTTAGAAATTGATTTGATTGAAGCTACCAATCAGAAAATTGAATTGAATGCAAAAAAATATCCTGTGGATAAAGCACGGGGTAGTAATGCCAAATATACGGCCTATGAATAAACGGAAATTTCTTATTGCGTATCAGAGCGTAAGCCAGTACTTGGCTTGTCCGTGGAATATATGCGGTAAACCGCATTATTCACACGCCAAAGCACGGGGTAGTAATGCCAAATATACGGAGTATTTATAGGGGCAATTTTTATTGCCCCTATAAAATAGTTACAAGGCCGCTAATGCTGCATCATAATTAGGTTCACTGGTGATTTCAGCCACCAACTCACTGTGCAGCACTTTATTATTTTCATCTAATACAATGACAGCTCGGCTTGTAAGACCTGCCAAACTACTGGATTTAATGGCTACACCATAACTTTCTGCAAAAGCGGCGGTATTACGAAAGCTGGAGAGTGTGGCTACATTCTCTATACCTTCAGCAGCACAAAAGCGGTTTTGTGCAAAAGGTAAGTCGGCTGAAATGCACAGTACTACCGTGTTATTTAAGCTGCTAGTTTGTTTATTAAAAGTACGCACTGAAGTGGCGCAGGTTGGGGTGTCGATACTTGGAAAAATGTTCAATATTTTACGTTTGCCTGCATAATTAGCTAATGAAACATCGGCTCTGGTTTTGTCAGCAAGGTTAAAATCAGGGGCGGTCTGACCTTTTTGTGGAAAACTACCGCTTATTTCAACGGGACTGCCTTTT
>MHBU01000001.1:1871-26865 GCA_001803395.1 Methylotenera sp. RIFCSPLOWO2_02_FULL_45_14 | reverse complement strand
GGTAATTTGGTGAAAATTGACAGTACACAACTGCTAATTGCGCCATCATAAAACAAAATCGCTCAGTTTGCACTGAGCGATTAGTGAATTTTAGAAAACATAACCCATTGTTTAAGTAGGGTCTTTTCTCTTTAGGCAAGTAAATTTTCGCTTAAATAGCCAATCGTCATGGTTTGATTATGTAGTACGCTATCGCTAGTATCCGGGCGCGGTGCGAATTCACCGTACGAATAGAAACCAGTAATCGCTGTTTGGTTACCTAAAATCTGCTGAACTAATTTAACTTCGTCTGCAACTAATTCAGCCATAACACCCTTGCGGCCTACGCAACTTACGCATACCGCCAAGCCAGATTGGTTAACGTTGGTATTATTTGCAACTAAATGTGCGGCATCACCAGCACCTTCTACCAGTCTGTCATGTGTTGCCTGGCAGAAGCGTACCGTCTCGCCTTCATCAACGTTGCCAGCAAATGTGAGGCTGTTGTTTTTTGGGTCAATTGCCAATAGCGTGCGAATTTTTTCAATATCGCGTTTACCTTCTTCAATAATGGCAAAAGGAAATTTCAAGCCGCTTCCTGGCAAATCTTTTGCTGAATGTGACCCAATATACAAGTTATATAACGGAAGGGCTGGCTTACCGTCTAGTTCTATCACCACGTTTTTTTCAGATTTTGTGACTTTACGAGGTGGTCCGTATGGTTTCCAGCCACGACCTACACCCGTTGCGGCCACTAAGTTTTCACCATACAAACCTACGGCAATGACCAAGCCGTCAGAGATGGTGTCGTTAAAAAGTTGCAAGGTTTTACTAAAGGCAAAGCCATCACCAGCCATGCCACCCATGACGGGTATTTCACCGAATACACTCTTAAACCCTTCAAGTAACTCAGAACCGTTCACATTTAAGCCGTCAGAATAAACGAGTACGGCTTTCAGACTATCTGATTTTAATTGACGAGCCAAACCCACCGCGGTTTCAAATGAATTTTGCATACCTGTCATTTTTGTATGTGTTACACGTTGTATGGTTTTTTCCCACACAATCGCCGTAATTTGTAAGCTATCATCAAAAACACCAGAGGCCGTAATCTCACCTGAGGTAGAGCAACCAATAACCTGCGCTGTTGGATAACGCTGTTTTAGAATACTCGTAAGCTTAGATTCGCCAAAGCGTTTTACTGACCCAAAAACCAAAACTAAGTTAGCTGTAGGTAATGGTGAAGTGCTTGCTAAGTCTTTTAGCGTCATTTTGGCTGTTAATGATTCCTGTCTAACTATCATGCTAACCCCTTGGATTATTGCGTAAAACAATAAACTTTAATTGAATTTATATAAAATTGTAAACAAATGTAACTTTTATTATAGAATACCCTTACGGGTGATAGGAATAAATATATTATTATTTCGATAATATATAAATAGTATTGCTTATTAAGTCCGTCTGTATATAAAATGAAATGCAATACGTGTTTTACAAGTGATTCTGAGCGACGACTACAAATTAAACATAAGGAGCTTACTGGTGAGCCAGGAAAAGCCAAGTCAAGAAACTTTTAACCAGGAAAAACTGACCTTAGATCAATTATCTAAGGTCAAGGTAATGGTTATTGATGACAGTAATACCATACGTCGAAGCGCGGAGATTTTTCTTAAAGCATCTGGTTGTCAGGTGATTCTTGCAGAAGATGGTTTTGATGCATTGGCTAAAATTTCTAACGAGCATCCCGACTTAATTTTTGTGGATATTATGATGCCTAGACTAGATGGGTATCAAACCTGTTCGCTGATTAAAAGAAATGCACGTTATAAAACAACACCTGTCATCATGCTTTCTAGTAAAGATGGGCTGTTTGATCGCGCACGTGGACGCATGGTAGGCTCAGACCAATACCTCACTAAACCCTTCACCCAAGAAACGCTGCTAGATGCAGTGCAAATTTATGCTGCACACAGCAAAGCTAACCAACAAGAGGCAGAGTAGAGATGACAATTCAAACTATTTTAGTGGTAGATGATTCTGCAACAGATCGTTTTTTTCTCACTGAGTTATTGGAAACTGCCGGGTATCAGGTAACAGGTGCTGAAAGTGGTGAAGAGTGTTTAGCCAAGGTGAATTCAAACCCACCAGATTTAGTATTATGTGATGTGGTGATGCCTGGATTAACGGGGTTTCAAGTAACGCGTACCCTTACAAAAAACGCAGCTACATCTCACATTCCAGTAATACTATGTACTGGAAAGTCGCAAGCAACTGATTTGGCTTGGGCGTTAAAAATGGGTGCAAAAGCTTGTGTCACTAAACCGGTAGTTAGTGCGGAATTGTTAGCTTTGATTAAAAGTTTAGAATAAATTTTAGTATTCTTAAATAATTTAATTTAGTTTTAATTACTATTATTAGTTTTACCAATAAATTTTTTAGGATTGATTAAATAATCGTGGCTAAAACTTCAAATTTACGTGAATTCCAAGAGGCAATACTGTTAAAGCTGAAAGAAGCTACTAAGCTGGGTAGTGCTGAATCAACGTCACGTTTAGGTGTGACGTCAGGCGATAAAAGGTTTTTAATTAATTTAACTGAAGTCAAAGAGGTGTTGCCAGTACCACCTTATCAGCAGGTTCCCCTAACAAAATCATGGTTTTTGGGTGTGGCTAACATCCGTGGTAATTTATATAGCATTTCTGATCTGGCGCAGTTTATAGGAATGCCGCCTACGCATAAGTCAGTCAACAATCGCATTGTATTATTAAGTAGTGAAACTACAGCGCAAGTGGCTTTGGTTGTTGAAAATTTAGTGGGTTTGCGTAGTATCGAGGTTATGCATGCTAAACCACATCGCGATGAATTGGATCGTTTATTCAGCAAGCAAGTATTTGTTGATGATGATAGTAATGAGTGGTTTGAACTCGATGTTGAGGCGCTGGTGCAAAATAAAGACTTTATTCAGCCCAATACTTAATAAAAGTTACAGTATTAAGTGAATGGTTGTTAGGTGAGTTGATTGAGTTTAGGTTGTATCGCAAACGTTTTTTAAAAGCATAATAAATCTAGGAATTGGGGTTAAACATGGCATTAAATCTTGGGGCTATCAAAAGTCTTCCGCCACAAATTGGTGATTTCTTTAAGAACTTTAAAAGCAAATTATCTGATTTAGTTCCTGCTAACAAAAGCACATCAGATTCAAGTAACTTAAGCGCGGGCTATCGCCAACTTTTTTTGCAAATTGTGGCGTTTATTTTGTTTGCATTGTTGAGTTTCTGGGTTATTAACCAAGTGCGAGTGAACGGCCCAATCTTTAATACATTAAAAGAATATCAAAATCTAACATCCGATACCTCGCCACCTCCAATGTTTCCTTTGGATGCGTTTGCATCTTATAACGAAGCTTATGTTGCCTCTACCAGCTTTAATAATGAGAAGCGTGATAAGGCGTTAGCGAATGCCGCAAGCAGTGAAGCCAAGTTTAAAGAGCGTTCTGGGTACTGGCGTAAAAACTTGAATAATGAAAAATTACTAGCTTCTTTAGAAGCGGTGATTAAAGCGGGTGAGAACTTCTTTGAAGTGGCAAATAGACGCTATATTCCAGCGTTACCATTGGGTACAGTAGCGGCTTCAGCGCCATTACTGGATTTGACAGCAGCGTTTGAGGTGACAAAGCAGGCGGGCAATACCTTTACTGCAGAAATTGAGAAGGAAAATATAACTCTGATCGAATCACAAACCAATTTTATTAAATTGGTGCTGTTGGGTTTGCTGTTACTCGGTTTGGTGTTGTTGTTTCTGATGTTTTTCTTTGGTAAAAAACAAACTGCTCAGTCTATTACCTTGACGAATCAATTGGCAAAAGAAGGGCAAGATAACCAAGAAGCCGTTTTACAATTACTAGATGAAATGGGGGATTTGGCGGATGGTGACCTCACCGTTAAGGCGGAAGTGCGCGACAACATTGCGGGTGCGATTGCTGACTCTATTAACTACACCATTGATAGTTTACGAGACTTGGTCGTGGAGATTAACCGTGCGACTGAGCAAGTGACTTCAGCAACCTCAGTGGCGCAAGGTACTTCTGAGCAGTTGCTAAGTGCTGCGGAAACACAGTCAACACAAATTATGCAAACTACCGATGCTGTTAATGACATGACGCGCTCTATTCTGCAAGTGTCAAGCAACGCGGCTCAGGCTTCTCAGGTGGCGCAGCGTTCGTTAGAAGCTGCTATTCAAGGTTCACAAGCGGTGCAAAACACCATCTCCGGGATGAACGAGATTCGTACGCAGATTCAAGAAACTTCTAAACGTATTAAACGTTTGGGTGAAAGCTCACAAGAAATTAGTGAAATCGTGGAGTTGATTTCAGACATTACCGAGCAAACGAACATTCTGGCGTTGAACGCGGCTATTCAAGCTGCATCTGCTGGTGAAGCTGGCCGCGGATTTACGGTGGTTGCGGAAGAGGTGCAACGTCTGGCGGAACGCTCATCTGAGGCGACTAAGCAGATTAGTGCGATTGTTAAAACCATTCAAACTGATACGCACGGCGCGGTGGCTGCAATGGAGAAAAGTACCGAGGGTGTAGTTGAGGGCGCGCGTGTTGCTGATGCTGCAGGTCAGGCGTTGACTGAGATTGAGGCGGTTACTACAAACTTAGCACATTTGATTGAATCTATTTCAACTGCGACAAACGCTCAAACAGAATCTGCGACAACGGTTGCGAACAACATGCAGATGATTCAGGAAATTACCACACAAACTACACAAGGTACTAAATTAACGGCAGATTCTGTTGGTCAGCTCACGTCTCTTGCTGAAGAATTACGTGATTCAGTGGCTGGTTTTAAACTCTAATCATTGTGTTTAATCATTGTATTTTTACATTATTGTTACGTGTTTAATTTGTAGCATAGAGCAGAAAAAACTCCATGAAAAAATCGTATATTAAAATGGGAGTACAGAATGCCTGAAGCATTTGATACTGGCCCATTATCTTGGGTTAAAGATGAAATTGATCAGTCACTTCAAAAAGTGCAGGCCAGCTTTAATGAAGTGAATGATACTCCAAGTGAGTTCGCATCCTTACGCTTTACCATAGCACACCTATACCAAGTGAGTGGTGCCCTTGATATGGTGGGGTTGGAAGGCTGCAAGCGTTATTGCTCAGAAATTGAAAAACTTACCAATAAGTTAGAAAAACAACTGATACCAGTAAGCCAGTCAGTCATGGCGCATCTCATGCATGCGGTTGATACATTGTCACAGTACTTGCAAAATTTATTAAACGGCATGCCTGATGTACCTACCAGGTTGTATGCGAGTTTAAAACCATTAGTAGAGGTGCAAGGGGAGGCGCTAGAAGAAAGTGAGCTATTCTTCCCTGACACTGATAATAGTGCACCTAAAGACTTACCTACGAACCCTATCGCAGAGTCTGCTATACCCATTTTTGTTTCAGATCAGAGAGCCTCTTTTCAAAAATCATTGTTAGATTGGCTGCGTACTAAAAACCCTGATGCTTTAAAAAACATGCGCGAAGCACTTTTAAAAGTGCAGCAAGTACAAAATAAGAATGTACATAAAACACTGTGGTGGGCGGCAACTGCATTTACCGATGCGCTAGCGCAAGAAAAAGTGAGCGCCAGTACCGGTGCTAAAAAACTCTGCAGTAAGCTAGATCGCCAGTTGCATAACATGTCGCTTGGAGATGCTAAAGTACCGACCCAATTACTCCGCGATCTACTCTATTACGTTGCTATTAGTGATCGAAGTAGCGACACCATTGCTGACGTTAAAGATGTTTTTGAGTTAGATGAAGTGCTACCCATACATGGTGTGACAAGCGGAGAAGGGACTGCGTCAACTGCTGCTGAACGAGCCGCATTGGCACAATTAAATGCAGACCTACCCAGCCTGAAAGATTTATGGTCTAGCATTAGCATAAGTGATGTTGATGCGAATGCTGCTAATTTAGAAGCATTTATTAACAAACTTGAGCATATTATCAGCACAGTACAACAAAGTATTAGTAATCAAAATGTTGTCAATTTGTTTAATGCTACGCATGCGACAGTGCAAGCATTGCAGGCGGATAAGCGTAAATTTAATGAAGTTTCATTGATTGAGATTGCCGCATCATTAAATCTATTAGAACATAGTTGCGATCATTATCAGCAACTTGATGCTGAAACTCACCAAAAAATCAACACTCAAACTTCTCGTTTGCAATCTATTATTGATGGTGTTCAATTAGCATCTGCAGTAGATGCGTTTGCTACCAGCAAGCTTGATACTGGCGTGATCTATGCCGTTGCAAAACAAATTATTGAGGCTTTAAGTTTGTCAGAAAAAGCGCTAGATGCGTTTTTCCGTAACCCAACCAATACTAGCGCGTTGGATAATGCGTCTAAACCTTTGCAGCAGGTGGCAGCAGCATTTGATATGTTAGAAATGCCAGTGCCCAAATCAATTGCACATATAAGTTTAGCTTTTGTTGATCACTTTAAAAGTAATCATACACAAGGTCAGTCTGATGACAATGATAGTTCAGCATTTGAGCTTGTGGCTGAGAGTTTAAGTATGTTGGGTCTTTATGCCGAGGAACTCCCTAATGTACGCGTGGAATCAGAACATGCACTATCTGACGCCTTGCAACGTTTAGAAAATGGCGCACGCGAACATGGTTTGGCTACCACAAATGAAAATGTTGAGTTAAGTCAGTTTGAATATCAATCAGACAAGACTGAATCTGATGAGAATTTTGAGGCGGTGCCAACTTTTGCAACTAGCAAACCTGCAGCTTCAACTTTGGATGGGGTGACTGATCAAGCATTTGACGCTGAACTTCAGGATATATTCTTAACAGAGGTTGAAGAGGTTTTAGCGACCTTAGCACAAAACCTGCAAGCATTACGTGTGAATGCGACTGACTCGGATGCTTTAGCTGAAGTTCGTCGTGCTTACCATACGCTTAAGGGCAGTGGTCGTACAGTTGGCTTAGTGGGCATGGGTGAAGTAGCGTGGGCGGTTGAAAGTTTACTGAATTTCGTGATAGAACACAAAACCTTTCCAACCCCAGCAATTTTAGCTTTTGTTGAAAAAATAAGTGCTGAATTTGCAACTTGGGTTGTTGAGTTGCACCAGAATCAAAAAGTCACACTAAATCCTGAGCCTTTTCAAACGCATGCAGCTGAACTGGCGATTGAGTTTGTACGTGATTTTGCTGCTGCTAAGCCAAAACCGCAAAAAGAAGAAGTACTTATTGGTGGAACACGTAAATTAAGCCGTGCGTTTTTTAATATATTTTTGGGGGAAGCACAGCAACATTTACAAGCCTTGGTAGAAGCGCATCAAGCTTTAGTGGTTGATTCCAGTGACTTACCAACGGCTGAAAGCTGTAGAGCTGCACATACTTTAGGTAGCAATGCACTGACCGCTGGATTTAAACCGATAGGTGACTTAGCGCGCGCGTTAGAGCACTGGCTTGATGAACATAACAGCACGTGGACCGCACAACATATTGCGTTATATGGCAATGTGGTAAAGGCACTAGGGGATGGTTTAGAAAAAGCAAAAGCGCTTAAAAATCCTAAATCAACACGTGCACTCATTATTGCCCTTGGTGAGTCTACCGCGGCGATGCAGGCTGCTGCTGCACTACAAGCAGAAGCCGACGTGCTAGAAGTTAAACAGGCTGAAAAATCAGCTAAAAAATCAAAAGGCAAAACAAGTAAATCAAAATCTACTGATGATAAGCTGCAAGAAATTTCAGCGATGGATATTAAAGTTGATTCGCCTGATGAACAAAATTTACCATCTGCCGAGTCTATTCTGGCAGAGCAAGCTGCACAACTAGAAGCTGTGCAACGTAAAGATGCAGGTGTTAATGAAGAGTTGCTAGCATTGTTTGTAGAAGAGGCCCGTGAGTTAGTCCCCCAAATTGGTAAAGACCTGCGTGCTTGGCGCACGAACCCACAAGAATTAGAGTATTCAGATTCACTGCAACGTGCGTTACATACGCTTAAAGGTAGCGCGCGCATGGCTGGACAGGCCGTTATTGGTGATGGCGTGCATGGCATGGAAGACCGTGTGATTCAAGCGCTTAGGCACAAAGTGACTTCCGATGACTTTGATGGGATGTTCGTAGAATTTGACCGTATTAGTTACATGCTTGAAGACATTGTCGGTGGCGTTAAAACTGAGACTCCAAGTGCAGAACCTACAGCAAAAGTGATTGCACCGACACGTCAGGCTCAACGTAAAACACAATTTTTGCGTATGCGTGCAGATGTCCTTGATAGGCTCATTAATGAAGCAGGTGAAGTGTCTATCATGCGTTCTCGGATGGATCGAGAAATGCAAAATTTCAAACAGTCATCTACAGATTTAACCGATAGTATCAGTAGGTTGCGTACTTACTTACGCGAGTTGGAGATTGAAGCTGAAACGCAATTGCAATCTCGCATGAGCTTGCTGCAAGAAGCTAATGAGACTTTTGACCCGTTAGAGTTTGATAGATTTACGCGCTTGCAAGAACTGACTCGTATGATGGCCGAGAGTGTCAACGACGTGGCAACCATTCAGCATGGACTTTTGCTTAACCTTGATCAAACGGATGCGGCATTACAGCAACAAAACCGCATGAATCGTGAGTTGCAACAGGGTTTAATGGGCGTGCGTATGTTGCCTTTTGCGACCATTACAGAGCGCTTGCAACGCATAGTGCGACAAACGGCTAGAGAGCTCAATAAACGTGTTGAAATGACCATTGAAGGCGAAAGCGTTGAGTTGGATCGCGGCGTGTTAGATAAGATGGGCGCACCGCTAGAACACTTGTTGCGCAATGCGGTTGCGCATGGTCTTGAATCAGTTGAAGAGCGTGCAAAATTAGGTAAGCCTGAAACTGGACATGTCAAGCTAAAAGTCAGCTTGGAAAATGATGAAATTACACTGGTGATTACCGATGATGGTGCTGGTGTTAATCTAGCTAAAGTTAAGCAAAAAGCCATTGAAAAGGGGTTTTTTACAGCAGATCAAGAAGTGACGGATCAAGCATTAATGACCGTTATTTTTGAACCAGGCTTTTCAACTGCGGATACCATTTCGCAAATTGCGGGTCGTGGTGTTGGTTTGGATGCGGTACGTAGTGATATTGCTACGCTAGGCGGCCGAATTGATGTAAGCAATGCCTCAGGTTTAGGTGCAATGTTTAATATTTACCTGCCAGTGACGCTTTCAGTTGCACAAGTGGTATTAGTGCGTGCTGGTAATAAGGTTTTTGCAATTCCATCTGTCATGGTGGAGCAAGTGCAAAAACTAAAACCCAATGATTTAACCAGTGCTTATTTAGTCAATAAAGTTGATTGGGCGGGTCGCGAATATCCGCTGCACTTTTTGTCTAAGTTGGTAGGCGATGCTGACCATGTTGCACAGTTACATACTTACACACCTGTAGTCTTGTTGCGTAGCGGTGCTTATCGTACCGCCTTGCACGTAGATGAAATTATTGGTAACCAAGAGGTGGTAATGAAGCCAATGGGTACGCAGCTAGCACATGTACCTGGCATGATTGGCGCCACAGTGATGGGTGATGGTTCAATTATCCTGGTGATTAACCCTGTGTTATTGGCAAATCGTGAAGCGCTGTCAGTGGGGACCATTAAAGTCACGACAGTGGCGCCCGTTGTTGAGCAATTGAAAAAAGTAGCATTGGTGGTGGATGATTCTCTCACTATGCGCAAGGTGCTTTCACGCGTGCTAGAGCGTGAGGATTTTGAAGTGGTAACCGCGAATGATGGGATGGATGCCATTCAAAAATTGCAAGAAATTTCACCCGATATTATTCTGACGGATATTGAAATGCCGCGTATGGATGGCTTTGAGTTCTCACGTTATGTGCGCGATAATCCAGAGACTTCAAAAACGCCGCTCATTATTATCAGCTCGCGTACTGCAGAAAAGCATCGCAATGTTGCTACTGAGTTAGGTGTTAATGCCTTCTTGGGCAAACCTGTACAAGATGATGAATTAATTGCGCAAGTAAACGCCTTGCTTAACTAGTTGCAATAGCAGACATCAATCATGATGTCTGCTACTTTATTTTTCTATTTTTTGTACTATCTTGACCTACATTAGCAATGCGCAATAAGGTAAAATTTGCCTTATGTTAGAAACCAGCCCATTACATCTAGATTCACCTCAAGTATCCCTCAACTTTGTTCATCTGCGTTGCCACAGTGAGTATTCCATTGTGGATGGTATTGTGCGGATTGATGACTATGTCAAGCAGGCAGTCAATGATCAAATGCCAGCACTGGCGCTCACTGATCTGAGTAATCTGTTTGGTGCTATCAAGTTTTACAAAGCAGCGCGTGGCAAGGGTTTAAAGCCTATTATCGGCTGTGATATTTGGTTAGAAAACAGTACTAATCGCGAGCAGCCTTCACGTTTACTCTTGCTATGCCAGTCACATGCTGGATATTTGCTACTTTGTCAGTTGTTAAGCCGGGCCTATTTGAGCAACCAGTATCGTGGCCGCGCGGAGTTTAAACGTGAATGGTTTGTTGAGTGTGGAACAGAAGGTTTATTACTGTTGTCGGGTGCTATGGCAGGCGATGTTGGTCAGGCGTGTTTACAGGGTAATCAAGATCTTGCGCTTAAGCTGGCAGCCGAATGGCAAGGCTTGTTCCCAGAACGTTTTTATTTAGAAGTGCAGCGCATTGCCGCTGCTGGCCAGAATGCAAGTAACGAAGAAGATTATATACATCATGCACGTTCGATAGCGAGCCAACTGGGCTTGCCTATTGTTGCAACGCACCCCATACAATTTACTACGCCCGATGATTTCAGAGCGCATGAGGCGCGTACCTGTATTTCAGAAGGCTATGTGTTAGCCGATAAGCGTCGGCCAAAAAATTTCACCACTGAACAGTATTTTAAAACGCAGGCTGAAATTGCAACTTTATTTGCGGATATGCCAGAAGCGCTTGCTAACAGTGTGGAAATTGCCAAGCGCTGTAATTTAAGTCTCACACTTGGTAAAAACTATTTACCCAACTTTCCAACACCTAATAATGAAAGCTTAAATGAGTATTTAATCTCAGAAGCACGGCTTGGTTTAACTAAGCGTTTGGCCGTGTTGTATCCCGATGAAAATTTACGTGCTAATAAGCAGGGAGAATACGAGGCAAGATTAGATTTTGAAACCAACGTCATCAATCAAATGGGTTTTGCAGGCTATTTTTTGATTGTGGCAGATTTTATTAACTGGGCTAAAAATAATGGCGTGCCAGTGGGGCCTGGGCGTGGTTCAGGTGCGGGTTCGGTGGTGGCTTACAGCTTGGGCATTACGGATTTAGATCCGCTGGAATACAACTTGCTATTTGAGCGATTTTTAAACCCAGACCGTGTTTCCATGCCCGATTTTGATATTGACTTTTGCCAAGAAGGGCGCGATCGCGTCATTGATTATGTCAAACAAAAATATGGTTTAGATGCTGTTTCACAAATTGCTACTTTCGGTACTATGGCGGCCAAAGCGGTGATTCGTGACGTTGGTCGCGTTTTAGATTTACCGTTTCACTTTGTTGATGGCATTAGTAAACTTATCCCTTTAGAACTGGGCATAACGTTATCCGATGCGTTAGTTAAAGAGCCGCAATTGGCTGAACGTCGCGAGAATGAAGAAGAGCTGCGTGAGCTGCTAGAGCTTGCTTTAAGGTTAGAAGGCTTGGTGCGCAACGTAGGTATGCATGCGGGTGGCGTGCTGATTTCACCAAGTAAAATTTCAGATTTCTCCCCCGTTTATTGCCAAGCCGATGGTGCGAGCTTGGTGAGTCAGTACGATAAAGATGATGTTGAAGCCGTAGGTTTAGTGAAGTTTGACTTTTTAGGCCTGCGCACGCTAACAATTTTAGAGTTGGCGCTAAACAATGCCAATAAGCAGCGCGCCGCTGAAGCGTTACCGCCTTTATCGTTTGAAATATTCCCACTCAACGACAAAGCAACATTTCAGCTATTAAAAACGGCCAACACTACCGCAGTGTTTCAGCTTGAGTCCAAAGGCATGAAAGACATGCTCAAGCAAGCAATGCCAGATTGCTTTGAAGACATTATTGCTTTGGTGGCCTTGTACCGCCCTGGCCCGATGGATTTGATCCCGGATTTTTGCCGACGCAAACATGGTAAACAACGCGTGGAATATCCGCATCCGCTCACGGAACCGATTCTGAAAGAGACTTACGGTATTGCGGTGTATCAAGAACAGGTGATGCAAATTGCACAAGTGGTCGCAGGCTATAGCTTGGGCGGAGCAGATTTGTTACGGCGTGCCATGGGTAAAAAGAAGCAAGAAGAAATGGATGATCAGCGCAAAACCTTTACCGAAGGCGCGGTAAAAAACAATATGACGGAGCGTCAAGCGACTGAGTTGTTTGATTTACTGGAAAAATTTGCTGGCTATGGATTTAATAAATCGCACGCGGCGGCTTATGCGCTGGTGGCGTATCAAACCGCTTATTTAAAAGCGCATTACCCGGCGGCGTTTTTGGCGTCCACTATGTCGGCTGATATGAACAACACAGACAGCGTACATATTTTTTATGATGATTGTGCGCCTAATCAAGTAGAGGTGTTGCCGCCAGACGTGAACCAAAGCGAGTTCAAATTTACACCCATCAATAAAAACCAAATGCTGTACGGTTTGGGCGCAGTAAAAGGCACAGGACAAGCCGCGATTGAGGTGATTTTACAAGCACGCAGGCAAGATGGTCCGTTTACCAGCTTGTTTGATTTTTGTAGTCGTTTAGATTTACGCAAAGTGAATCGTCGTGTGATTGAATCGCTGATTAGGGCAGGGGCTTTTGATAAACTGGAACCGAATCGCCACGCTTTGTTAACGGGCGTGAGTTTGGCAATAAGCGCGGCAGAGCAAACTAATGCAAACAGCAACCAGAATAGCCTATTTGGGGAGGCTGCTGATAATGCTGTGCATGTATTGCCAACCGTTGCTGCCTGGCCTGAGCAACAGCGTTTACAAGAAGAAAAAGTAGCCTTAGGCTTTTATTTTAGCGGTCATCCTTATTGGTCATATCAAAAAGATTTAAGCAATTTTATTAGCACTACGCTGGCAAACTTAACGCCCAAAGAGCAGCCACAACTGCTTGCGGGTATTGTTTCTGGTGTGCGTATCCGCATGACAGCGCGCGGCAAAATGGCGATTGTTGGTCTTGATGATGGCACCACAAGGATTGAAGTGGTAGTGGGTAATGAGCTACTTAATCAGTGTCAACAATTATTAAAAGATGATCAGTTGGTGATTGTAGAAGGTCGCGTCAGTAATGATGAGTTTTCAGGTGGCGTTCGTGTAAATGCAAGAAAATTGCATGATTTATCCAGTTTGAGAAACAGCCGTGCCAGCTTTTTAAAATTATCATGCAACGGCCAAGCCGACGCCATTAAATTAAAATCGCTACTTAAACCCTATTGTATAAGTGCATCACAAGAGCAGCGCGGTTGTGCGGTTAAAGTTGAATATCATAATAAAACCAGTAAAGTTGAATTGATGTTAGGTAATGACTGGCGCGTGGACTTGCATGAAGAATTGATTGCAGGCTTAACTGAATGGTTGAATCAAAGTAATGTAAAAATCCTATATAATTAAACATTCCACAATGCATTCAAACTAAGACTGCGTTGTACCACATGGGTATGCCGACTTTCTATGCGCTGAAGCGCATGAAAGGCCGTATATCAGGTTTTGCCGTACTTTTAGTGCCTCTTACGTATAGTGCTAGTTGTATTGTCTGCGACCCTCCGCCTTGTCTTAGTTTGAATGCAACGTGGAATTATATTTTTTTAGAATAAGCTTTGATTACCGAGTTAAGCACATGAAAATAAGTTACCTGGATTTTGAACAGCCCATCGCAGAACTTGAGAACCAAATTGAAGGTTTGCAAGCGGCGCATGATGCCAATGATGCTTTAGATGTATCTAAAGAGTTGTCTGCGTTAGAAAAGAAAAATAAAAAACTATCTGAAGATATTTATGGCAAGTTAAGTGCTTGGCAGATTTCTCAGCTGGCCCGTCACCCACAACGCCCTTACACTCTAGATTACATTCAAGGTATGTTTACAAACTTTGAAGAGCTGCACGGCGATAGAGCTTATGCGGATGACCCTGCGATTGTCGGTGGTTTGGCAAGGTTTGAAGGGCAGCCAGTGATGGTGATTGGGCACCAAAAAGGGCGCGATGTAAAAGAGCGCCAATACCGCAACTTTGGGATGCCACGCCCTGAAGGCTATCGCAAAGCCTTGCGCTTGTTTAGATTAGCTGAAAAATTCAATATCCCGATTATCACGCTTATTGACACCCCGGGTGCCTACCCTGGCATTGGTGCTGAAGAGCGCGGACAATCAGAGGCCATTGCACGTAATTTATACGTGATGGCAGAATTGAAAACACCTATTATCGGCGTGATTATTGGTGAAGGCGGTTCAGGTGGTGCGTTGGCACTTGGCGTGGTTGATCAGTTATTGATGTTGCAATACGGTACTTACTCTGTCATTTCGCCCGAAGGCTGTGCTTCAATTTTGTACAAGAGTGCAGATAAAGCTTCAATTGCAGCTGAGTCGCTTGCTATCACGGCTGATCGACTCAAGGCGATGGGTTTAGTGGATAAAATCATTTCTGAGCCTTTGGGTGGTGCGCATCGTTCGCCAGAAGTGGTGATGGAAACATTGCGCAGCGCACTAAAAGAGGAGCTGACACGACTAAAAGCTAAGTCAATTAAATCGCTGTTAGTGACTCGCTACGAGCGTTTAATGAGCTATGGAAAATTCAAAGAAACCGCTGAGAAATAGGGCTGACAGGACGGCAAAACAAGAAAAATCTAGCCAGTCCAATGCTACATCAATGCACCCTTTACTTTTTCAGTTGCATGCTTTTTTAACTCACCACTTATTAACTGAGCAACCGTTGACGCGGCCGCCAAAATTGTTGCTCGCTTTAAGTGGCGGTTTAGATTCTTGTGTGTTGCTGCATCTGTTAGCACAAGCTCAACGTTATTTACCTTTTGAGTTACATGCTATGCATGTGCATCACGGTTTAAGTAGCAATGCAGACGCATGGGCTGGGTTTTGTTCGCAGCAATGTCAATCGCTCAATGTGCCCTTGCAAATAACACATGTAGATATTGATAGAACAAATCAACATGGTGTTGAAGCTGCCGCTCGCCAATTACGCTATCAAGCGCTGTTTAATTATCAATTCGGCGATGTTATCGCTGACTTTGTAGTCACGGCACACCATCAAGATGATCAAGCGGAAACCATGCTGTTGCAGTTATTTAGAGGCGCTGGGGTTAAGGGTTTGTCTTGCATGGCCGCCTCAGACAAAACGCGACGCTTAATGCGTCCTTTGTTAAATGTGTCACGTCAATCACTCCATGAGTATGCCGTGCAGCATCAGATCGAATGGTGTGATGATGAAAGTAATGAAAACACACAATATGAGCGTAATTTTATACGTCATGAGGTGATGCCAGTCTTGGAGTCTCGCTATCAAAGCGTGAAATCAGTACTTGCCAGAACCGCCTCTCATTTAGCTGAAGCCAATACTTTGCTTGATACATTAGCCATTTTAGATGCCAGAGAATTGCTTTTAAATAACAGCCTTTGCTTACAGGGGTTGAGTCAACTAGATATTCCACGCGCTAAAAATGTGTTGCGTTGGTGGTTCGCACAAAATCAACTTGCTATGCCAACCGCAGAGCATTTAACTGAAATCATCCAGCAATTATTGAATGCCAAGCCTGATGCTGATTTAAGCATTAAATTACAACACCTCACGTTAAAACGTTATCAGCAACGCGCTTATTTATGCATTGAGTATATTGCTGAACCATTTGATATGGTATGGAATGGCGAAGCAACTTTGACTTTACCCAATGGCGGACAGCTGAAATTTAAGCAAGTGAGCGGAGCTGGCCTAGCGTTAAAGTTTGGAATGAGCAAGCTTAGAATCACTAACCGCGGTGGTGGCGAGCGCTTTAAACCAAACCCGCTCAGACCGACCAGAACGCTTAAACATTTATTGCAAGAGGCTAATATTCCACCATGGCAACGCCTGCATTTACCATTGATTTATTGGCAAGACACCTTGGCATGTGTGCCTGGTATTGGCGTTGCACATGAATTGCAGGCAAATGGGGGTGAGCTTGGTTTAGAAATTGTTTGGCAAGATGCATTTACAAAACAAGATCTAGCTATTTAATCAACAAACCTAATAGCCGTCTTTTTTAGTATCAATAGCCCTGGTATTACTTTTTAAGCAGCAACTTCAATTGAGGCCAAATGTTTTCTAAAATCATTGGCTGTCCAAGCGTGTTGGGATGCAAGCCATCTTGTTGAATTAAGTCTGGCTGGGTTGCGACATTTTCTAACATAAAAGGTACCTGCGGAATTTTGTGCTTACGGCTTAGCTGTAGGTAGCTTTGGCTAAATGCTTCTGAATATTTGGGGCCATAGTTGGGTGGAATTTTCATGCCAACCAGTAATACTTTAGCGCCAGACTTTCTACTTTGCCGAATAATATTACTGAGATTAGCGGTCATTTCTTTAATGGGTAAACCACGCAAGCCGTCGTTTGCGCCGAGCTCTAAAATGACAATAGCAGGTTTTGTTTGTTTGAGTGCAGCGGTGATGCGGCTAGCGCCTCCGCTAGTGGTTTCACCGCTCATACTGGCGTTGACGACATCATAACGATAGTTTTCCAGCTGAAGTTTTTTTTGTAATAATGCAGCCCAGCCTTGCTGTTGTGGAATACCATAGGCGGCAGATAAACTATCACCAACAATCAAAATGTTAGGATTTTCTGCATTTGCAGGAGACGCCCATGCAACGAAACTCAAAAAACACAAACTAAGTAATGCAGTCTTTAATACCAAAAATAAGCGGAACAACATCAATGCAACAGCCCCCTATCATTCAAGCACACGATTTGTATTATGAAATTTTCAACCATGATAACCAACTTCGTATTCTACAAGGTTTAAATTTAAGCATAGCGACTGGCGAGCAAGTGGCCATTATCGGCAGTTCAGGCTCTGGTAAATCTACATTATTAAGCTTGCTTGCCGGGTTGGATATACCAACTGGCGGTAGCGTTCAAATTCAGGGTAATGTATTTAGTGGGCTAGATGAAGATGGGCGGGCTACCATACGCGCTAAAACCATGGGTTTTGTGTTCCAGTCATTCCAGCTACTATCTTCACTCACGGCACTTGAAAATGTGATGTTGCCACTACAATTAAAAAACCATCCAAATGCAAAAGAGTTAAGCCTGGAGGCTTTGAATAAAGTGGGTTTAAGTCAACGCTTGCAACATTACCCTAAGCAATTGTCTGGCGGCGAGCAGCAACGTGTTGCACTCGCACGCGCATTTGCTACTGAGCCTGCAATTTTATTTGCAGATGAGCCCACGGGTAATTTGGATAATGCCACTGGGCAGATGATTATTGAATTGTTATTTAAGATGAATGCAGAGGCGGGTACCACGTTAGTGCTAGTAACCCATGATATACACTTAGCTAACCGTTGCCAGCGTCAACTCAATTTAGTCAACGGGCGATTAGAAGAAGTGGCTAGCGCATGATGTTAATTTTTAAGCTAGCTTGGACTCAAACGTTAAATTTGTGGCGTGCAGGTGCGCTACGCGTATTGGTTTTTGCCTTGGTGCTAGCAGTGGCGGCAATTACTGCGGTTAGTTTTTTTACACAGCGCGTAGAGTCCGCACTCAATCAGCAAGGTGGTTTGCTGCTAGGTGGAGACCTTGCGGTGATGGCTGATCATCCGATTCCTCAAGCTTTTATTAAGCGCGCGCAAACGCAAGGCATGACTAAAATTATGACCTATGAGTTTGCCAGCATGGCCATTCATGGAGAATTAAGTCAGTTAGCAGAAATAAAAGCGGTTGAGCAAGGTTTCCCGTTACGTGGAGACCTCACCATCGGTGCCACGATTGGCGAAGCTGGACAAACAGTAAAAGCCGCACCGCAATCAGGTGAAGCTTGGTTAGAGCCGCGTTTGGCTAGTTTACTGGATGTAAAAGTGGGTGATGAAGTCGAAGTGGGTGAACATAAATTGCGTGTCGGCGCGATTTTGTTACGTGAGCCTTCACGCGGTGGCGACATGTTCAGCTTTGCGCCTCGATTGATGCTGAACGCAGCAGACTTGCCCGCAACCAAGTTGATTCAATATGGCAGCCGTGTGAAATATCAGTTGTTACTTGCGGCTGAACCTAAAAAAATCAACGATTATTTTTTGCAAACTAAAGCAGAATTAGGTCGCGGTGAAAGCATCGAAGACGTACGCAACGCACGTCCTGAAATTAAGTCGGCTTTAGATAAAGCACGTCAATTTTTAGGTTTATCTGCCATGGTGAGTGTGATATTGGCCATGGTAGCCATGTTGCTATCAAGCTTGCCATATATCAAGCAGAGTTTGGATACCTTTGCACTGATGCGCTGCTTTGGCGCACGACAAAATACAGTATTGCAAGTGTTAGCGCTACAAACGTTTCTAATTGCATTTTTTAGTGCCTTATTCGGCTCGGTACTCGGCTATTTGGCACAATTGGGTTTGGCTAAATTAGCCGGCAGTTTGTTTGTTGATGCATTGCCGCCAGTTTCTGCAGCACCAATCTTGGTAGGGTTTGCTGCCAGCATTATGATGATGATTGCTGTTGTAATTCCACACGCCTGGCAAATGCGCAACCTCACCGCTATCAACATATTAAGGCGTGAAACGCTTGCTCAACCAATATCCACGCAAGCCAAGTTTTTACCAGCGGCGTTAGTCATGGGAGCCATGATTTTTTGGCAAGCGCAAGACACAAAAATTGCTGTCTATACCATGTTAGCAGTAGTGGCACTATGCGTGGTTATTTCAGCCTTTGCCTATGGCTTGGTTGGCTCAGTGCAACGGTTATTTAGCTTGACGCCACAAAATAAAACGCTCGCATCAATCAATCTAGGCATACAGGGGCTTAAAAGAAGAGCCGGGCTATCTACGGTGCAAATGATAGGTTTTAGTATGGGCCTCATGGTGCTGATGTTGTTAGCGTTGATACGTGGCGATTTGGTGCACAATTGGCAAGCCTCTTTACCAAGTGACGCGCCGAATCGCTTTGTCATCAATATTCAACCCGCCCAAATTGCAGGTATCACTCAATTTTTTTCACAGCAAAAAATTAAAGATACGGCCATTTTCCCCATGGTGCGCGCACGTTTAATCAGTAAAAACGGTGAGTTAATCAAAGCTGCACAGTGGGAAGATGAACGTGCAAAACGGCTCGCTGAGCGCGAATTTAATTTGTCATGGGCTGCAACCATGCAAAGTGATAATCGCTTGCAAGCTGGTCGCTGGTGGACTCAGCAAGAGCATGGCAAGCCGTATCTCTCACTCGAGCAAGGTTTGGCAAAAACATTAAGCGTGCAATTGGGCGACAAACTGGTGTTTGATATAGCAGGCAACCTAACAACGCTGACCGTGACCAGCCTTAGAAAAGTAGAGTGGGATACCATGCGCGCTAATTTTTTTGCAGTGACTCCACCAGGCTTGTTAGAGCCGTATGCCGCAAACTTTATCAGCAGCTTTTATTTGCCTGTGGGTGCCGATGCTCCATTAAATCAATTGGTTAAACAATATCCAAATTTAACTGTGATCGATGTGGCAGCGCTGATGCAGCAAGTGCGCGGCATTATGCAAAAAATGAGTAGCGCGATAGCGTATGTATTCGCTTTTAGTTTAATAGCCGGTGTTGCTGTGCTATATGCGGCATTAGTGGCAACAAGAGAAGAACGCATTGCCGAAGCCACACTGATGCGTGTATTTGGCGCATCAAGGTGGCAGGCTAGTGTTGCTTACACCGCCGAGTTTGCTTGTATTGGCACCATTGCAGCGCTTACAGCGACAATCGCCGCTAATTTTTTGGCTTATTACATCAGCGCCAATATTTTGAATATTCCATTTCAGTTTAATCTAACCTTAGCCATGAGTGTGATGTTAATGTCTGCAATCGTCATACCGCTTGCGGCTTGGTTAGGTTTGCGAGAGTTTCTGAATATTCCACCAAGGCAGCTACTGAACAGTATATGATGATATTGGTGGTTGTTTACAGCCACCAATATGGCTGTAAACAACCATAATTTAGGCTACAATTCTAGATTAACAGTCAATTTAAATGTTACCTATTGATTATATTCAATATTTTTTATATTGAATTTTTGGAATAACTTTTGCTAATTATCTTGTGCTGTATTAAAAAAATATAAGGAATAACATGCAAAGCACATTACAACTAAAATCCATACAACCAAAATTAATCTTAGTCGCAATCTTAGCGGCTTATGCAGTGCCACATCAGGCATTTGCTGAAAATAAGGCTGAAGCTTTAGAGCTTGGTAAAATCGAGGTGATTTCTACCACACCATTGCCTGGTATTGGCACCACAATTGACCAGGTACCTGCTAACGTGCAGTCGGTGAGCGCTAAAGATTTAGCAAAACAACACACATTGGAATTGTCAGATTACATCAATAACAATTTAGGTGGCATTACGGTTACAGAGGGCCAAAGTAATCCGTATATGGCAGATGTTAATTTCCGTGGTTTTACTGCTTCACCATTAGCGGGTGCCCCGCAAGGTTTATCTGTATTTCAAGATGGTGTCCGTATTAACGAACCATTTGGCGACACGGTCAATTGGGGCTTAATTCCGCAAAGTGCAATTTCCAGCATCAATTTAATGCCAGGTTCAAACCCTGTATTTGGTTTGAATACCTTGGGGGGCGCACTTTCAGTGAATACTAAAAGTGGTTCTAGCTATCCTGGTTTCGGTGCAGAACTCATGGCAGGGTCTTGGGGGCGCCGTGGTTTTAATGCAAGCTATGGTGGTGAAAATGGCAATGTTGACTACTTTGTAACAGGTAATTTTTCTAAAGAGGATGGCTGGCGAGATTCTTCTACGAGCGAAGTGAATCAAATGTTTGGCAAGGTAGGCTGGCAAAATGACACCACTGATTTAGATTTAAGTTTGACGCTAGCGCACAATAATTTAAACGGCGTGCAAGCATTACCTAAAAGCTGGCTCAACAAGCCTAAAGAGGCCTATACTTACCCTGATAGCGTTGGCAACCGCATGCAAATGCTGAGCCTAAAAGGCAGTCATTTTTTTACAGATGAGCATTTAGTAGGCGCAAACATTTACGTGCGTAATAGCCACATCAATAACTTTGCTAGTAACACTAATGACTGTTTTGCAAGTGCCGAGACAGGGGCTCTTGATGCGTGTGACCAAACATTGCCAGAAGCAGTGGATATTCTTAATCAAGGGTCTAACGAGCAATCTGCAACACGTCAATTAGGATATGGTGTTACCGCACAGTACTCGTATCTTGGTGACGCGTTCAATCATAAAAATCAATTCACTACTGGTGTGAGTGCTGATTTAGGCCGGACTAAGTACGTAGCAGCAGAGCAGACAACCAACTTTGGTGCAAATCGAGGTGCTGTTGCCAATAGTGATTTTGAAGAAGAAACCAATATCCGAACTAATAACAAATATTACGGCTTATATGCCACCGATATTTTCTCTTTGAATGAGCAAGTGCATGTTACGTTGTCTGGGCGCTATAACTACATTCAGGTGCGTGTCAAAGATAATATGGAGGCTGACCCTAATACAGGAAAATTTGTGTCAGGTGATAGCGACCATGTTAAACACACCTTTAACCGTTTTAATCCTGCGATTGGTTTAAATTACAATCCAAGCACTACATTAGGGTTTTATGGCGGCTACAATGAAGGGATGCGTGCACCTACACCAATCGAGCTGAGCTGTGCCGACCCCTTAACACCTTGTCGTTTGCCAACTGACTTTCTGGCCGATCCTGTTTTGAAACCTGTAGTATCAAAAACGTTTGAGGCGGGAGTGCGTGGTCAACTTAACCCCAATTTACGTTGGAATGCATCGGTCTTCCGCACTAATTTGGAAGATGACATTCAATTTGTAAGTAGCAACCAAAGCTTCAATCTAGGTTATTTTAAGAATGTAGGTGAGACTCGTCGCCAAGGGTTGGAACTTGGTTTAAGTAGCAAGTTTGAAAAATTAAGCATGTCTGCTAATTATCAATATTTGCAAGCCACCTTTGAGTCTGATGTGCAGTTCCATAACGAAAATAACTCTTCTGCTGATGCTAGCGGCAATTTCACTGCAAAAGCAGGCGATTATTTGCCTAACATTCCGCGCCATTCACTGAAGTTACGGGCGGCTTATGACATTACACCTAGTTTAACGGTTGGTTTGAATATGATTACAAGTGCAAGTGTGTTTGCACGTGGGGATGAAAATAACCAAGACGTTAACGGTAAAGTAGCTGGCTATACTGTGTTTAATATGGATGCTAACTGGCAGTTTAACCAAAACTGGAGTGGCTTTTTAAAGGCAACTAATATCACGGATAAAGATTACGCTACGATGGGTATTTTAGGTACCAATGCATTTAATACTGTTGATAAAAGCTTTAATGCAGATCCAAATGCATGGCAAGCAGAGCAATTTCAATCTCCAGGTGCACCGCGTGCTGCGTGGGTAGGACTTCGTTTTGCATTTGATCAGCCGAAATCAAGTGCAGTGGATAATGATTGATTAGGGGCGTCATTTAGTGGTGCATCTCAATCCCAACGAAGCTTCAACATTGATAAATCAAAAGTCAAAACTACTGATTGTTGAAGATGAAGTGTTGTTTGCCCGCGCTGTGATGCGTCGGTTGCAAAAGTCAGGCTATGAATGCGCGCATGTTGAGAATCTGCAAGATGCGCGCAATATTCTTAAGCAATTTTCTCCAGATATTGTATTGCTGGATATGCGCTTGCCAGATGGGAACGGCTTGGATTTATTGCCAGAATTTGTGGCTAAAAATGCGGTAGTGATAGTAATGACTGCACATGGTGAAATTAGCGATGCGGTAAACGCCATGAAGCAGGGCGCGATTGATTATCTCAAGAAGCCAATTGATCTTGAAGAACTATTACTTTCGATACAAAAAGCTGAAGCAACGGCTGTACAAACAAATAGCCTGGATTACTCCCGTCAACGTAATGCACACGCCACCGAAGGCGTTGAACTGCTGGGTGAGAGCCCCGCTATGCAAAGCGTTAAGACACAAATTAAACGTATCGCGCAGCTGGTCTCTAGCGATAGTGTGCCACCCACAGTGCTGATTAGTGGTGAAACAGGCACAGGTAAAGATGTGGCCGCACGATTGTTGCATTTATCATGTGCCAATCGCGACAAGCCTTTTGTACATGTCGATTGTGCCTCATTGCCTACAGAGCTGATTGAAAGTGAGTTGTTCGGGCATGAGAAGGGCGCATTTACAGGTGCTGTGAGTACGCGCCCAGGTTTGATTGAAGCTGCTGAAGATGGCACGCTGTTTTTGGATGAAATTGGTGAGCTGCCGTTAGCGCTACAAGCAAAACTACTTAACGTGCTAGAACGCCGTGTGGTAAGACGTTTGGGTTCAACTAAAGAACGGTTGGTGCCGGCGCGTTTTGTCGCGGCAACCAACCGCGATTTACATGAAATGTCGCAACTGGGACGTTTCAGGCAAGACTTATACTATCGCTTAAACGTGATGAGCATTGCAATGCCGCTACTACGTGAGAGGTCTGGCGATATGCTGTTGTTAGCTAAGTATTTTGCGGCGCAAACTTCCAGGCGTTATGGTTTGGCAAGTACCACCTTTACGCCAGATGCGATCAATAGGATACAAAACTACGCATGGCCTGGTAATGTGCGCGAGTTAAAGCATCAGGTGAGTCGAGCGATATTGCTTTGCCATAATAGCCAGGTGACTGATGTTGATTTGGCATTACCAATGCAACGTGCCACAGAGGCAATGGCCCAAACAGAGTTACAGCAATCGACCTTAGATGCAGCAGAAAGAGCAATTTTGCTACAGGTGTTAGCGGATACCAAAAACAACGTATCAGAGGCTGCACGTAAGCTTGGCATTACACGCATGACCATGCGCTACCGTATGGATAAACATCAAATCAAGCATTAGCGTTATTTTTATTCACGATATGGTTTAAGCCAAGCGTATGCCGTAAGGCAATAGTTCGCTGACTCATCAAAAATACGATACCAAACAATAAATTTTCGTGCTTTTAGTGAGTTTCGTGGATGAACGGTTTTTTTTCTATATCAATTATTGGTATCTTCAATTTTCATAAAAACCCTCGCATGGTATGATTCAATCAATTAATAATTGAGAGAATTTCATGCAAATCGGAACCCCTTTAAGTCCCAATGCAACACGCGTAATGTTGTTAGGTAGCGGCGAACTCGGTAAAGAAGTCATCATTGCATTACAGCGCTTAGGTGTTGAAGTGATTGCGGTTGATCGCTATAAAAATGCCCCTGGCCATCAAGTGGCACACCGTGCGCACGTAATTGATATGACAGATGATAAAGCGTTACGTGATTTAATCGCGCAAGAAAAACCACATTTAATTGTGCCGGAAATTGAGGCACTGAATACTCAAACCCTTGCAGATATTGAAGCTGCGGGTATCGCAACGGTTATTCCGACTGTCAAAGCGGTGCAACTCACTATGAACCGTGAAGGTATTCGCAGGCTTGCGGCTGAAACACTTAAATTACCCACTTCCCCCTATGCTTTTGCTAAAAGTGTGGCTGAGCTACAGGCGGCGATTGATGCAGGCATTGGTTATCCGTGCTTTATTAAACCTACTATGTCATCTTCTGGCAAAGGGCAATCTCGCATTACGCAAACAAGTGAAGTTAAAACCGCATGGGATTATGCAGCTACTGGTGGGCGTGTGAATCAAGGTGTGGTGATTGTTGAAGGTCAAATTGATTTTGATTACGAAATCACGTTACTCACGGTGCGGGCTAAAAATGCGCAAGGTGAAATCACCACTTA
>MHBU01000001.1:245-1845 GCA_001803395.1 Methylotenera sp. RIFCSPLOWO2_02_FULL_45_14 | reverse complement strand
AAGAAAAAGGTGATTATGTAGAAAGTTGGCAACCACAGCCAATGGCTGCAAAGGCTCTGGAAGAGTCTAAAAGAATAGCTAAAGCTGTCACCGATAGTTTAGGCGGCTTAGGTTTGTTTGGTGTTGAGCTATTTATAAAGGGCGACCAAGTCTGGTTTAGTGAAGTAAGCCCACGCCCGCATGATACTGGCATGGTGACGATGGCAAGTCAGCGTTTTAGTGAGTTTGATTTACACGCACGTGCTATTTTAGGGTTGCCTGTGGATGTAAGCCTGCGAGAAGCAAGCGCAAGTGCCGTGATTTATGGCGGACATGAGACACGGCACTTGGCTTTTGATGGTGTAGATAAAGCTTTGGCTGTACCTGGCAGTGATATTCGTTTATTTGGTAAACCTGAGTCTTTTATCAAAAGGCGCATGGGCGTGGCATTGGCTACTGGTAAAAATATTACTGAAGCGAGAGAGCGTGCAAAATTAGCTGCTAGTCTCGTTAAAACAAAAGTGGTTTAAGCTGACACTATGCTTAATAAAATAGAAGAAGCAGGCAGTAATAAAAGCACTTTTTTTGAGTTGCTAGGCGGTGAGGCCAGCGGTATTCAAAATATCCGCCAATTGGTAGAAACGTTTTATGACATTATGGATAGTGACGTAAAAGCTGCGCCAATTCGAGCGATGCACCAAGCAGATTTAACTTCAGCACGTGAGAAATTATTTATGTTTTTAACAGGCTGGACAGGTGGCCCACAGCTTTATATCAAGCGTTATGGCCATCCGATGCTACGTAAGCGGCATTTGCCGTTTGCAATTGATGAATCAGCCCGTGATCAATGGATGTATTGCATGATTAAAGCCATGCATCAATTAGGCTACGATGATGATTTGATGAAAAAATTAGCAGAGCAGTTGTATGGCGTGGCTGATTTTATGCGAAATCAGTAGAGGCATGCAATAACGCTTCCTACATTACTTGCTGGATAATAAACCACCAAGTAATGCTGCAACAGGCGCTTTTTTTGCATTCGATAGTCTGGTAACCACAGCATCATTTTTTTGTGAGTTAGGCTCATAAGGTTTATCAAACCATGGGTCTGTGCTTTTTCTCTTAGCTGGCATGCGCCTTGTTACTGAATCTTCTTGTGGTTTTTCTTGAGTGCTTGCGTGGCTTGATTTACTGCGAGGTGTACGCGATGGTGTACTTGGTTTATCGAGGGCAATCACTTCTTTAGGGATTTGGCGCTTAATCAGTTTTTCAATCTCTACGATATATTTTTCTTCATCTTCACTCACAAATGAAATTGCCACGCCACTTGCACCTGCACGGCCAGTACGGCCGATACGATGTACATAATCTTCTGGAGCACTGGGGATTTCATAGTTAATCACCATCGGTAATTCGCTAATATCTAAACCGCGCGCAGCAACATCGGTGGCGACTAATGCTGTGACAGTGCCGGCTTTAAAAGCATCTAAAGCTTTAATACGTTCTTGTTGCGTTTTGTCACCGTGAATTGCGTCAGCGGCAATGCCTACTTTGGCTAAGCTACGGCTTAGGCGGCTAGCGGTGATTTTGGTTTTGGTGAATATAATGACTTGTTTGGCAT
>MHBU01000001.1:0-161 GCA_001803395.1 Methylotenera sp. RIFCSPLOWO2_02_FULL_45_14 | reverse complement strand
TGGCATTGCTGCGTGCGACTTCAATCAACTGCGGCTTGGTTAAAAAGTCATCGGCTAATTTTTTAATCTCGTTTGAGAATGTGGCTGAAAACATTAAATTTTGACGTTGCTTAGGCAGCAACGCCAAAATTCGTTTTAAATCAGGCATAAAGCCCATGTCC